>DATNHO010000177.1:0-38451 GCA_035604895.1 Terriglobales bacterium | reverse complement strand
GCTATCGATTTCGAGATCGACCGCATGCAAGCGAACCTACAGCAGCTAAATGAATCTACACCGAAACAGGAAGCGGATGCAATTATGATGCCTGATTCTGCAATCGCGGTTGTTCACGAAAAGTCGAACAACTGGTAATCCAGCTTTCGGCCGTGGTTCCGTGCGGCCGCCCAAGACGAATTTGCGATCACACGCCATCAGTGTTTCTGTTATGCAAAGCTAGTGCTCATGGTGATGGGAAGACGTGACGCCTGCGTAAAGACCTGCTATTGCAGCAACGATGGAGCTCAAAATGATCAGGAGGAGTTGAATCGTTTCTCGTCGACCCTGCGTGCTTTTTCTCCGATTGTGGTTTCTCGCGAAGATCGCCGCCAAGCCGCTGCGCCTCACCTCGTCAAGAAGGACACGAGACTGCGCAACGGTTGCTCGATGTGGATTTCCGAGGTTAGGTCGCGACGCTTTCCGCATGTCAGGCAGTCTCAAACTGGGCTTTCATTCATGGCAGCTTCACGCGAATCTTTACTCTTGAACGAACGCGAAACAAATGCACTTTGCGCTCTAACAACAAAGGGACTGATTCTACAGCGGTGAAACTCGGACGGCAGAACCAACATCTCGCCTGCATCCCTGCACCGGACAGCCCATTCCAGCAGGCTGCGATATTGCTCAACCTTGTCGATATTCCCTAACCACTCCGTGCCGGATGAGCTAGTGATCACAACCACATTGGGCACGTCGCATGGCCCGACACAACCGCTGATGGTTAACTGGACTCGCTTCAACAGTCCACGCTTCCGCCATTCGCTCTTAAGCCATTCAACCGGAACTTTCGGCTGCCCATTTTCCGTGTTGCCGCAACAACAGCCCCGGCAGATCGTGACCTGCCCGATCACGAGGCGCTTCGTTTCGAGGGGGTATTCTCGGTGCGCGTTCATACTGAAGACTCCCGCGGCAGCAATCTGGTGGAATTCAGAATGAACGCCAGCTCCGAGGTGACATGAATGAAAGCCGCCAGCAGCGGATTTAGAAGGCCGCAAGCCGCCATTCCGACCCCTATGCTGTCCACTACCAGCGTGCCAGTGAAGTTTTGCATGATGATGCCGCGACAGCGCCGCGCAATCCGCAATGCTTCGACAAACTTAGCGAGATCGCTTCCAATCAAGATGACGTCGGCGCTTTCCCGGGCGACGTCCGTGCCCGATCCCATGGCAACTCCAACGTTGGCCTGAACCAGCGCCGGCGCATCGTTGATGCCGTCCCCGACCATCGCGACTTTGCGATTCTTTCCGCGAAGCTCGGTGACCCAACGCGCTTTCTGATCTGGCAGAAGTTCTCCTACAGCTTCGTCGACGCCGAGGTCACGACCCACCAACGTAGTTACTGGCTGTGCGTCCCCGCTGAGCAAGATCGTCTTCAGTCCCATCGCTCGCATTGCGGCAACCGCACTTTTGGCCTCGGGGCGCAGGACATCGGCAATCCGGATTGTGCCCAGCACCTGCCCACCGCGGGCGACATAGACTTCGGAAACTCCGCCAGCGCCTTGACCGTTGGCAGGCAGAATCCTTTTCAAACCTCGTTCCATAAGGAGGCTACGGCTGCCGACGACGATTTCTTCTCCGCGGTAATTCGCAGTAACGCCTTTTCCGGGCGCGTAAGCAAACTGATCGGGTTCATCCGCCGGTAGAGCCAGATCGGTCGCGCGCGCAATAATCGCTTTGGCGAGGGGATGCTCAGACTTGCGTTCCGCGATTCCAGCGGCGGCCAGAATATCTTGCTCGGTAAAACCGTCGGCTGACACTACCTCCCGGATTTGAGGTGTTCCGAAAGTCAGTGTGCCGGTTTTGTCGAGCAGCACAGTGTCGACTTCGGCAAGTGCTTCCAGGTAGAGGCCGCCCTTAATAATCACGCCCTGATGGGCGGCCCGGCCGATGGCTCCCAAAATGGCGAGAGGCGTTCCCGCTGCGATGCCGCAGGCTCCGGCGACGATTACAACTGAAATCGTCGAGCGCACATTGTGAGTGATGATGAAAGTTAAAATCGCAGCGCCCAGGGCGAAGTACACCAGGTAGCCGGCGAGACGGTCGGCTGTCTTCTGAATCGGAGCCCGCGATTTCTCAGCACGTTCGACGGCTTCGATAATCCTCCCGAACGTCGTGTCGCGTCCTAATTTCTCCGCTCTGACTTCCAAGGCTCCCGATTGATTGATGGTTCCTGCGTAGACCGCACTTCCAGGCGATTTCTCAACCGGCATTGCCTCGCCCGTGATGGCTGCCTGCTCCACGAAAGATCGACCGCTCAGCACCAGGCCGTCGACCGGGATACGCCCGCCCGGCTTGACGATTACCACGTCCCTTAATTGAAGATTCTCGGCGGGCATTTCAACCACTTCGCTATCGCGCCGGACAGAAACGATTCGGGGGAGGAAATCCAGCAGGTCTTGGATGGCGCGCCGGCCTCGTCCGACGGTAAGCCCTTCCAGGACCTCGGCCGCCAGCACGAAGGCAGTGATGACCAGAGCAGTGAAGAATTCACCAATGGCCAAGGCCGAAAGAAGGGCGATGGTCATCGAGAGCTCCATCGTCATCTTCCGTTCGACGACGTTCTCGAAGGCTTCCTTGAATATCGGATATCCGCCAATCAGAGCGGCTAGAATGCCGATGACGCTGACTCGGGAAAAAGGTTCCCATACGCGAAACCAGACTGCGGCAGCAGCCAGTGCCACAACGGCAATCCGCAGCAGCTCAACGTATTCCAAATTGTGCTCGGGTGGTTCTGAATGGTGCGCTGTTTCGTTGCGGCTTATCTGTCGAGCGGAGTTCTCGCTTTCCGCGGACAAAGAGACTTTCGGTTCGAGTTTCTCGACGGATTGTGGGATACTCACAGAATTCTCCGGGCTGAGATCTATTTGAGGAAAATAATTATACCATACGGGGTATAGTATAGATAATGAGTCACACAATCAAGAACAAAGAAAAGTTGGTTCTGAGGGCTAAGCGTATCCACGGTCAGGTGGAAGCGCTCGCACGGGCTCTCGCGGAAGAGCGCGACTGCTCAGAGGTTCTGCAGCTTATGAGCGCCGCGAGGGGAGCGATGAATAGTCTGATGGCCGAGCTTTTGGAAGGCCACATCCGCAACCATGTGCTCAGCGGAAAAAAATCCAATGCCGGACAAACTTTGGCTGCCGAGGAAGTGATCTCGATGGTGAAGTCTTACCTGAAGTAACGAGAAGCCTACAGCCCGAAGAGTTCCCTCAGCCGTTTGGTTTGGGCTCGGCTGACCGGGATCTCAGTTTGTTTCTTGTCGTCAAGACGCAGCTGATAGGAACTCTTGAACCAGGGAACGACTTCCTTGATCCGGTTAATGTTTACCAGGAACGAACGGTGGGCTCGCCAGAAGAGATTGGGGTCGAGGCTATCCAGCAGTTCCTCGAGCGTCCGGCAGTTTGATTGTCCTTCCATGCCGTTGGGACCGCTCGTCACCACAGTAATAATTCCGTCCTCAATGGAAGCAAAGCAGATGTCTTTCTGACTCACCAGGAACAATCGGCCGGCGGCCTTCAGCAGAATCTTAGAGGTCTGCGGCTTCTGGGACTCCAGCATGCGCATCAGGGTGTTTAATTTCTCGGACGATGAACCGCTGCCTTCGATTTTGGCTCGTGCTCTCTCTACCGACTGGGCCACGCGCTTCTTGTCAAAAGGCTTGAGCAGATAGTCGACCGCGTTCACCTCAAATGCCTTGACAGCATACTGGTCGAAGGCGGTGGAAAAGACGATTTTCGGCAGGAGAACTTTGCGATCCATGAGCTTCTTGATTACGCCAAAACCATCAAGGCCGGGCATTTGCACATCGAGGAAAACCAGGTCGGGACTATGCTCGCGGATCAGGTTGACGGCTTCGACGCCATTCTTGCCTTGGGCGACCACGTCGACATCGCCAACATTCTTCAGCAGGAAAGCAAGCTCGTCGCGAGCCAATTGCTCGTCGTCCACGATTACAGCCGATAGCGACATGAAGGCTCCGTTACGCTACTTAGAAGTATAGGAGCGCTACCGGCGCGGACGCAACCCACGTCTCGAATCGAAAGTATGAGCCTAATGCCTCGCTGCTGTTTCCGAGGGGGAGAGTAGGGCGTTTGCAGTCGCCAGCGCGCCCCCGCAATTCGGACAGTAAACGTCATTCCCCTGAACTGTATGCTGGCAATGCGGGCAACTGGGATGCAACTGATGATTGCATTTCGGGCAGTAGTTGAATCCGGCCTGCACAATGGAGTCACAATGCGGGCAGCGACTGAGCAACGGTTGCCGCAGAACCAGATACAGGATGATGCCGAGACCGTGAGTAATCACACACGCAATCACGGTCCACAGGATCCGGTTCATACCGCGGCGCGCGGAATCGCGGTTGACGTAGACGATCAGCAAGAAATAGCAGCCGAATATGGTTCCGGCAAAAACACCAAGAAGAGTCCGGACAGGCGGCGACGGAGCATCCTTCTGAATCGCCACCAAGGTGGCGAACAGGATTTGCACGCCAACAAAGATCAAGATAGCCCCGGCGTACGCCCACCTGGGGATAAGACGGAGTTCCTCCGAAAACTGGGTTCGTATGTCGCTTTTTACCTGCATAATGAATCTTCCTCTCTACTCCTCAGCCTCGCGACGTACCATTGGTGTCGGCCAAATGAACCCCACGAGCCAGAAAAATCAGGCTGACCGCAAGGGCTGGCGAAATCCAAAAAACCATGAAGCCCACTTGCCAAACCGGGCTTGAAACTCGCGCCCACTCGCCCAGCCACTCGAAACCACGCCACAAGAATGGCGTGCTGATGGCGGCGGAAAGGCCTACTATCACGCAAGACATAATCACCAGCCACATGCGTTCTTGCTTTTGCCGCAGTTGATTGGCGTGTAAACGCACTCGCATCTGGGTTGTCCGCACCAGGCCCAGATCGGCGGCGACCGGAACGGAGCGCAGCGAGCGGACAACCTGCCCCGCAGTCTCAGCATAATCGCGGCAGGCCGCGCATCCGTCGAGGTGGGTGCGCAACCATGTTTGCTCAGAATCTGAGAGGTCCTGTTGACCGCATGCAATTAACTCGCGCGCTTGTTGATGTGGATCACGGCTCACGCTTGTGCTCCTTTCAGCCGTGGCAAGAGCGCGGTCAACCCGCGATAGAGCCGCGATTTGACCGTGCCCAAGGGCGCGCCTGTGATAGCTGCAATTTCATCTAACGCCAGACCTTCCTGAAAACGCAACACGATGGCTTCGCGGTATTCAGCCGGAATGCCGACCAGTGCGGAATTGATCGCTTCCGCCTGCTCGTGTTGGGCAATCAGTTCCAGGGCTGACGGCCGAAGGTCCGGCGGATCCAGAGAAACTCCTTCTTCCTCATCCAGCAGTCCATCGAGGCTGGCTGGCTTCTTCTTGCGCAGATAATCCACCGTGAGATGGCGCGCAATGGAAAACAGCCACGTGCTGAATTCATACTTGGGATCGTATTGGTGGCCGCGCTCGAGCACTCGAATCCAGGTTTCCTGAAACATATCTTCGGCGAGTTCGCGATTGCTGGTCAGATAGATCAGGTAGCGCAGCAGACGATGCTGATACTGCTCGATCAAACGGTCGAGCAAGTCGGGATCACGGCGTCGAAGACCACGGGCGATCGCGCTCGTCTCTGCTTCCATGCCAGTCACGAAATAGCAAGCTGCGGCGTTCATGCTACCGGATATACGGGCGAAGCGAGGAAAAAGATGCAGGCTCAAGGCGAACATCCAACAGTTGGAACTAAACCACGTATTTACAGGTGCTTGGACTTTAACAAGGAGCCGGCGGGTCCAGGGCTCATGCCACATTCTCCAGTGCCAGAGCCATACCCAGGCCGCCACTCACGCACAGTGTCGCGACGCCGCGTTTGGCTTTGCGCCTGAGCATTTCGTGGAGCAGAGTGACCGTAATCCGCGTTCCCGTGCAGCCGATGGGATGGCCAAGCGCAATCGCGCCACCGTTCACGTTGAGTTTCGAGCGATCAAGATGCAACTCCCGGTCGCAAGCCAGGACTTGTGCGGCGAAGGCTTCATTGAGTTCGATCAAATCGAAGTCCGACAAACGAAGTTGATGCTTTTGCTCCATCTTGCGCAAGGCCGGCACTGGACCGATGCCCATGATGCGCGGGTCAACGCCCACCGAAGTTACGGCCAGGATGCGGGCGAGCGGCTTGAGATTATTTTTCTTGGCGAAGTCTTCGCCGGCGAGCACAACCGCGGCAGCGCCATCCGTGATGCCGGAGGAATTGCCTGCCGTGATCGTTCCAGTTCTTGAGAACACGGGAGAAAGCTTGGCCATCTTCTCCATTGTCGCTCCCAGGAAAAGATGTTCGTCGCGGCTGAAAGTTTGCGGACCTTTCTTGCTCTCAAGAGTGATCGGCGCGAGTTCGTTATCAAATCGCGTGGCATCGACGGCTGCAGCGGCGCGGGTCTGCGAGCAGAGAGCAAATTCATCCTGCTCTTCGCGAGTAATCTTGTACTGCTCGGCCAGCATTTCGGCAGTTTCTCCCATCAACATTTTCGCCAGGGGACAGAAAAAGCCGTCGCGGTACATGCCGTCGACAAGTTCCTGATTGCCCAAGCGATAGCCCCAACGGGCGCCGTCAAGGTAGTAGGGCAGGCGAGACATGGATTCTGTGCCGCCCGCCAGCACGCAATCGAGATTTCCGGTCGCGATTTCCTGAAACCCTAGCGCGATGGATTTTAGTCCCGAGGCGCAAGCCTTATTTACGGTGTAAGCCGGAGCTTCCTGCGGAATGCCGCTACGAATGGAGATCTGCCGGGCAGGATTCGGGCCTCCGCCGGCCTGACGGGCGTTGCCGAAGATTATTTCCTCGATCTGATCCGGACGAACCGCAGCGCGATCCATCGCGGCTTTGGCCGCAACGACTCCCATGTCCGCGGCCGTCATCGACGCTAACGAGCCTCCGAACTTGCCGATGGGCGTGCGTACGGCCGAAAGAATGTAAACGTCGTGCAACCCTGCCTCCACGTTTCAGTCTAGCATTCGGTGAACACCGTTTAGATGCGACGACGCAGAGCAAGGCTTCGCAGCACACGCCAGCGTAGAAGGTTACGAATCAAAAAACTTCTCAATCTGGGGCCAATATTTTTGCACAACAGACTCGGTCCTGAGATGCCCGCCTCGCGAGAGAAGTTTGAGTCGTATGCCAGCGCGCCTGGCAAAATCGGCGACAATCTTCCATGGAATGTAGGGATCGTCCTTGGCGTGAAACATCAATATCTTGGAAGCAGTGAGGTCCTGCACATGATGCGCGGGATTGTAGAACACGCCGGTATGCAGTTTGTTCCAGTTCTTCGCGGAGAGTCGATATCCGTCGCCGAACGCGGCGCGGATGTATGCCGGGTAACTTCGGTTCGAAGTTTCCTTCTTTTGCTCTTCGCGCAAGATGGTCCAATCCACGACCGGACAATTGGCAATCACTTTGGTGATACGCGGGTCCATCGAAGAAAGAATGGCAGCGGCGCCACCGAAACTTCCGCCGATAACGAAGATCTTATCGGGCGAACAACGAAATTTTCGTCCAAACGCCAGCTCCCGGAATCCTTTGGGCAGTTCGCCGACGATGTCGAGAATGTCCTCATGCGGAGAACGTTCGAGAAATTGCCCGCTACTTTCCCATGCTCCGCGCCATCTGGGATAAAAAACCCAATACCCTTTACCCGATAAAAACTCGACCAGCGATTGTTTTCTGGGAATCGAAGGCATGCCATCGCAGAGGATAATCGCTTTTTGTTGCCTGTTCGCACGAACCGGCGGCAGGAACTCGGCAACGATTTCCTTCTTAAATCTGGTTCTGAACATGCATTCAGTTTAGCGAACTAAGACTCGAACGGTGCTCACTGCATTAAACTACGAGGGCATGAATTATATCTACGGTATTAACGCTGTCGCCGAAGCGCTGAAGGCGCGCGGACGAACCTTTGCCTGGGTGGGAGTCGCGAAGGAGCGTCATGACCTTCGTCTAAAGCACGTGGTCGATGAATGCCGCCGGCAAGGAGTGGCCGTGCGCTTTGTGCCGAGGGAAGAACTCGATCACATGGCCGGCAACAACGCGCACCAGGGCGTTGTCGCCGTCACCTCGGCAAAGCAGTACAACGATCTCGAGGATGTAGTTGCTGCCAAGCGTGGGCAATATTCGCTCATGGTTGTGCTCGATGGCGTCGAGGACCCGCACAACCTGGGCGCGATTCTGCGCACTGCCGATGCGGCAGGCGCGGACGGAGTTGTGATTCCTGAGCGCCGCGCCGCGGGAGTGACGGCGATCGTGACCAAGACTTCGGCGGGCGCAAGCGAGCACTTGCCCATCGCAAAAGTAACGAACATCGCCCGCACCCTGGAAGAATTGAAGGCGCAAAATCTGTGGGTGGTCGGCCTCGATGAACGCGGCGAGCAATTGTACGACTCGCTCGACTACAACATGGACTGCGCTATTGTGCTGGGCGCGGAGGGCAAAGGTCTGCACGATCTGGTAGCCAGGAAATGCGATTTCCTGGTTTCGATTCCGATGCTGGGGAAGGTGCCGTCGCTGAATGTTTCCGTTGCGGCGGGCGTGATGCTGTACGAGATTGTGCGGCAGCGGAGAAAGAAGTCGGCATGAAGCTGCTCGTCGTTTTGTGCGTCTTCTGTGGTCTGGTCGTTCCGGGCACCGCTCTCGATCGCGAGGCTTTCACTTTCACCAAGTACGATCTGAATGTGCGGATCGAGCCGGAGCAGCAACGTTTGGGTGTACGCGGCAAAATTACGCTGCGAAACGACTCAACTGCGTTCCAGAAAAATGTCGCGCTACAAATTTCGTCCACGCTGAATTGGAGATCGATCCAGATTGGCGGCGAAGCCGTGGAGTTTGTCACTCACGAATACACCTCCGACATCGATCACACCGGGGCGCTTTCCGAAGCTATTGTGACCTTGCCCCGCGAAGTTCCCCCGAAGGGAACGATCGAAGTGGACGTTGGATACGAAGGCGTCATTCCGCTTGATGCCACCCGCCTCACGCGAATCGGCGTGCCCGAGGACAAGGCAAAGCACACTGATTGGGACCAGATCAGCAAATCGTTTACCGCTGTGCGCGGAGTTGGATACGTGGCGTGGTATCCGGTGGCGACGGAAGCGGCAAACTTGTCGGACGGGAACAGCGTAGCGGAGACCGTGGGCCGATGGAAGGCGCGATTTGCTTCTGGCACGATGTCACTAATCTTTGAATCAACCATTGACGCACCGATATTTTTTACGGGCACGCCCGACGCGGGTTTGGTGAGCAAGCAACCCGGCATCGTCAAAGTCGGCGTTTTCAGCGCGGCCAATTTGGGAGTAAGCGTGCCCACTTTTGTGATTGCCAATTACCAGAAGCTCGCGCCTAACGATCTGCTGACCATTCAGTATTTGCCGGGTCAGGAAAATGGAGCGAAGGAGTACGCCGAAGTCGCAGCCAACATCGATATTCCCATTCCTCCATTAGGTGGCGGTTCGGGCAGTCTGGAGATTTTAGGTCTGCCCGATCCCGACGCAGCATCATTTGTTAGCGAAGGAATGTTGCTCTGCCCCCTTAAATCACCGATAGCCAATGATGGAGTGCTAGACATTGTTTACGCGAAGGCCCGCCATGCGGTGTTATCCCCGAGAGCTTGGATCCAGGAAGGTCTTGCGCATTACACGCAAGCCGCGTTCATTGCGGATGACGACGGCCGGCAGGCGGCGCTCGACTACCTGAATACGCATAGGGCACCGCTGGTTGAAGCTGAGAAAGCGAAACCCGCCGCCGACCGTGAAACAGCCCACTCATTAATCAATGCGCCCGATGACTTATACCTGCAAACCAAAGCCATGGACATTTGGTGGATGTTGAAAGACATGTTAGGGGATGCTCTATCGGGGGCCCTGCTCAGTTACCACTCGTCCGAAGACAAGGACGGCAATTATATGCAGCGCATGATTGAAAAAGAGACCCACCGCGACTTACAGTGGTTTTTCGACGATTGGGTTTATCGTGACCGTGGGCTGCCGGATTTCCGCGTGGATTCTGTCTACCCACGCCCTATCGTAGATGGCGGCTACATGATAACCGTAACCATCGAGAATCTTGGGGACGCCGGCGCGGAGGTGCCGGTGATTCTGCGAATGGAGAGCGGAGAAATCACTAAGCGCCTTGAAGTACGCGCAAAGTCTAAGGCCGCTGTTCGCGTCCAGACTGCCTCGATACCACTGGAAGTCGTCGTGAATGACGGCAGTGTGCCGGAAAGTGACATTAGCAACAATGTATTCAAAGTTCCGCAGGCAGACGCGGCGAAGTGATTATCATTGTCTACGGGAGCGTTCTATGACCGATGCTGAGCTGAAGAAATATCTTGACGCAGCAGAGAAAAGTCCCAAGCAAGTCGCGACCGCAGTTTCGGGGCTGCCCGACAAAAGCCTGCGCTACAAACCATCCCCGGATAAATGGTGCATCCTAGAAATTCTCGGGCATCTTGCGGACATTGAGATCGTCTACGCGCACCGATTGCGTCAAATGCTTGCGGACAAGAAGCCCGTGATTGCGCCCATGGATCAGGACGCCTGGGCGCAAAACCTTGGGTACATGGAAACGCCCGCGCCGGAGTTGGTCGCGCTCTACGGATTGAACCGGCATCACAATGTGCAGTTGTTGCGCCGCCTGAAGCCGGGCGATCTTGAAAAAACTGCGTACCATCCTGAACTAAAACACGACGTTAAGGTGGCGGACTACGTAGAGAGGTTGGCAACGCACGGCGGGAATCATCTGCAACAGATCGAGCGGCTGAAAAAGCTGATGACAATGTAGGCGCGGGCGTCCTGGCTCGTGCTTCGCGTAGCGGATCAGCGGCCCGTACTCGTGAACCGTACCAATGCCTCCAGTTTGCGCGCCGCGGCCCCGGAATCGATTGACTCAGACGCCAGCGGCAGCGCATCAGCCATGTGATCCGCTTTTCCAGCTGCGACCAGGGCTGCAGCCGCATTCAACAGAACCACATCCCGCCTGGATGATTTTGTGCCTGCAAGAATTTCTCGAATAGTGTCAGCATTGGCGACGGCGTCTCCGCCGGAGATGTCGTCGAGCGTGCCCCGGGTCATGCCAAACTCTTCGGGTGTGATTTCATAGGTGCGAACTTGTCCTTCGCGCACTTCAGCAATCCGCGTAGGCCCGGTGATTGTGATTTCGTCCAATCCGTCCAACCCATGCACCACCAGGGCGCGGTGCAATCCCAATATGCTAAGCGCTTCCGCCAGTTTTTCAACGAGCGCGGCGGAATATACGCCAACTACCTGAGCCGAGGCGTGGGCCGGATTGGTGAGCGGTCCAAGCAGATTGAAAACTGTGCGCAAGCGCAATTCGCGGCGCGCAGATTGAACGTGTTTCATGGCCGAGTGCATCGCCGGAGCAAAGAGAAACGCAATCCCGATTTCTTTAAGACAGGCGCCTAACTGATCGGAGGGCAGAGTGATGTTAACGCCCAGTGCCTCCATCACGTCGGCTGAGCCGCACTTCGAAGTCACGCTGCGATTTCCGTGTTTGGCTACGCGCACGCCCGCGCCTGCGACCACCAGAGCGGTCGCAGTTGAAATGTTGAAGGTGCCGCTGGCGTCGCCGCCGGTGCCGCAGGTGTCGACCAGAGCTTCGCGTCCGGTGCCGCTGACGTCCACGGTGTGAGTCGACTGGAGGCCGAGCGGAGTCGCGGCAGCGCGGATTGCTTCCGCGAAACCAACGATCTCTTCGACCGTCTCGCCCTTCATGTGCAGCGCGACAAGTAAGGCCGCAATTTGTGCATCCGTGCATTTGCCGGTCAGCACTTGCGACATGATCGCACGCGCCTCTTCGCGGGAAAGCGATTGGCGATGATTCGCAATGCGGTGGAGCGCGTCGATGATCATTGGCCGATTACTGGCGTACCACTAGAGATTAGCATTTTGCCAATGAATGATTGCGGTCACTGAAAGCCGCTGAGCACAGAAATTACCGGCGATTGTGACATGTTACGTTTGCCGTATGCGCGACCCTTCGATAGAATCAATTGTTTGCCGCCCGCGGTTCCAAGCAGCAAGCATGCCCTGCCGGAAGTCGTTGTGAATCTGGAATTGTTATGAAAATTCATGAATATCAGGCCAAAGCGATCCTGAAAGAGTATGGCGTCGCGGTGCCCCGCGGCGAAATGGCGGAAACCCGTGAGCAGGCTGAAGCCGCTGCGAAGAAGTTGTTCGATGCGGGCGCCAGCGGAGTAGTGGTCAAAGCTCAGATCCATGCCGGGGGCCGCGGCAAAGGCGGCGGCGTGAAAATCGCGAAGTCGGTGGCGGAAGCCGCCGAGCTTGCCTCCAGGATTCTAGGCATGACACTCGTGACGCATCAGACCGGTCCCGAAGGCCGCGTAGTGCGCCGTCTGCTCATTGAAGAAACTCTGCCCATCGAGAAAGAACTGTATCTTGGAATCGTGATCGACCGCGTTGAAGCGAAGCCGGTATTCATGGCATCCGCCGCCGGAGGCATGGAAATCGAACAGGTCGCAGCCGAGAATCCCGATGCCATTCTCAAAGAGCACATCGAGCCGGGGATGGGTCTGGAAGCATTCCAGGCGCGCAAGTTGGCATTTAAGCTGGGCCTGAAACCATCACAAATTAACGACGCTGTGCGTTTGATGACTGGGCTCTTTCGAGCATTCCAGGAAACGGATTCGTCGCTGATGGAAATCAATCCGTTTATCAGTTGCACCGACGGCCGCTTGTTTGCGCTCGACGCCAAGATTAATTTCGATGACAACGCGCTGTTCCGACATTCCGATCTCCGCGAACTGCGCGACATTAGCGAAGAAGATCCGCTCGAGGTTGAAGCCTCGAAGTACAGCCTTAATTACATCAAGCTCGACGGCAACGTAGGTTGCATGGTGAACGGTGCGGGGCTGGCCATGGCCACGATGGACATCATTAAGTACGCCGGCGGGATGCCGGCGAATTTCCTCGATGTCGGTGGTGGGGCCAACGCTGAACAGGTTACCCATGCTTTCGAGATTCTGCTGAGCGACAAGAGCGTGAAGGCCGTGCTGATTAATATTTTTGGCGGAATCCTTCGCGTGGACACGCTGGCCACGGGGGTCGTAGAGGCAGCACGGAAAACGCAGATACAGTTGCCCATCGTGCTGCGTCTGGAAGGAACCAACGTCGAAGGCGGACGGGAAATCCTGAAGCAATCAGGATTGAACTTCATCGTCGCGGAAACTATGAAGGACGCGGCCGAGAAAGTGGTCGCAGCGGCAGCGGCGTGATTGACGGGTGTAGAGACGCAGCTTGCTGTGCGTCTGACTGCCTCAAAGAAAAAGACCTAGCAAGCTACGTCTCTACGAAGAGACTATTTTATGAGCATTCTGGTTGATAAGTCGACGCGAGTTATCGTGCAGGGACTGACTGGACGCGAGGGAACCTTCCACGCCAAGGCCTGCGCGGAGTATGGAACCAAGATCGTCGGCGGAGTGACTCCCGGCAAGGGTGGCACCACTCACGAAGGCTGGCCCATCTTTAATACCGTTCAGGAAGCAGTCGACAAGACAGGGGCAGATGCGTCCGTTATTTTCGTGCCGCCGCCCTTCGCTGCCGACGCCATCATGGAAGCCGCCGATGCGGAGATCGAACTGATCGTCTGCATCACCGAAGGCATTCCGACGCTGGATATGGTGCGCGCGTGGGAATATCTGCAGGATCGGCGCTCGCGGCTGATCGGTCCCAACTGCCCCGGCATCATTTCTCCCGGCAAGTGCAAGATTGGAATCATGCCGGCACGAATCCATCTCGAGGGCTCGGTGGGAATTGTTTCGCGCTCAGGCACGTTGACCTACGAAGCGGTTTATCAGTTAACCACGCGCGGGATTGGCCAATCCACGGCGATTGGCATCGGCGGTGATCCAATCATTGGCACCAACTTCCTGGATGCGCTTGAACTGTTCAACAAAGATCCCCAAACCGAAGTGGTCGTGATGATTGGTGAAATCGGCGGGAACGCGGAGGAAACCGCGGCGGAATACGTGAAGGCTCGCATGAAAAAGCCGGTTGTCGGATTCATCGCTGGTCAAACCGCGCCGCCGGGACGCCGCATGGGCCACGCTGGCGCCATCATCTCGGGCGGGAAAGGAACTGCCGTCGAGAAGATCAAGGCGATGGAAGCGGCAGGCATTCGCGTCGCCAAGTCGCCGGCTGAAATTGGCCAGACCGTCGTGGCGGCGATGGGCATCGCGGCAAAAGCTTAAGAAAAGAATTGAACCGACTAACCACCAAGGACAAACGACCAAACTATGAAGACTCTGCAACGCACTTTTACCATCATCAAACCGGACGCGGTAGCCAAGAATGCGGTTGGCGACATCATCGAACAGTTCGAGAAAAATGGCTTCCGTATACTGGCCATGAAGATGCTTGAAATCTCGAAACATCAGGCTGAGCAGTTCTACGCCGTGCATGCAAGCCGTCCTTTCTTTCGTTCACTCACCGAGTTCATGTCGAGTGGGCCGATCGTCGTGTTGGCCCTGGAAAAAGAAAATGCTATCGCCGACCTGCGCAAGCTCATGGGTGCCACGAATCCGGCGAACGCCGAAGAAGGCACGATCCGCAAGAAGTGGGCGAGCGACATTGAGCATAATGCCATCCACGGTTCAGATGCCGACGACACCGCCCGCTTCGAGTTGAGCTATTTCTTTGCCGGATACGAGTTGGCGAGTTGATTCGAGCTTCAGGAAAGCTGAGATCGTGCCTCTAGTGCAAATCACGATGTTGACCGGTCGTACCGTCGACCAGAAACGCAAACTGGCGCAACGCATCACGGATGCCATGGTGGAAGAAGCAGGGGCTCATCGCGAAGCCATTGTGGTGACCTTCCACGAGGTCTCGAAGGAGAGCTATGCTTCGGGTGGCGTGCTGATGGCGGATAAAGGGAAGTGACGGCGCTCGCGAAGCAGTCGAAGTTCATCGCAAAAAGCGGGCGTGGGCGCGCGCTTGTTCCACGCAGATTTACCCTAGCGGTTCGTACAGGTGCCCCTCAATCCTCTCGCCCAGCTTAGGCAGTTCTTTTTTCGCGTATTGCAGGAAGTGGGGCGCAGCGCGATGGGCCTCCAGGGCTGCGTCGTCTTTGTATTGTTCATAAATGAAGAATCGGCGCGGCTCGGTCTTATGTCGGTGGACCTGATACACCACGCAGCCGGGCTCTTTGCGAGATTCTTCGGTAAGCTTGGAAAACACGCCGATCACATCGGCTTCACGACCGACCTTCGCCATCCACGTCACCGCCAACACGACCATCGCTCGCTCCGTTCTTAGATTCTTGCCTGCGCCCTGGATTTCGTTCCGGTCAACTCCTGAAGTTTCGCGGCGAACTCATCCAGAAATATTGTTTCCTCGCGTCCCGGCCCGGTGGAGACCATGCCGATGCGCGCCCCGCTTTCCTTCTCCACGAAGGCCAGATACTCCCGCGCTGCCTTCGGCAATTTCTCCAGTTGCGTGATCCCCTGAGTCGACGTGCGCCAACCCGGCATTTTACGATAGACAGATTCGATCTGAGCGTAGCCGCTGTCCTGCGCGGGCGCCTCGTCGGTTTCTTTGCCGTTGATCTTATATCCAACGCATACCGGAATCTCCGGCAGTTCATCCAGCACATCCAACTTGGTTACCACGAGCCAGGAGATTCCGTTAATCATGCCAGCGTAACGCAAGAGAGGCAAGTCGAGCCAACCGCAGCGGCGAGGACGTCCCGTCACCGCGCCAAATTCGTTGCCCCGTTTGCGTAGCATATCTCCGTTCGCGCCAAGTTCCTCGGTGGGGAATGGCCCACCCCCGACTCGCGTGCAGTAGGCCTTGGTGACCCCAATCACGCTATCGATTGCCGTGGGAGCGACGCCGGTTCCCGTGACCGCGCCTCCCGAAGTAGCGCTCGATGAAGTAACAAATGGATACGTGCCGTGGTCAATGTCAAGCATCGTGCCCTGCGCGCCCTCGAACACAACCGAGTCGCCCTGCGCCAGCGCTTTGTTCAACAGCGCAGCCGTGTCGCACACGAACGGCGCAATCTTCGCCGAGGCCGAGGCATATTCCTCGTACATCTTGTCCGCGTCGAGCGGCTCCGAGTTGAACAGCGCGTGCGCGATCATATTCTTTTCGTGGCATGCGTTTTGAATGTGGGTCTTCAACAATGGGAGATCCAGCAGATCAGCGACACGCAGGCCGCGGCGTCCCATCTTGTCTTCATATGCGGGACCAATGCCGCGAGACGTTGTGCCGATCTTCACCCGTCCTGGCGCGTTTTCCGACGCTAACTCGATCATGCGGTGATAAGGCAGAATCACGTGGGCGCGGTTGCTCACAAACAAACTGCCGTCCACCTTGACGCCGGTCTCGCGCAACGCGGCAACCTCTTTGAGGAAGGCCACGGGATCGAGCACCACCCCGTTGCCGATAACGCTACGGCAGCCGGCGCGCAGAACACCACACGGCACCAATTGCAGAACGAACTTCTTGCCGTTGATGATGACGGTGTGGCCGGCGTTGTGTCCGCCGGCATAACGCGCAACCACGGAGAAGTTTTCCGAGAGCACATCGACAATCTTGCCCTTGCCCTCATCGCCCCATTGGGCGCCCACGATGACCGCAGCTTTGCCCTTCTTCAAATGCAAACTCCTTAGAACATGAATAACGCGGCCGTCCCAGCCGCAATGCAGGGTCGCACACACTCATTGCCCGCAATGAACAAAGCAATCGCTGAATTACTAAGGATATAGGCGGAACCGAGGTGTACTCGCAATGATAACCCCGACGCACAAGAGATGGCAATTAGGCGCCAGGCTCCGGGCATCAGGCTTCAGGTGTCGGCGACCAGGTTTTTCCCGAAGCCTGACACCTGAAGCCTGCACCCGAAAGCCTGTAAACTAATTTCATGCCAGAACTACCCGAGGTTGAAACCATCGCCCGTGGCCTGGCCAGCCGCGTTACGGGGGACGTCATCGAGTCGGTGTGGCTTGGGTCGAAGCGCGAACCGTTGAAATCCAGCGCGTCCGAGATCGTCGCCACGCTCGAATCCAAGCAGATTGCGGGCGTGCACCGCGTAGGGAAGCACATCGTATTCGAACTGGAAAATGGAGGACGGGCGTCCGCGCCTATCAAATCGAAATCTCGTAGATCGTCGAAGCCAACCGGCGCAGGCGCTCGCTCCACGCCGGAGGCGGCGCAGTGGATCGTGCATCTCGGCATGACTGGGCGGATGCTCGTCTGCAATTCCGATCAAGCGATGGAGAAGCACACGCATGCCGTCGCCAGACTGGCGTCGGGCAGGGAATTGCGATTCGTGGATCCCCGCCGCTTTGGACGGTTGAGCGTGGCCCATGGATTTAACGCAGCCGGCTCCGAACCGCTGGAAGTCGAGCTGCAGCAGTTCATAAAGTTATTTCGAGGGCGCAAGACCCCGATCAAAAGCGCATTGCTGAACCAAAAGCTGCTGCGAGGCGTGGGCAATATTTATGCGGACGAATCGCTATTTCGTGCCGGCATTCGCCCTCGGCGCAGGGCTGCCTCCCTGACTCGTGCGGATCTTCCACGACTCTTCGCCTCCATTCAAGAAGTGCTCAAAGAAGCCATTGCGCTGGGAGGTTCTTCCGTTTCCGATTACGTGGATGCAAATGGTGAGGAAGGATTCTTCCAACTGCAGCATCGCGTCTACGGACGCGAAGGGGAACCGTGCCTGGTTTGCAAGACCCCCATCAAACGCATCGTAATTGCCGGACGCAGCAGCCACTACTGTCCCAAGTGCCAGAAATAGCGTTGTCCGGTCCGCCGCTACTAAAACGATTTTGCTGGGCATTTCTGCGTAATTTGGCGATTGGCAATTGGTCTCCCCGGTGTTAATCTGACACTCTCATCTATGCCTTCTTACTCAATCGGCGTTGATCTCGGTGGCACAAATCTTCGCATCGCGGCTGTCGACCAGCAAGGAAAGCTCCTGGAAAAAATTGTCCTCGACACCAAAGTTACGCTTGGCCGCGATCACGTGGTAAATGACATGTGCGCGGCGATCCAGGGACTGTCAGCCAAGATTCGTGGTGCGGGCTTGTTACTCGGGATCGGCATCGGTGTGCCTGGGATCATTGACATGGAAACGGGCATGGTTCGCGAGTCGCCGAATCTCCCCGACTGGGCCGACTACCCGGCTCGCCCCGAAATTGAGAAGCGGCTTGGCGCGCGAGTAATATTGGAAAACGATGCCAATGCCGCAGCCTTAGGTGAGAAGTGGCTGGGTGCCGCTCGGGAGTTTGACGACATGGGTATGCTCACCCTCGGAACGGGCGTGGGCGGCGGACTGGTGCTGGGCGGCCGCATTTGGCGCGGCATGAACGGCATGGCGAATGAGTTTGGCCACATCACGGTCGAGCCAGCGGGCGCACGCTGTGGCTGCGGGAATCGCGGCTGTCTGGAGGCCTATGCCTCCGCGACCGCCGTAGTGCGGATGGCGCACGAGGCAATCGCGGGCGGCAACGCGCCCGGTCTTGCACGCGCTGCGGAGAAGAATGGCGACTTCAGCGCCAAGGTGATTCACAACTTGGCGACTCAAGGTGATGAACAGGCGAAGCGAATCTTCCAGACGGTAGGAAAGATGTTGGGCATCGCGCTATCGGACCTAGTAAACGCACTAAATCTTCCCATCTACGTGGTTGGTGGTGGAGTCTCCGGCGCCTGGGAAGTGTTTTCGCCGTACATCTTTGAGGAACTGCATCAGCGTTCGATGGTCTATGCGGCCACGGCTCCAGATTCGTCAAATGGCAACCGCGAGGGCGCTTCAGCGAATGTGCGCCCGGGAGGCTCCTCGAAGACCATCATCACGCGAGCCTCGCTTGGCAGCGACGCCGGCCTGTACGGAGCAGCACGCCTGCCGATGGTCGTAGAGACGTAGCCAGCTACGTCTCTTTCTCGCCACAAGGCTGACGCGGGGATCCCGAGGCGTTGCGGTCATCGACACTGCCCGCGACAACCGCTACCGCGCAGTCGCTCGCGCCATCACCTTCTTAAACGCATTCAGAAAAAAGTCATTCTGATCCGGTGTGCCAATCGTGATTCGCATCGCGGTTGGCGCACCCCAGGGACCCAACGGTCGCACAATTACACCTTCGGCCTGAAGGCGTTTGGCGACTGCCGCAGCGTCATCGCCCAGTTCGCAATACAGAAAGTTGGCCCAGGTTGGAACCGGGCGATAGCCCAGTTCAGCAATCCCGGCAGTGAGCCGTTCCGCTTGCTCGGCATTGTTCTTGAGGGTTTTCTGGGTGTGAGCTTCGTCGTCAAGCGCCGCCAAGGCAGATGCCTGGGCCACAACAGAAACAGAGAATGTCGTTCGCATGCGCGCGAAATACGACATCAACTCAGTCGGGCCGATCCCGTAGCCAACCCGCACTCCAGCCAAGCCGTGCGCTTTCGAAAACGTTCGCAGCACGACTACTTTGCGGCCCTGGTTCACGTAGTCCAGAGCATGCGAGTAATCCACGCTGCGACGAACCGCAAAATATTGCGCAAAATCGTAGTATGCCTCGTCGAGGATAACGATCACATGCTCGGGAACTCGATCCAAAAAGCGATCGAGCTCGGGCGCGGGAATCAGCGTGCCGGTCGGATTGTTGGGATTGGAAATATAGATGATGCGAGTATGCTGATCGACCGTCGCGGCGATTGCATCCAGATCAAACCCATCGCTCCGCATAGGAACCTCAATCAGTTTTCCTCCCGCCGCTTGCGTGGCAATTGGGTACACGATGAAAGAACGCTCGCTGGTAATCGCGTTGAGTCCCGGCGAAAGCAAAGTGCGCGCAACAATCCCGAGTAATGCCGTTGAACCTGCAGTGGGAACGATTTGCTCCGGCTGAACGTCGTGGTGCTCGGCCAGTTTCTGGCGTAGCTCAATCGCATCGTTGTCAGGATAGAAATTGCTCTCGGCGAGCGCGGCCTGCATCGCCTGCACGGCTTTTGGCGAAGGTCCGAACGGATTTTCATTCGACGCCATTTTGATGCAGTTCACATGGCTCTCCTGTCGCGCTTGGCGCGGCGACTTGCCGGGCGTGTACCCGCTCAGGTTCCGTACGTGTTCGGGCACAAACCGGCTGTAGTCGCTCATCTTTCGGCTATCTAATCTTTACATGTTCCTGGGGAAGAGTCACCTGCGGCGTCTACCTGGCAAGGGACTTCAACTTATCAACTTCTTCAATCGTGAGCTTGCGGAATTTCCCCGGATGCACGTCCAACTCAAGCGGGCCGTATCGCACCCGCTTGATCTTCTCCACGTGATGTCCAATCTCTTCAAACATGCGCCGAATCTGGCGATTCTTGCCTTCGATCAGCGTGACCTCGTACCATGGGTTTGCCGATTCGCGAATCACGCGAATCCTAGCAGGAGCGGTTTTCACTCTTTTCCCACGATCTGACGGAATGTAAATGCCTTCCCGCAAGCGGGCCAGGCCGTCTCCGGTCGGAGTGCCAGCTATTTTTACCATGTAAGTCTTGGGCACGTGAGACGCCGCTTTCATCAGCCGATTTGCAAACGCGCCGTCGTTGGTGAGCAACAGCAGGCCTTCGCTAGCATAATCAAGACGTCCGACCGGATAAACTCGCGCACCGACACCGTGTAACAAATCCATGACCGTGGCACGCCGTTCCGGATCGCGCAGCGTAGTGACGTATCCCTTGGGCTTGTTCATCAGCAGGTAAACATGCCGTTCGGGGCCGTGCAGCAATTTTCCATTTACTCGAATGTGATCGTGCTCTGGATCGGCTTTGCTGCCGAGTTCTGTGATCGTCTGCCCGTTCACCGATACAAGCCCGCCAGTAATCAGTTCTTCGGCCTTGCGGCGGGAGGCGATTCCGGCAGCGGCAATAATCTTCTGTAGTCGCTCAGCGGGCATAAGAATTCACAGTCGGGGATAAGAGACCTGTCGGGTAAGTTGCAGCCTCAAGCGGCCGGATCGCTCTCGTCCGAGTGATGCTCTTCGACCGTCGCCAGCGTGGAGCCTTCGCTGGTTTGAGCTCCAGAATCTTCGCCGTGAGATGCGCGTTCGTGGCCGTCCGCCTCTACCGCGGAGTCACGTTCGATCGTCGCATCCGTCAGCTCATTCTCCGCCGGTAACAAGTCGCTCTGAAATGATTCTGCCACCAGTTTCTCGAACTCCTCCATGCTCGGAAGTTCACCGACATCCTTCAATCCAAAGCGGAGCAGAAACTCTCTTGTGGATTTGTAGAGGATCGGTCGTCCGATCACCGCCTTGCGACCGGCAGTCGTGATCAGTTTGCGGTCGAGCAAAGTCGCAATCACTCCGCTTGAGTCCACGCCGCGAATTTCGCTGATCTCCGGAACCGTCACCGGCTGCTTGTACGCAATCACGGCCAGGGTTTCGAGCGCGGGCAACGACAGGCGAATTGGCGGCTTAAGGCTCTTGGCAAAGGAACGCACAATGTCGTGATGTTCAGGCTTTGTCGACATTCGATACCCGCCGGCGACCTGGCGGATCTCGATGCCATGGTCGGGAGCATAATAATCGACAACCAGTTCTTCCAGCGCAAGTCGAACCCGCGACTTGACCTCGGTACCGTCCGCAGCACCGTCGCTGACGACCGACTCCTTGACCAATTCGATTAGTTGATCGAGTGTCACCGGCGTTTCCGCCGCGTAAATGATGGCTTCGAGTTTGGCTTTGAGGCTCATGGGCTCCTAGCTGCTTTGCCTATCTCCAGTCGTCCCGCACCGCTGCTTGTTCTGCCATGACCGCCACAAATCCCACATGCTTGCGGAGCACAATTTCCCCGAACAAACGATCTTGTCGCAGTTGGATGGCTTGCAGACGCACCAGTTCGAGCAACGCCAGAAACATGCAGACCAGAGCCTGTCGCGATTCGACGTTGCGTAACATTTGCTTCAATCGGATTGGCCGGTCTTCCAGCGTTAACCTCCGCCGCAAATACTCAATCATCTGCGCGACGGTGACAGTTTCTTCGTCCACCTGAATCATCGGACGATTGCGGGCGCGATCAAGAATTTGCTGGAAGGTCTTTACCAGGTCGATGACGTCCGCTGCCATCTCCGGCTCCGTGCCTTCAGCGTCCTTGAACTCTTTCAGCGCCGGGTTCGACCACACCGCGTCTTCGATCTGCTGTTTCTGCATCAGCATCTGCGCCGCTGACTTGAACTTTTCATGCTCGATCAATCGATTGACCAACTCTGTCCGTGGATCGTCTTGAGCGTCGGAAGCAGCGGCAGGATCGCGCGGCAGCAGCATTTTCGACTTGATGTGAATCAAAACCGCGGCCATGTAGATGAACTCGGCCGCCACGTTCACATCCAGTTCGCGCAGTTTTTCCACGTATGCCAGATACTGCGCGGTAATTCTCCCAATCGGAATGTCGTAGATATCGATATCTTGCTTGCGAATCAAATGAAGCAGCAGGTCGAGCGGTCCTTCGTAGACATCGCCCACGCTGACCGAAAAAGGAAAGTCGCTTTCTTCGCTCCGGGATTTCTCTTCTCCGCGCGGCGCAGAACCATTCACCAGCGTGGGACCAAGGTCCAACGCTGCCGTGCCATCGAACGCGATTTTTCCTTCTTCGCTCATGCCAATGTAGGCGCGGGCTTCCACTCCCGTGCGGATCCTAATTGAACTCACGTGCGCTAAGAATTTGCCTGAGGCGCACGCGGCGCTTCGTACTCAAGCGAAATGCCCATGGCATCACGCACTTCATTCATCGTAGCGTTGGCAACCTTGCCGGCCCGCGCTGAACCCGCTTCCAGAATATCCCAAGCCAGCCGCGGATTGTCTTCATATTTCTTCCTCCGCGCCTGCATGGGATTCAAGATGTTAACCAGAGCATCCGCCGCCCAGCCCTTGCACTCGATGCACCCGATCCCGGCCGAGCGGCAGCCTTCGTTTACTTTTGTCATCGTGGGCGCATTGCTGAAAATCTTGTGAAGGTCGCCGACCGGGCAAACATCGGGGTTCCCGGGATCTGTGCGGCGAACCCGCGCGGGATCCGTCACCATCGTCTTCAGCTTCTGCCGCACTACCGGTTCCGGATCGGTAAGCATGATGGTGTTTCCGTATGACTTCGACATCTTGCGGCCGTCGGTTCCGGGGAGCTTCGCCGCCCGGGTTAGCAGCGGCTGTGGCTCCGGCAAGACCTGCGCACCGTTGCGTTTATAAAACATGTTGAAGCGGCGCGCGATCTCGCGAGTCAATTCGACGTGTGGAACCTGATCCTCGCCGACGGGAACAAAGTCGCCCTTGTAAATGAGAATGTCCGCCGCTTGCAGCACCGGATATCCGAGAAAGCCGTACGTGCTCAGGTCTTTCTCCGTAATGTTTTCCCGCTGCTCCTTGTAAGTCGGCACCCGCTCCAGCCATCCCAACGGCGTAATCATGGAAAACAGCAGATGCAACTCAGCATGCTGCGGCACGTGCGACTGCATGAACATGGTGCAGCGCTCCGGATCAAGCCCCGCCGCCAGCCAGTCGAGCAGGACTTCGATGGAGTTCGATTTCACCTGCGACGTGTCCGCATAGTCGGTTGTGAGCGCATGCCAGTCGACCACGCAAAAAAAACATTCGTACTGATCCTGCATGCCCACCCAGTTCTGCAGCGCGCCGACATAGTTGCCCAGATGCAATTTGCCGGTCGGACGCATCCCGCTGAGCACGCGTTTTCGTTGATTCGATCCAGAAGCCATCAGATTCTCAAACTCAATAGAAGATAGTTAAAAGCCCCAACCACCGGGAAAATCAGCCTGCCCAAAAGGCCGCCACCCAGAAACACCAGCGCCATGAGCGCAAATATCCCCACGGTATCGTAAATCCGCAGCACCTCAGGGGACAGAAAATGTCGCAACACGTGGCTGCCATCGAGGGGTGGAATTGGAATCAGATTGAAAACTCCGAGAATGATGTTGATCACCATCAACTCGTAGAAGAGCAGGCTGACCGGCATCAGAAACGAGTCAGTTTGGCTGGTCAGTAGATCCAGTTGGCTTGGATAGACGAGTGGAATGGCGTGGACAATGGCCGCTCCCAGGTGCGAGGTCAGCGAAACGAAAATCAAAGCCAGCACCGCGCCCGTCGCGACAATGAAGTTGCTGATTGGTCCGACCACCGAAGTCAGAATATCGTCGACCACCGGGTTCTTGAAATTGCGCGGATCCACTGGCGTTGGCTTCGCCCATCCGATCATCGGGAAGTGCGTCAGCGCAGCGATAACTGGCAACAACACGGTTCCAACTGGATCGATGTGCTTAATCGGATTCAGCGTTACCCGGCCCAGCATGCGTGCGGTCGGGTCACCGCGGCGGCTCGCCATCCAGGCGTGCGCCGACTCGTGCACGCTGATCGCGAACAGAAAAACGATCAGCTGAAACAGGATGTCAACGTGTTGCAGGGTCATCAGGCGTTGGATTTGATACTAACATGCGACGCCCGGAATCCGGCTAGATCAGGCGGTCTTAGCCGTTATCAAGGCCGCGTCCTCGGCGGCATAGTCGTGGCGTGCAGCATCAGTTGAGGGATGATGTTCTCGAACCCACGCAATCGTGCGTCGCAGCCCCTCGTCCACTGAAACCATTTCCTTGTAGCCGAGTTCGCGGCGGATGCGGCTAGTGTCGTAGGCCAGATCCACGGAGTAGTTGTAGCCATCTTGTAAGTGGGGCGGCAGAGATGCCCGGGGAACGGTTACAACTTCGCCCTCCCATCTCACCAGGTTCGCCAGATGTCGCACCCTTTCAGCAGTCGTAGGAACAGATTCTTCTCCGACGTTGTAGATTCGTCCGCTGGCGCGATCATCCATAACTGCGAGCGAGATGGCAGCAGAAACATTCTCGACGTAGCCATGCGACCATCGCCAGCGCGCATGATTTTCATCCAACAGAATTGCGGGGCGACGATCGTCCATACGTTTGAGGTGAGCAGAAAAGCCGTGGCGGCTGTCTCCCGGGCCGTACACCGCTGGTAAGCGTAAGATGGTGCCTGCCAATTCCGGATCGCTCATCACGACTCGCTCCACCAGAATCTTGTCATAGTGGTAGATCCAGTCGTCGGGACCTTTGGCCGTTTTGCGATAGGGATAAAGGCTTTTCCGTAGACGCGAATCTTCACACAGCAATCCTTCGTGCGGAGCATCGGATTCACTCCCGATCAGGACCCCGTACGCGCCATACACGTCGCCGCTGCTGGGGACGACCAGACGCCGGGCTACGCCTTTGAACGCCCGCACCACGGCCTCGGTATCGCGCTGGCCCATCGCGACCATGTGCAGCACGACATCGGGTTCCCGCGAGATCAGTTCGGCTGGAAAATTCAGGACCGGAAACGCCGCGGATGGGCTGTGCACATGCCGCACGCTGCTGGGGAGCTCCGGTTCGTGCTCGCCCCGGTGAAAAATCGTGACTTCCTGTCCAGCGGAGACCAGGGCGCGCACCACGCAAGGTCCCATGAAGGCCGTGCCGCCAATGATAAGAACGCGCATGCCTACTACCGCTTTTCAAACGCCTCGCGAAGTTCTTCCGGCGCGATGGGTTTGATTTTGATCGGCTTGGCCGGAATCCCACCAACGATGTGAAACGGTTCGACGTTTTTCGAGGCCACGCCCATCGAGCCCACCATACCGTGCTCGCCCACTTTCACGCCGCTCAGAACCGTGGCGTGGTAGGTGACGCGAGCCTTCGGCCCAATCTCCGTTCTGTGATTGTCTACGATCATGCCATCGTTCAGATCGTGAGCATGCGAATAAACATTGGCATAATCGGAAACCGATGAACCCTCGTGGATGATGATCTCGCCGCGGTCGTCCAGCAGCACATATTTGTGGATGGTGCAGTTGTCTTCAATGGTCAGGTTGTAGCCGTATGAAACTTCGACGCCGTGAAATATCTTGACGTTCTTGCCGCAAAACTTGAGCACATGCCGCGCCAGCATGGCGCGCACGCGATGACCCAGCCAATGATTCAGCCCGGCAGGTGAACGGTCATACATCATCCAGAACCAGATGAGAGGCTTGCGCTCGGCATACTTTGCCGCGTCCACATCCCCGTAGGTTTCGGGCTCCAGCGTGGCATTGCGCGGGTCGAAAGAGTGAACGAGAACTTGCTCTGCCAGAGGCGCGCCGGCATTCGGCGCCGCGTAAGGACGTCCGAGATAAAGCTCGTGCAGTGCCTCCCGCACCACATCACTGCGGTGTCGCGGATCGCGGTTGATGAACTCCTGGTCCAGCCGTTCAATCCACGCCAGGAACGTCTTTTCAGCCGCTGGCGTCGGATTGAGAACGCGATATTCGTATCGGGGCATAGCCGCCTCGTTCAAGAATTCAACAGGATTCAAACATAGCACACCGAGCGATTTGGCCCTGGCATTGGAATTGGACGGCCGCGAAAGCGGGCACAATGCTTTATAATTCGCGCCGCGTGATCACACTCGCCCGCAAACTCCGCGTGGTGGATTATTTTGCCCTGGGCTGGGGCACGATGGTCGGTGTGGGATGGCTGGTCGTGATGGATGACTGGCTGTTGCGCGGCGGAGTTCTGGGCGCAATCCTTGGCTTTGCGATCGGTGGGGCTTTGCTGTTGCCAATCGGATACGTGTACGGCCAACTAGTCGCGGCAATGCCTGATGCGGCGGGCGAGGTCGCATACACCGCCAAAGTTTTTCCGCGATCGATCAGCTTTGCCACGGGCTGGATGATGATCCTCGCGTACTTCATCGTGTGTCCGTGGGAAGCGGTTGCGGTCGGCAAGATTGCCGGTTACATCTTTCCCGCGCTGGATTCGATAGCACTCTACCGCATCGCAGGCCAGCCAGTTTACCTGCCGCGCTTGCTGATCGGGCTGAGTCTGACTGGGCTGCTCACTCTGCTCAATTATCGCGGCATCCGGTTGAGCGCCACGTTTCAGAACTGGACGGCTTTCGGAACGCTGGCACTGTTCGTAATATTTGTGACGTTCGGAGTAAGCAAAGGCTCACCACGGAATTTCCCGCCGCTGTTTACGCATAGTCCGTTCATATCCGTGATTTTGGTGATGCAGATCGTGCCTTACTTCATGACTGGATTCGAGTCGGTCGTGAAGGGCGCGGAAGAGGCTATCCCTGAATTTCGTGCCAGCGGTTTCTTCAAAGCCATCTGGATGGCGATCGTGGTTGGCATTCTGTTCTACACCGTCGTGATAGCGGCCGTCGGATACGTTGCCCCATGGAAACAACTCACCCATGAAAAGTTCATGACGGCAGTCGCGTTCGAGCGCGCCGTTGGTTCGCGCTGGATTGTGAGCGTCATACTCTTTGCCGCCCTGCTTTCACTTTTCAAGGTGTTCAACGGAAACTTTATCGCCGCGAGCCGGTTGTTGTTCGCAGTGGGGCGGCGCGGTTTGGTCGATCGGCGTCTCGGGCACGTGCATCCGCGCAATCAAACGCCATCGACCGCCGTGCTCTGCGTTGGAGCGGCCACCGCGGCATGCATGTTTCTCGGCGATGCCGCGCTCGTACCCATTTCTGAGGTTGGCTCGGTGGCTTCTGCGGTAGGATGGCTGGCGGCCTGTGCAGCTTATTACCAGATGGGTCCGGCGCCGCGCGAGCGTTTTATCGCAGTGGTTGGTGTGATGGTCGGTCTGTTCATGATCTTGATGAAAATTGCTCCCGGCATACCGGGGCATTTCAGCGTGTATGAATGGCTGGCACTGGGGATCTGGATTTTGATCGGATTCAGCCTGAGTCGGCGACCACCGGTCCCAACTGCATCCGCACGGACGTGACTCTGAATCGAGACTGGAATTACGGAGAAACTTGTGATGCGACGCGCTTTTTTCCAAACCTTCTTGGCAATCCTCGTCGTTCTCGGCAGCGCCTTTTACGTGTGGCCCGTCCCACCATTACAAACATTCGACATCGTCATCACTAACGGCCACATCATCGACGGCACAGGTTCGCCCTGGTATTCCGGCGACATCGGTATCCGGGACGGCAAGATCGCAGCCATCGGCAATCTGTCGAACACGCCACGCGCACGAACCATTGACGCCGCCGGCAAAGTGGTTGCGCCCGGATTCGTCGACATGCTCGGCCAATCGGAATTGACGATCCTGGTCGATCCCCGCCTGCCTTCCAAAATCTATCAGGGCATCACCACGGAAATCACCGGCGAAGGCGAATCGGCGGCGCCGCTCAATGATGCGATTATTCAAGCCGACCGCTCCACCTACGCCCATTACCAGATCACTCCCGATTGGCGCACGTTCCGCGAGTATTTCGCCCGGCTTGAAAAACAGGGCATGGGAATTAATCTCGCCAGCTACGTGGGCGCAGCCAGAGTCCGGCGGATGGTGTTGGGAGACGACGACATACAACCCAACCCCGAACAACTCGAGCAAATGAAAGCGCTGGTGCGGGAGGGCATGCGCGACGGTGCAGTTGGGCTTTCGACCGCTCTCGAGTACGCCCCCGCTCCCTACGCCAAGACTGAAGAACTGATCGCGCTGGCCGGAGAAGCTTCGAAATCCGGCGGCATCTACGCCACACACATGCGCAATGAGAGCGATGCCGTTCTTTCCGCCATCGATGAGGCTCTGCGCATTGGTAGGGAAGCGCACATCCCGGTCGAGATCTGGCACATCAAGGTTGCCGGCAAAGAGAATTGGGGACGCATGCCGGAAGTGGTCGCGAAGATCAACGCCGCGCGCGCCGAAGGCATCGACGTGAGCGCAAACACCTACGCTTACACTGCGTGGTTCAATACGATGTCAGCCTTTGTTCCGCCGTGGGCGCACGATGGCGGCGATGCGAAGCTGATCGAGCGCCTGAAAGACCGGGCGATGCGCGCCCGCATCCGCAAAGACATGATGAGTCCATCGCAAGGCTGGGACAACGAGTGGCAGGAAATCCCCGGCCCGGAGTCGGTTCTAGTTGGCGTGGTTCAGAACCCGAAGCTTCTTCCGCTGGAAGGAAAGACGCTCGCGGACATCGCGAAAATCTGGAACAAAGATCCCATGGACGCGTTGTTTGATCTGCTGATCGAAGACAACGCATTCACCGAGGTCGCGGTATTCGGAATGTCCGAACTCGACGTTGCTCTCGCCCTCCAGCAGCCGTGGGTTTCCATCGACAACGATTCCTCCGGCACATCTCCCGAGGGAATCCTGGGCCAGGAACATCCTCATCCCCGCGCCTATGGCACGTTCCCGCGCATTCTGCGCAAGTATGTTCGGGAAGAGAAAAAGCTCACGCTGGAAGACGCTATTCGGAAGTTCTCGGCTCTCCCGGCGCAACGCATGCGTCTGACCGATCGCGGCGTATTGAAGGCGGGCATGTGGGCCGACATGGTAGTTTTCGATCCGGCAACCGTGTGCGATCTGGCTACGTTCGACAATCCCAATCAGTTGTCGCAAGGAATGGAATATGTGCTGGTGAATGGAGCCCCGGTGATCGATCAGGGAAAGATGACGGGCGCTAAGCCTGGGAAAGTCTTGCGGGGCGCGGGTTACGTGCCGTAAGAGAAGTCAGTTTGCCTGCGGTTTGAGCGCAGCTCGCGTCTCCGGCGTCACGATTGGTGCCACATGCGGTTCCATCAGAGTGCCCGTGATGTTGAACCCCGGGGATCCTTCGCGCGTCAGTTGCAGATCCAGAATGCGGGTCAGGGACGCTGTGCCGCTGACCTGGTAGCTACCCGCCGAAGTCTCTAACTTGCTCTCCTGAATTTCAAACTTGCCATCGCGTAGGGACAAGTTAACCGTCAAGCGGTGCATCTGCAGCGGTCCCGCGCCCTCGCCAAGTGCGAAGTGGCGCAACACGCCGTCCCGCGCTTCAACCTTCAGCGCTCCGGTTGCGGACGCAAACAATTCCGCAGCGTCCATCCCCGACGCCTTCACGCGATACGTCGCCGTTGCCGATCCTGTAATCCAATCATCGTTCATGCTTTCGGAAAGTTGAGCGAGTGCAATTCGATCGATCGATCCGTTTCCGTTGTATTCCGGCGGCTTGACGGTGAAGTCCGCTTCCCATTCCCCATCATGTTTTCCGCCCAAGACATCTCCACGCAAATTGGACAACCTCAGTTTGCCCTTATTCAGTTCCACGGTCGCCGAGACGCGGTTGCCCACAAGTTTACGAACCACCACGCGATTGGCCACGAGCTTGCCAGTTGCGCGTACCGCGAGTAGATACGGAACCCCGGCGGCTGGCGAAGAAAGAAACCGATACCACGGCTGTTTGCGAACGTGAGGATTAATCAGCGCGCTCAATCGATCCGTCGCAAGCTCGTCAGCATGCAGATCAAACCGAACCGGGCACGAGTCCGGCCCGGCGCACGGCCGTGGAAGTTCCAGAGACCCGCGCCAGGAAGTGCCTGCGATCGAACCGGTCAAGTTCTGCACTTCGATTTGATCCAGTGTCAGAAGAAGGTTCGCGGACGCGATTTCCAGCGGCGCATTCAACCCGCGCACCTCTGCGCGGATCGAATGCAGTTGCGCCTTCCCCACAGCTTTCGGCCCTACGAATCCCGACCAACCACCAGCGATCTGCAGATCGACTTTGGCCAACCCTTCGGCGGCCAACTGCGGAGCAGGGATTCCAATGGTGCGCGCAACCTGCAGCAGACGCTGCAACTGCGCATCTCCTTGGACCACGAAACTGTACCCCGACCGCGAAGCCCAGCCGCGCACGATTGCAGGCGCCGGCCTGCCAACTGCCAAATTAAACGGACCGACCTCAACGTGAGCCTCGGCCGGCGACACAACAGTTCCTCGCAACTTCGAGCGTGGTATCTGACTTGACGGAGACACCGCGAACGGAACTCGTCCAAGAACTAATTCTGTCTTGGTAAGTTTCGATCTCAGCTCGAAGCCGGAAGTTTCGCCGCTGCCTTCCCATTCGCTCGACAGCGTATTCGCCGCGTGCCGAAGCTGCACATTCCCATCCAGCCGGCCCGCTGCAATCAGATCATCCGGCATGCCCTGTTTGGCATGGCGTGCAAAAGCGATCAGCGATTGAATGGGTAGACCCTGGCCGTTCAACGTGAGATCGTAATCGCGTGACGAGAAAAGACCCCGCATGCTGCCAGTGACCGTAACGGCGCCATCTCCGACCGGAGCGTTGCAGGCAACCTCAGACAACTCGCGATCCAGCGAACTGTAATGACCGCTGCACTGTGCCGCCAACCGCAAATCCCCACCGCCGAAAATGTCATAGCGGCGAAAATCTTCCACCGACGCTGTACTTACGATCGCAAGATTCGCGGGCGTACCCGTAAGCGTGGTAGAAACCTTGAGCGCCCCGCGCCAGCCCTTGTCCTTGCCATAGGCGAGCTTGGTAACTTGGCCGAGTTGCGCGCGGTCCCACTGCAGGCTGAATTGCACAGGCGTGTCGCGCAGAGTTACAGCTCTCTGCCACGTTCCATTCACGCTAACCGCACCCGTGTCGGTAAGATTGAAATCGGTCCGCACCGGTTGCGCCTTCAGCCGCATGCCCCATGCATTCTCTGAATCTTGCCACAAGGCGAAATCGGCGTCGGTTAAGGAATAAGATTTTTTCTCCGCGCCGAACTTAAAATTGATCCGTCCGCGGTCAGCCTCGATGTAGGGAAAGCCCGGTCGCCTCTCCGTCTTGGCTTTTCTTGTTGGAGCAACCGCGATTTGGGCAGTCCGCTCGATGAGATTCTCAAGATTCCAATGCCCTTCCGCATTCCGCACCAAATTAAGACTGGGCTCGGTCAGGTTCAGCCGCGCGATCTCCAGTCGCCCTCGCAATAGCGAAGTTACGCGCAATGACGCCGTTACCTCTTGCGCGCGAAGCATGGGTTCAGCGCTGAATGCGGGATCGTCGTGAATTACGAAGTTCTCAAGCTCAAATCCAGGCTGGGGCAGCAGGCGCAGCTTTACTGCGGCAACTTCGACCTGCCGTCCCAATGCCAGACTTATGGAATTCACAATCCGCGTCCGAAGGCGATTCGCACCCGGACGAACGAGAAACAGCGCCAGAAGCACGACCATGCCCAGCGTGAGAACTCCGCGCTTCGATCGCCAAAAGCTCACTGCACCACCTTGAACGTACGCCGCCAGCGAGTCTCGTCAAAAAAGTGGATTACCACATGTGCCAGGAACCCAATTCGCTGACTGAATTCTCGCTCCAGATACTGCCCGGCGGGGGTCTCAAACGACCAATAAATAAACATGGGCCGCCCAATCACATTTTCCTTTGGGATGAAACCCCAGTAGCGGCTGTCAAGGCTCACGTCGCGATTGTCCCCCATCCCGAAATAACTGTCCGCCGGCACCACCACGTCGTCACCCCGAATGTGTTGCGGCAAAGCCAGTTCCCAATCCGGAGTCACATTGTTGAACTCCGACGGCGGGACGGCCGGGAAATTATCGCGGTAAGGATTGAAGGTAACTTCACCGGTTTGATGGATCACGTAGGGCTCGGTCAGCTTCTCCCCGTTGCGGTAGACCACGCCGTCGCGCAAATGAAGGCGGTCTCCGGGAATGCCAATAATTCGCTTGACCACGTAGAGTCCAGGTTCAGCGGGCGACAAAAATACCACGATGTCGCCACGGTGTATGTCCCGGTAAGGCATAATCGGGCCAAGCCATCGCGTCCGCGGCGCGAACTGCTCGCGGTTCACAAACACGTGATCCCCGATTAGCAGCGTGTTCTCCATCGAGCTGGAAGGAATCTCGAATGCCTGCACGATAAAGGTAATGATGAAGAGCCCCGTTACCAGCACTGCCGCCAGAGACGCCAGAAACTCAACTGTAGTTTCGTGCGGTTTGTCCGGCTGGGTATTTTCTTTCTTGGCCACTTTGTATTGTCCCGTCGACGGGCGATGTCCGCCCCTAGTTGACTACTCGAAATGTTCGATTCCAGCGCGTGAGCTGGAACAAATGGCTGACCGCGTATGCGAAGTGATAAAGTTTATCACTCGGAGTGGAGGAAGCTGGCATTTCGTCCTCCCCACTCCGCACCGACCAGTAGATCAGCAGGGGACGCCCGATGATGTTTTCCCGTGGGACAAAACCCCAGTAACGACTGTCCAGGCTCTCGTCCCGATTGTCGCCGAGAACGAAATAGTGCCCCTCCGGAACAATCAATTGCCCGTCGTCAACCAGTTTCCTCATCTGTAACCACCATCCTCCTTCGAGGCCTGGGACTGGAATATCCAGGCGTGGAAACTCGTCCCGGAAGACGTCATGCACCGGCGATGTGTGACGCACATACGCTTCTGTCAGTGGAGCACCGTTCACGTAGACTTGCCGATTGATCAGGCGCACCCGATCTCCCGGCACACCCACTACGCGCTTTACGAAGTGTTCACTGGGATGAACCGGATAGTGAAACACAACGATGTCGCCACGATGTACGGTACGGTAAGGCAGAAGACGATCCAGAAACTTGCTCCCGCCATAACACAGCTTGTCCACCAACAGATAGTCCCCGATCAGCAGCGTGTTCTCCATCGACTCGGAAGGAATCTGGAAAGCCTGAATGATAAACGTGATGACAAACACCGCAATCACAACTGTCGTCAGCAGCGATTGCAGCGAAATCAGCCAGTCGGGGTGTGGCGTCTTCCCCATTGCGGGCTAGGCGCGTCCTTTGCCCGATAGTTTGCTACTCAAATCTTCCGGCAGGGAAGCCAAATGTTCCAGCACCTGATGTGCCGCACCCTGTTCGGCATTTTTCTTGGTAGATCCCTCGGCTCGGCCCACGAACTCAGTCACACCGTGATTGCCAACCGCTTGCAATCGAACCTCAACCGTAAATGTCTTGCTGTGCTCCGGTCCCAACTCTTTTACCAGCACATAAGATGCTTGCGAACGGCCGGTGGCCTGGAGTTTTTCCTGCAATGCTGACTTGTAATCTGTCAGCGGCAAGCTGCTTCCGTTTCGAGCCAGGTGCTCAACTTCTGGAGTCACGATTTGCTGCAGCACTACGCGCCTTACAGTTTCCAGCCCGCTATCCACGTACATCGCGCCCAGCACGGCTTCCAGGCCGTCCACCAGCAGGGCGGTCTTGTTCCGTCCTCCGCTTTTTTCTTCGCCTCGGCCCAACCGCAAATAATGTCCAAGCTCCAATTGCCTTGCCACTTGAATCAAGTGTTTTTCACTGACCAGGTGGGCCCGCAATTTAGACAACTCGCCTTCTCGAAAATGCGGAAAGCGGTGAAACAACTCCTCCGCTGTGATCACTCCCAGAACGGCGTCGCCCAGGAACTCAAGCTGCTCATTGTCTCCCACGCGCGTCAACGTCTGGGTTTGCAGCGATTCTAGCTCTCGCGCCTGCGAACTGTGCGTGAGAGCCTGCTCCAGCAATTCTGGTCGGGAGAATTGATATCCCAGGGCCTGCTCAAGTTCCGAAATGTTCCGCGGCTTCATGATCTGGTCGAGTGATTGAATTCCAGGTTCCGTGCGCATGCTTCGAAAGCCGCGTCACACCTCAAGCGACCGAACCTCCCGTCATCAGCGACAGATATCTCCTTCGAAGTGAACTCCTCTGGCTAGTGGGCGGGTGGAGTTGCGTTCGGAGCGGCGTCGGCCTGCGGTTTGGATGCTGGCGGAGGAGTGCTGCCCGGACTCGCCCCACCGGTCAATTGCACCAACCGGTCGCGTTCATGACGGGCCGTAGTTCCCGCTGAAGTTCCATCCTGAGTTAACTCGACCGCCCGGTTCGCTTCCTTCAACGCGTCCGGGTATTTTGTCTGCTTGTCCAGCGCCAGCGCCAGGCGCAGTACGACAACCGGATCTGGCTGTGCCGGATACGCATCGATGGATTTTCTAAAATATGCTTCCGCGTCGGCATACTTTTCCTGATCGTATTGGATCGTGCCCAGGACTGAATATGCAGTCGATCGCAACAATCCCTTGTACGCGTCGATTTGGCTTTGTGCGGCGTTCGTAGGTATCGGAACATCGGTGTCGACCGTCTCTAAAGAACGCTGCGCATACTTGGCGGCCTGGTCAAAGCGCTGGTCTTTATCGAGGTCGGTTGATCGCGTGTGCTCAGCCATCACTTCGGCGGACGCGATCAACGCCTCCGGATCATCGGGATCGAGTTTCAGCAACTTCTGCGCCATCTCGGCCATTTTGTCGCCGTTGTTTGCATTCTGGTATGCGCGCATGGCTGCTTTATAGAGCAGCACGCGCAGTTCGCTATCGGGAAACTTGGCCGCGAAATCGTCCGCCGCTTTTTCCATGGCGACCGCATCCTTCTGGTTTGCCACTGCCGCGTTGTAAGCATCGAATTCCGGCTGCGTCTTCGCCTGTGGCGGACGTTTCCCCTGCGGTGGCGCTGGTGCCGCCGCAGTTGCTCCTGCCGGTTGCTTCTGCTGGGTAGGCGCCGGTTGCTGTTGCGCAGCTACCAAAGCCGCTACCGTTAGCATCCCCAATATCACGGCTGCTCGCTTCATGCTCTCTCCTTAGTAAGTTTGAGACTCTGGCGTTTTCCGATCGCACGTCACCGGTAATTTCAATTCATCACTCATTGCTCGAATGGCCGGGCGGCTCGTAAGGCTGTTCGATCCCACGCTCGGCCGCTGCCTTGGCCTCCGGCAATGCTCCGCCGGCTGTCAGCGCCGCACGGTACTGGTCGAGGGCAGCCGCCCGGTCTTCCTGAAGATCAAAGATTCTTCCCAGATAAATATGCGACCACGCCAGCACTTTGGGTTCGTGGGCTACCCCCAACGCCTGCTGGAAGTAGTTGCGCGCGCCCTGCATGTCGCGATTCATCGCGGACACCTGCGCCAGAATGAAAAGAGCGCGGCCCGGATCCTCTTTCTTCTCGTCGAGCGCCTGCTGCGCCAGTTTCCTGGCGCCCTCGGCATCGCCGCTCGACAGATGTTGCTCGGCCGTCATCAGCAGTTTCACCTCCGCCGGCCGGGACAAATGCAATAATTCCTGATCCGCCTTGCTGGCAAACTTTATCTCTGCCGCATTCTTTTGTTCTTTATGAACGTCGATGCCCGCGAGCCATTCTCCATAGATAATGCGCAACCCCGCCGGACTCTTCTCGAACTTCAACAACTCCTGATAAAAATAGGGCGTCAGAATAAAGCCCTGCTGCGCCGACTGATCCACCAATTGCTCACGTTGCGTTTCCGGCGTCTTGCTCGATCCCACCATTCGAGCCTCAATGGCGCGTATCAGGCATTCCGTTGCCAGCAGGGAAGCATCCGTCTTGAAGCTGTCATCCATCGGCGAACGCTTGACGCTTTCCAGCAGCGGCTTCAAGTGGTCCACCGCGGTCGGGTATTTTAGCGCCATCGGATCCAGAAGGTAATGCAGATAAGTGTGCCGGATCTGATCCATCTTGAGTTCAGATCCGATTCCAGAAGAAATGACCACGTAGTAGTCGGGCCCGTAGTTGCGTGCGTTAGCCTGCCCGGGCGCGGCCATCGGATCCAGATAGACCGTGAATGCATGCCCCAGGTATCCCGCCGACGGCAGCTTGAGATAAACCTCGGCATCGAACAGCACCTTCGCCAGGGGTTCGTGATAACGAGCGGTCAGCTCAGCGTAGGCTTCCTGATGACGCGTCCAGATCGTGTGCAGCCCGGCGTCGCCATAGAACTTCTGAACCAGAGGCACCAACCCCGAAACGAAGGCTGCGTCCGGTGGGAGTTCGGCCTCTTTCACCTTCATCCCTAGATCCGGTGGAGCATTGAGACACAGCGCCAACGACACGTACTGTGCCAGCGTGCGCGCCGGGTCATCCTGCTGGTGCTCCACATAAAACTTGCACATGACCGCGGTGGATTCTTTCGACTCAGCCGATGCTTCAATCGTTTTCGCGACCTCGGCCCGAATCTGGGATCGCAGAGGATCGGAAGTGGCCAGCTCTGAATCGTACCCACAAGCATTCATGGCCGTCAGCACCGCAAACAAGGCTTCATTGTTATCCAGCGCGACTTTAGGCGGGTTATCCGCAACGCACACCACCGCGGCCAGCGCAACCAAAGCCACAAACAGCGAACTCCGAAACATACGATTCAGGAACCCTCCTGCAAAGCGGTGGGATGTGCGGGTTACCTTGCCAGTTTAAGAGGTTCTGCGCGGAGGGTCAACGCAAGAAGCTTTCAGCTATCAGCCGTCAGCCATCAGACTGCGGCATTGAATGTCGTGTTTGAGCTGAGAGCTGACGGCTGATGGCTGACGGCTTTACCCCTTCACACTGATCTTCGAGAACGACAACACCGCCCGCCCCGGCGTTGGCTGGCCCATCGAGGTCGCCGGACGGAACGTGGTGAAGATCAGCATATTCTTGACTTCCGATGGCAATCCCTTGCCATCCTGCGGGCTCGACAACACGCGATAATCCTGCACCCGGCCGTGCGCATCGACGTAGGCTTCGATTACCAGAGAATCATCCGCAATCGAATCGAGAGACGTCCCAAACGCCGATTGCTGCAACTGCGGCGCGGTGTTCAACATTAAAGGAACATCGGAATTGTCGGCCTGCAAAGGCAACGCCAGAAAGCCCATGAGAAACCCGAAAATCACCACTGCCGTTGCCAATCCCGCCGTGGCCGGAACCATGAAGCCACGCATGGCGTTCTCCACTCGAATGCCAAGATCGCGGAAGAACGGATGTCGCGGCCGCGCCACTTCGCGCGAAATCGCAAGACGCAGTTTCAGCGCCAGGTCTTCGGGCGCTTTCCGCCGCCCCATCTTCGCCAGCAGTTGCTGCGTCTGGCGCAGCGAAACATACGCCTGGTGACAACCCACACAGCCGTCGAGGTGCCGGGTCAGAGCAAGCATCTCCGTGCCCGTGACCGCCCCATCCAGATAAGGCGAGAACATCGACTTAGCTTCGACGCATGTCATGACGCCACCTCGAATTCTCGTCCCCTACAGGAAACGCGCGAGCGCGGTCCAATCTTCGCTTCGCCCACGCTGAGTCCCCATTCCGCCCCGACCTCTTGAACGTACGCCGTCAGGCGTTGCCGAAGCGCTTCCCGTCCACGAGTCAACCTCGATTTCACCGTTCCCAGCGAAACCTGCGTTACCTCCGCAATCTCCTCGTACGACATTTCCTCAAGATCGCGCAGAATAAGCGTAGTGCGATAAGGCTCCGAAACTTTCCTCAACTCTGCCTCAACCCGCGCCCGGACTTCCTCGTGTGCCATCTGCTCGAAGGGCGAGTCGCTTCCATCGACCAAAGAGTCCTTGATCGCTAAAGCCACGCCCGATTCGGTGCCTTGGCCCATCGGCTCGATCGAAGTCTCCTTCGATTTATGTCGAAACCACCAGCGCCGCCGATTCGATGCCTCATGCACCGCAATGCGATAAATCCAAGTCTTCAGGCTGGACTCGCCGTGGAAATGTTTGATTCCGCGAAAGACTTTCAGGAACACGTCCTGGGTGGTGTCCGC
>DATNHO010000176.1:0-26214 GCA_035604895.1 Terriglobales bacterium | reverse complement strand
GGCAACGTCAGCCCACTTCTGTTGGCGATTGATTCCGGATCGCTACAAGCGGCCGCGGTCAGTTTTCTGGTCTCGGTCTCGTGTGTGGTGGAAGATTTCGCGGAGCGCACGCTTCTGCTGCTGACGCTGGGTATGCCTTCGGTCGCGTATGTGGCATGCGCCGGCTACGACGTGCATGCGCGCGGGCCTTACGTGTTTTGCCTGATCGCGTGCTTCGGCGGGGCGGCGTGCTTCTTCTACCGCGTGACCGGAAGATTGTCGCTGTTCCTCGTGGGCACGACCTCGTTGTGCTCGCTGGTGGGAGCGTGGGCGATTCGTGCCGCTCTGCGCGGATCGTTTGATGAAGGAGCCATCGCGCTGCTTGGACTCGGATTTGGTTTGGCCGGAGTGTTCATTTGCCGGAACCACCTGCGAGCATCGCCTGCCGTGCTGACGATTGCTGGCGGATTCTTTTTCTGGGGAGCGGTGTTTCCGCTCGGACTGCTGGTGGATCGTCTCGCGCCGAACATGATTATTCCGGGCGAATTGTGGAACACTCCCAAGTTCTTCGTTGCCTTTGGCATGATTCTCGCAGTCGTAGAAGACAAGTCAAAATCGATCGCCGGCATGCAGCACAAGGCAGAAGTGCTCAACCGCCAGTTGGAACGCTTCTCGGCGATCACGTCCCGTTTGTTGGGGGGCGCCAGGCCGGATACCATGTGCGCCGAAATCGCATCGGCGATCACCGAGGTCACGAACTTCAGTGTAGCCGTGGTCCAACTCGAAGACGCGGAGCGCACGCTGCGTGTAGCCGGATCGAGTGGACTGTCGTCGGAATCCCTGCGCACGCTGGAGGCTCAAACTCAGGACTGGACGGTCGATCACATTAAGAGCCTGCGTTCGCACGCAGGGCACGCGGGGAAGAATTCGTACTTACTGCCCGCGTATGAGGCGATCCCGTTCGCGCGGAGCGCGGACCACATTACGCTCCGCGACAACGAACTGATGATTCCGCTTTGCTCGCCCAGCGGGTCAACTCTGGGATGCATTCGATTGGCCGCCCCACGAGATGCAGCCATTCATGCGCTGGAACTGTCGCGCATCGAAATGCTCGCAGCCGACCTTGCTGTAGCCTTAGAGCTGAAGGCCTTGCACACCCAACTGGTGTGGTCAGAAAAATTGGCTGCCCTGGGGCAACTGCTGGCGGGAGTCGCGCACGAACTCAACAATCCTTTGACCGTGATCATGGGATACGGCGAACTGATTGGAGATGCCGTCGCGGCGGCGCCGGCTCGCGACCAACTCACCAAGCTGGTGAATGAGGCGCGCCGCATGAAGCGGATCATTGGCAATTTGCTTCGCTTCTCGCGGCAAAGTGCGCGCGATGCGCAGATGGTGCAACTCTCTCCGCTGGTGCAGGACGTGCTCGCACTTCGCGAACACTACACGCGCACCCGCAACGTGCGGGTCGAACTCGACATCGCGCCGGATCTGCCGTCCCTGGCAGTCAATGAGGACGAAATTAAACAGATACTGCTGAACCTGTTCAACAATTCCAGCGACGCTCTCGAGGGATTGCCGGGCAGCAAGCAGATCAACATTCGCGCCTACCGGAGCGGCCGACGGGCGGTGATCGAAGTAGAAGACACTGGCCCAGGGTTTGGTAATTTAAACCGCGCTCTCGATCCGTTCTACACGACGAAGCCGGTTGGCAAGGGAACGGGGCTGGGATTGAGCGTTTGCTACGGGATCGTCAAAGAACGCGGCGGAGATCTCAGAATAGAAAACGTGAAGCCGCAGGGAGCACGCGTGACCATCGAGTTGCCGCTCGTGGAGGCTACACCGCCGCCACTTGAAATCGCTGTGGCGCATGCTTAGGCCGTTGGGCTGAACTCGAATCCACGTACACCGGGGCAGTTAGCTTTCCCTGCGCTTGCAGGTCCCTCCATCGCCAGATCCTCGCAGATTTTCGGACACGAACTGCGGTGAGAGGAATTACAATAGCGATCGGAGCAGGAGCGTCAGGCATGGAAATTCCAAAACGTTGGTGGATCGGGATGGTGGTTCTGGGTGCGTTCGCGAAGCTGATTCCTCATCCCTGGAATTTCACGCCGATGATGGTCATCGGACTATTCGCGGGAAGTCAAGCGCGAAGGGTTAGCACCGGTGTTCTAACAACTCTGTGCGCGCTCGCTTTGAGCGATGCTGTTCTGGGTTTCTATTTCGGGTTTTGGTATGTCTATGCGGCAACGCTCATTCCGGTGCTTCTCGGCAGGCTGATTCGTAACCGAACTAGTGTAGGGGCAATTGCCGGCGCAGGCCTTGCTTCCAGTGTTTCATTCTTCCTGATCACCAACTTCATGTACTGGGCCACCGAGGGATTTTATCCGCACACAAGCGCTGGGCTCTCGGCGTGTTTCCTGGCCGCCATACCTTTTTACCGGAATCAAGTGCTGGGCGATGCGGTCTACACGGTTGCAATATTCGGCGGCTACGCCGTTCTCAACCGCCTGTGCCAATCAGCAGAGCAGGTCGCATAGTGCGCATCGTTTCTCTCCTCGCAAGTGCCACGGAAATCGTCTGTGCCCTGGGCGCTGGCGAAATGCTGGTCGGGCGGTCACATGAGTGCGATAACCCCGATTGGGTCAGGGGACTGCCGCCTTGTAGTGCTCCGGCGTTTGATGTGTCGGTTTCGAGCGGCCAAATCGATAGGGAAGTTCGACGCAGGCTTCACTCCGGCGAACCCCTGTATCACGTTCACGGAGAGTTGATTCGCGAGTTGCGTCCCGATCTGCTGATCACGCAATCGCATTGCGAAGTGTGTGCCGTCACTCCGGGGGACGTAGAGCGAAGTTGTGCACTCGCCGCGCGGCAACTGTCGTTGTCTGCCACTTCTTTGGATGACATTTTCCAAAGCATCTTGCGGATCTCGCAGGAAATTGGTTTGGAGGAACGGGGCGAGGCCCTGGTCCGTCGCGAACGAGAACGGCTGGACACGGTAAGAGAAAAAGCAGCGCGTTTCAGACGGCCGTCCGTGGTCATGCTGGAGTGGACGGATCCTCTATTTGCGATGGGGAATTGGGGTCCTGAGCTGGTCGAAATCGCAAACGGCAAACTTCTCCTGGGAAAAAAGGGCGAATATTCCGCTGCCATCCCCGCGGGGCAGCTTCGGGATGCGGATCCGGAATATCTCATCGTTGCGCCCTGCGGATTTGATTTAGGGCGCAGCCTGTTGGAGCAATCCGTCCTCGATCGTAATCCATGGTGGGAAGAGCTTCAAGCGGTGCGCCGAGGCAACGTGGTATTTGCCGACGGAAATCTGTTCTTCAACCGCTCTGGAATGACGATTTCTCAAACTGCGGAGATTGTTGCTGAAATCCTCCACGGCTGTCCCTTTGGCGAAGGAACCGAAGGAGTCCATTGGCGCCGGGTCGAACCGTCGGTCAAACGAGATTCGCGGCCGATGGCCGTGAGCTAGGACTTGACCAAGGTTCTCTTATCGTGGAGCAGCGGTAAAGACAGTGCCTGGGCGCTGCACCTCCTGCGGCGACGGCCCGATGTCCACGTGGCTGCGCTGGTTACGACCTTCAATTCCGAAGCGAACCGAGTGGCGATGCATGCAGTTCGGCGCGCGCTGGTGGAAGCGCAGGCTGAGCAAACCGGCATTCCACTCTGGCCGGTGGAACTGCCGTGGCCGTGTTCTAACTTGGAATACGAAGAGCGAATGCGGGCGGTGTGCCAACGCGCAACCGATGAAGGAATTGGAGCGATTGCATTCGGAGATCTGTTTCTTCAGGACGTTCGCGCCTACCGGGTCCGCCAATTGCAGGGAAGCGGGCTCGAACCGATGTTTCCGGTCTGGAAAATTCCCACGGAACAACTGGCTCGTGAAATGATTGCCGCAGGCGTGAGGGCAAAGATCACCTGCGTCGACCCGTCGAAGCTTGCGAAGTCTTTTGCCGGGCAAGAATACGACCTGCAGCTGTTGCAGACTTTGCCGCCTGAGGTCGATCCTTGCGGGGAGAACGGAGAATTTCATACGTTCGTTTACGATGCGCCGGTGTTCTCTCGCCCGATCGCGGTGCGGAACGGAGAATTGGTCGAGCGCGGTGGATTCGTTTTTGCCGACTTGATTCCACAGTGACCGCTCTTGGCCGTGGAGCAGTAATCTCTTACAATCAGGGCGCACGGTTTCCAGTTCGGAGCCCTGCCATGCCATCACAAACCAAGGAAGGTTATGCTGAAGCACAAGATATCTGTTGTTGCGTGTGGCGCCATCGCACTGGCTGGCATTTGCACGCCAGTCGCGGCCGCCGATGCGAAGTTTGGCCCGTCGAATCCTTTCTATGCGCCGAGTGTGTTGCCGTTCCAGGCGCCTCCTTTCGACAAGATCAAGGATGATGACTATCAGCCGGCTATCGAGGCGGGCATGGCCGAAGAACTCAGTGAAATACAGGCGATCGCAGACAATCCAGCAGCGCCAACCTTCGAGAACACGCTGGTTGCAATGCAGAAGACCGGCGCGCTCCTCCGGCGAGCGGCGGCCGCTTTTGGCGCGGTCACCGGTGCGAATACTGATCCCGTGCTGCAGAAAGTTCGCGAGGTAGAGGCGCCCAAACTGGCAGCCCACGAAGACGCCATCTACTTAAACACGAAATTCTTTGCTCGCGTGGCCGCGGTCTACAAGCAGCGCGATTCCCTCAAACTCGACCCGGAATCTCTGCGGCTGCTCGAGGTTACCTATGACAGGTTCGTTCGGTCTGGGTCCAGTCTCTCGGATGCCGACAAGGCCGAATTGAAGAAACTGGACGAGGAACTCTCGACGCTCTCGAACGCCTTTTCGACAAAGCTTCTCGACGCCACCAAAGATGGGGCTTTTGCTACTTCGGACAAAAGTGCGCTTGCTGGTTTGAGTGATGCGCAGATCTCCGCCGCGGCTGAGGGCGCGCAGAGCCGCAAGCAACAAGGCTATGTTCTCCCGCTCCAGAACACGACGCAGCAGCCTGACCTTGCTTCGCTCAGCGTTCGGGCGACACGCCAGGCGCTCTTCGAGAAATCGTGGAATCGGACGGAGCGCGGCGATGCTAACGACACACGCGACCTCATCTCGCGCATGGCGCAGCTGCGCGCGCGACGGGCGCAACTGCTCGGTTATCCCAACCATGCAGCGTGGAAGCTGGGAGACCAGATGGCGAGAACTCCAGAGGCGGCCTTGAAGTTCATGGATGCCCTGGTGCCGGGCGCAACCGCAAAGGCGGAGATCGAGGGCAAGGACATCCAGAATGTCATCGATGCGCAGAAGGGTGGTTTCAGTTTGCAGCCATGGGACTGGGAGTTCTATTCCGAACAAGTACGCAAGGCGAAGTACGATCTGAACGAGGACGAGGTTAAACCGTATTTCGAGTTGGACAATGTGCTGGAAAACGGCGTCTTCTATGCGGCCAATCAGCTCTACGGGATTACCTTCAAAGAACGGAAGGATATCCCGGTCTACCAATCGGATGTTCGGGTCTTCGAGGTTTCGGACGCGGATGGAAAACCCCTGGCGCTTTTCTATTGCGACTATTTCAAACGCGACAATAAGAACGGTGGCGCATGGATGGACAGCCTCGTGGACCAGTCAAAGCTGCTGGGCACCCTGCCAGTCGTCTATAACGTGGCGAATCTGCCGAAGCCGGCGCCCGGCGAGCCGGCGCTTATCAGCTTTTCGGACGTGACGACCATGTTCCACGAGTTTGGCCATGCCATGCACGGCATGTTCGCGAACACCGAGTATCCCACCCTGTCAGGCACGGCAACAGCCAGAGACTTTGTGGAGTTTCCTTCACAATTCAATGAACATTGGGCCCTCTTTTCGGCAGTCTTCGATCATTACGCCCGGCACTACAAGACGGGCGCGCCTATGCCGGCCGAGTTGGCGGCCAAGATCAAGAAAGCTGCGACTTTCAACCAAGGATACCTGCTAACTGAGTTAGTCGCGGCCGCCGAGCTCGACATGCAGTGGCACACGCTTCCGGCCAGCGCACCATTGCAGCAACCAGACACTTTTGAGAAACAGGCACTGGAAAAAACCCATCTGCTGCTCAGCGCAGTGCCGCCGCGCTACCGCTCGAGCTATTTTGCGCACATCTGGGGAAATGGCTATTCCGCGGGTTACTACGCGTATTTGTGGGCTGAGATGCTCGATGACGACGCCTACCAGTGGTTTGAAGAGAACGGCGGTCTGACCCGCGCCAACGGCGATCGCTTCCGGCAGATGGTGTTGTCGCGCGGCAACACTGAGGACTTGGCGAAAATGTATGCAGCCTGGCGCGGCAGAGATCCGAGCGTCGAGCCGATGATGAAGGACCGTGGCTTGCGCGAGTCCGGACAATAGAAGAGGGAGGCTAACCGTATACTTTCGCGTAAACTTCGTCCGCGACGTACCAAAATGGGAACATTGGTAACACCTTTTTGCTCAGCAGTTTATGCAGATGTTGCAAGAACTTGCAACGTGTCGCAACAAATCTCAATCTTGACAACGCGAAGGCTGGGTATACACTCGCCTCAGTTGTAAAGGATGGAAGTGGTGTTATGAGATGCTGCGTGAAGTTGTTTAGTGCTTGCAGTTTGTTCCTTTTGGCCGTGTCGCTGACGGCGTCGGCTGGTTCAACCGATCAATTCAAGAATGCCGTGCTCACGGGCGTTTCAAAAGGCGGAACGGTATCGGGGTCGTTTTCGTTCAACAGCCAGACCGATCAGTTTTCCAATATTTCCGTCTCCTTCGTGAGCAGCGCCTTCGGGAATGTCAATGCAAGCGACCCTTCCTCAGGGCATGGAACTTACGTCGGAAAAGGTTGGTGGGAATACACGTGGATTACGAGGGTTGATGGAGACACGGTCGTCTACTCCATGCTGTTTAACCCTACCACCAATCAGTTTGATGTGGGTGGCGGGATCGGTAATTGGTCGAACCGGGGTGAGTTCAACTATGTCTCGGTGCCCGAAGGTGGGACTCCGTTGGCCTTCCTGATGCTGTCTGGCCTCGCGATGTTTGCGGGGATTCTGATAGCAGCGAAGCAGCGCTGCCTAAGCTGTACCGTTCGATCTGTCTGACCCACGGTGCAATCCGGCAAGATCCAGATTTGTCCCTCATGCTATTTGTGCTGGTGTGAGGGCAACTTTTCTTTAAAATCTGCGGCAGAATGTCGCTTTCCTGATCCCGTCCCGCTCGTCCAACCCACTGCGGTGCAATTTTAGATCCTCACGGGAACCATTTTTGGTCCCGCCTCGTATACGATTACAGCGTGGACGCCACCGGCCCTACAACGACTGAAGTCGAGGTTTCGCAGAATAGCGTCCGGAAGTACGGGGTCACGCGAGTTGGAACGCAACTCAGGCACCAGAGCACCGTGTTCCGCGACCCCGTGTTCGAGGCTCTGGCCGCATTGCGTGCGCACAAGCTGCGTTCTGCGCTGACGCTCCTTGGTGTTACTTTGTCGGTATCGGTGCTCATCCTGGTGGTGTCGATTATCACCGGCGCCAACATTTATATTCAGAATCGGGTTGCCAATCTCGGCTCTAATGTCTTTCTTGTACTTCGCTTTCCTATCATCACTAATCAGCAGGATTTCTTCAAAGCGATGCGTCGCAATCGGCTCATCACCTGGGATGACTTCGAAGCTCTGCATGACGGCATGAAGCTGCCTCGGGGAGTCGGCCTGGAAACGCGAACCACCGGTAAGGTCCGCCTGGGAACACAGGCGCTCGACGACATTAATATCCGTGGAGTGACGGCAAACATCGCCGACATGGATGTGGAGGAACCCGAAACTGGCCGCTACATAACGGATGCGGACAATGAAGGCAGATCCGAAGTCACCTTTATCGGACAGGACGTGGCCACAAAGCTGTTTCCCACGGTCGATCCTATCGGCAAAACGATTTATATCGACGGCATGGGTTTCCAGGTAGTGGGCGTAGCCAAGGCGATTGGAACTGTCTTCGGACAATCGCAGGACAATTTTGTTTACATCCCCGTACGGACGCTTTTGAAGCGGTATGGCGAACACGGGCAGGGTCTGGATCTGGCCATCAACATCCAGGCACGGGGCCCGGAGTGGATGCAGGAGACTGAAGATGAAGCCCGCACCATGATGCGCGCCCGCCACCACCTTGATCCCAGCACGGAAGACAATTTCGGAATTTTGGCGTCTGACACCATTATGAGCTTGTGGAAGAACCTGACCGGCGCCATCGCGGCGACCATGGTCGGAGTGGTTTCAGTGTTTCTGGTGATTGGCGGTGTCGTGATCATGAATGTGATGCTGGCCAGCGTGACTGAGCGTACCCGCGAGATTGGCGTGCGCAAATCGCTGGGAGCGAGACGACGCGACATCATGATGCAGTTCCTGGTGGAATCGGCGGTGATGGCGGTCGTTGGAGGCGCGACGGGTATCGCCATTGCTTATATGCTCTCCACCCTGGTGAGGGTGCTCACGCCTGTGCCATCGCAGGTGCCGATCGGAGCGGTGATTTTGTCGCTGGGAGTCTCGACGGCTGTGGGATTGTTTTTTGGGATCTATCCCGCGAGCCGGGCTTCCAAGCTGGATCCCATCGAGGCGCTTCGCTTTGAGGTTTAGGTTTTTGTTGAATCAGTCGCACCGAGGTTTCGACCGTGAAGATTGAAATTAGCGAAAGCACGCGCATGGCGTTCGATTCGCTTCGCCAGCACAAGACACGGTCGCTGCTGACGGTATTGGGCGTGGTCATCGGAATTATGGCCATCGTGGCCGTAGCTTCCATCATGGTGGGGCTGGACCAGGACATTCGCGGGTTTCTCGATCAATATGGTACCGACACGCTGTTCGTTTTTCGTTTTGATTTCGGTTTTCGAGGTACCCTCACCGCCGAAGAACGCAATCGCAAGCCGGTAACCTACGAAGACGCCATGGCGATTCGAGATGAGTGCCCCGATGTGAAGGACGTGACGGTCGAAGTCTCCCCGCGGTTGGAACCGGGTCAGCCTATTACCGTTGTGCCGGCTCGCTACAAACGCAACGAAGTCTACGGGCTTCAATTTACCGGAACCATTCCGTCTTACGAGTGGGTCTACAACGCCAACCCGGAGAAGGGAAGATTCTTTTCTGAAGCGGAGAACCTGCATCACATGGATGTAGCGGTCATCGGTCACGATTTGGCTGACGGATTGTTCCACGAGGAAGACCCGATCGGCAAGTCGATCGAGGTCGGTGGCGCTTTCTATCAGGTCGTCGGGGTGCTGGAGAAACGCAAAGGCCAGTTCTTCAAAGATCCGTCGGCGGACAAAGTTGTGGTCGTGCCCTATGGCTCGTACCGCAAACACAACCCGCAGGACGACGAAAACTTCATTGGCGCGCAGGCGTACCCAGGCCGTAAGGCGCAGGCGGAGGACGAAATCATCGGTCTGATGCGGCGGCGCAGAGCGGTTGGCATTGATAAGCCGAACAATTTCGCGATCTCCAGTTCGGAGGGGATCGCCCGCCAATTCCGTCAGATCACGGGAGCGATTGCCATTGCCGTAGTCGTGATCAGTTCGATCGGGCTGCTTATCGGCGGAGTGGGCGTGATGAATATTATGCTCATGTCGGTCACCGAGCGCACTCGTGAAATCGGAGTACGCAAAGCAATTGGAGCCAGACGGCGGGACATCATTCGCCAGTTCCTCACCGAGGCCATTACCTTGACGGGCTCTGGCGGAATCATCGGCGTTTCGCTCGGAGCGGGGATCAGTTTCCTGATTAACAAGCTATTGCCAAGTTTGCCTTCGTCGGTGCCGCTGTGGTCGGTTTTCGCGGCGGTGACGGCTTCGATGAGCGTCGGCCTATTCTTCGGCATTTATCCCGCCATGAAAGCCTCGCGACTGGATCCAGTGGATGCGCTGCGCTACGAGTGAACTTGCAGCGTTTGCTTGATGGCGCGTTGTGCTTAACAAAACGACCATTCGAGAATGCTACAAGTGGCGCAGCGGGTCTTCGAGGGTTTCGCTGGTTGTCTTGGTGGCATCTCGTTCGAGAGATTTGCTGACGAGTTCCTTCGAGTTAAAAGCTACTGCCAGGGCCAGAGCTAGAACAATCCCACCGAAGAGAATGCCGAAAGCAAGCTCGACAATGCCTGAAGCAATTCTAAGGTGTTCCAGAGCCATTGCCACCGCCAGTACGATCACCAGCCACTTTACGCCGACGCTCAACAGGCGGCCGTACTGGAAATTCAAATTCACTGAACCAATCAATATGCTTCTCGCAAGAAAGCGAGCAATGATATTTCCCACTAACAAGACCAGAACGGCACCGAGAATATTCGGGACATAGGAAAAAACGCTACGCACGAGCAAAGAGGTTAGCTCAGCATCAAAAGCCGAGACACCGATGAGCAGCCCCGTCATGATCACCAGAGCCGCGGCGAACTGTGACAGCAGAACGGACGGACTCTTGATCAAGGACCCCTCTGCCGGTGAAGGGAATCCCCATTGAACCAGGCGCTGATCAAACTTCAGGCTGACCAGCAACCGGCGCATCGCAATGGCCACGATCCAAGCTAATACCACAGAGATCAGCAGCGCCACAACGAGTGCCACCAATCCGGGCAAGAGACGGGTTAACGCGGTTAGGAATCGCGTGGTTGACTGATCCAAAGCTTGCTTCACTTGCTCCTTCATAAACAAATCCCTCTCTGATAGCCCGATTACGGATTGAACCGGTCAGGCCATCGCCACCGCGACAGGAGATATGGTTTGGAGACTTCGTAAGCCGTGGAGAGGCGTTCAAGCCGGCGCTCCACGCCGGCTCCTTGCGCTGCCTCCACTTCCTTCGCATAGCTCGCTGCCCATCCCAGGTACAAAGGAGTCATCGACCGCAGCAGATGCTCGCGGTTGATGGTTCGAAGACGATGCGCGAGCGCGAAATCGTAGACGATTCGCGCCCACAGTTCATCTGGCATTTGGAATTGCTCTTTCGTGGCGCGCGACAGCTTTCTTAGCTCCAGCAATGTCGCTGGCGGGAGAACCAGTCCCCAGATCTCTTGCAGATCTCGAATTCCCAGTTGGAAGGAGTTCAGCAGACGGTCCACATCAACCGTTGCGGTCTCAGGAGAAGCTGCCAACGGCTCGCCAAATCCGGGGACTGGAACCGATCCGCGCGTTTTTTGCCAGCAAGCTGCATTTCTCTCCATGGCAAGAAAGACCGGGCCCAGCACCTGCACCAAAAGCGAGCTGATGTTCGTCCAATCCGTGGGCGGCAGGAGGCGGGGGCCGACGTGCACCTGGCAGACGCGAAGGTTATCGCAGATGGCAACCGGAGCGAGCGATGCCAGTGGATGTATCCGATTAGCATTGCGATCGCTCCCGCGTGCTCCGAATAGCGCTCGCGAAAACCCTAAATCCGGCCCTAGCGGATTTTGGATACGCTTGCCGTAGAGAGAACGGATGAGAGGACAGAGAATGCTGCTATTCAACAACCCCTCGAATTTACGGCGAGCGTAGTGCGGAGCCACCAGGTCAAATTCCCCTTCCAGCACAGGCTGCATGAGTTGACGGACCCATTGCGGGGTTGCACCTTCCAGATTTGAGGCAATGATGCATCCGGCACGAGCTCCAAGCTTTTCACCGGCTGCGAAAATCGATTGGTACGCAGCAGAAATGCTCTGCATCGGAGCGCCCGAAGCGTCCGGGGCGATTGAAGGCCACGAGACAACGGATAACCGCGGCCCAGTTGCGGAACTCGCCGAATCAGTCTGACTCCGGACCGAATTCCCATCACTCGACAAAACCACGATTCGCAGGTCTCCCTGAAGCGTTCGTAGCGCCTCGTGCACCGCGGCGACGGTCTCTTGATCAAGATCAGCCAGAACGCCGACCACGAGATCAGCCGCGTCTACTTGTTCGATCTTCTCCAGCGCTTGCTCCGGGATGAAGTCACCCTCCACTGTTCAGGCCTCGATCACATTGTTTCCCGCCAGCGGCGGGGCGGGGCACGAGCCTTTCACGGCACAAGCGACATGATCCCCGCCAGGGGGATACGTAGCCACGCGGGGCGGCTGTTTAACTCATGCAGCACTTCGTAAAGCGCCTTGTCAAGCAGGAAGACATTGAGCAGCCTGCGAAAGTCAGCATTCACGGAAGGCAGAAAATCGGCGCCTTGCGCTGCTTCACGATAGGCGCGCAAGAATTCCGCAGTTACTGATCGCTGCCAAAGATGTGCCCAGGGTCCGAGGCGCGTCACGTCCTCAGGATGCCGCGCGGTATAGTTCATCAGACTGGCATAAGACGCGTAACCAAAGGACCGCAACATACCAGCGACATCTTTGAGTGGACACTGCTTGGAGCGCCGAACAGCCAGCGGCCGGGCCTGTTCGCCTTCGAAGTCCAGAATGACGAAATCAGTTCGTACGCGGAGTACTTGCCCAAGATGATAGTTTCCGTGAATTCGGATTCGTCGCATCGTCGGAAAATCATCGCTTAGGGCGCTGAAGTGATCGAGAATCTGACGACGGCGGCTGAGCACCGACGCCGCAACTTCGACTACTTCATCCGGCAGGTGCGACAGGCGTTCTTTCAGAGCGTCCAGGACGCTGGAGGCGTGCTGTCGGACATCGGCAAATTGCGCGGTGAGATCCGCACCCGTCAATGCTTCCGGCGCGAATGCAGGATCGTCGGTCGGCGAAGCCAATGCCAGATGGAGTTCCGCCGTCCGGCGACCCAAGGTCGCACCGGCTTCGAGGTACAAACCGACGTGGTCGCGGGCCAGTTGAGTTGGAGGATTCTCAGAGAGCTCCATTGGGCCCTGCAGCTCGCCGCTCACGTTTTCTGGAAATGGCAATGGGGCACAAGCTTCGTAGTAGCGGTCAAGTTCCTCCAATGTCCATTTCCAGCCGTCACCTTCGTTTGCTACCAAGCCTTGCAACATGGCGAGGGTCGTGAATTTGCCATCCATTGCGGCTAGCCCGTCAACTTCAATCGCACCTGCAAAGGGGGGAATCCGATCGAAATTGGTTTTCTCGGTCAGATACTGTCCAATTTCCGCGTCTGGATTTAATCCCGGTTCCTGGCGGCGGAACAGCTTGAGAATGAACCGATCGCCGAACAGAACTAAAGTATTGCTGTGTTCCGCTGAGCCACGCCGTACCTGCAATGTCGTCTCGGCCGGCGTCATGAGATCCGCAAAAGCCTTTCCACGTATGCCCCGGAGGCCTCCGTGCCGCCCATCTGTGCTGCTCGAATTCTGAATCAGCGTGAGCAACAATGCGCAAGTCTGATCGTCGAAGACTCCATCGTAGAGCAAACCCGTGCCTCTCTGGGATAAAACCGGTGCGATGATGGAGTTTGCGGCTGTCCGTTGTAATTCGTCCCGAGCGTCTCCAAAACTCATCGCCAGCGGCAGAAAGTATAACTCTGGTGGCCCCGCGTCAAACTCTACTTCGATCAGCACAAGCGCAGATTGCGATCCCTCGGACGGACTAGCTAACGGAACAGTCAGAGGAATCCAGTCCGCAATTTGAATGCACTTGACCCCTCGCGATCCGGGAAACCAGCGCTGCTTGGGCAGGTACGCCGGGAGTTCCACAGTTTCCAGCCGCAAGCGACCGGACCCCTCGAGGACGCTCTCCCATCCCGCAGTTACGTCCAGGGGCGCGCGCTCGGTCAGATCCACAGTGACGCCCGCGGCCGCTTCCCGCCATTGAAGCTCTAGCCAGAGGAAACTGTAAGGCGCCAATGTGAGCCGGTAAGGTTGACGCTCAATCGCTGGAAATTCCACGTACCCGAGCATTTCCACGGGAGTCATGCCATCCAACTTCGACAAGTCGAGATCGACAGGTTGCGCGAAGCGAGACAGGTTGGCTACGCACAAGACCTGTTCGCCTTCATACCGCCGAAGGTATGCCAATATCTTGCGGTTCGATGGATCAAGAAACTCGATGCTGCCGCGCCCAAACACGCGAAACAGCTTTCGCAGCGCAATCATGTTGCGCATCCAGTTCAAAAGCGAAGATGGGTCGCTCTGTTGGGCTTCCACATTGATCGCTTCATACCCCCAGACTGGATCCATAATGACTGGACTAAACAGCCGGGCAGGTGTCGCAGTGGAAAAACCAGCGTTGCGGTCGCCATTCCATTGCATGGGTGTGCGTACGCTGTTGCGGTCGCCCAGATAAATGTTGTCTCCCATTCCGATTTCGTCCCCGTAGTAAAGAATCGGCGTACCTGGGAAAGAGAGAAGCAAACTGTTCAGCAGTTCGATGCGACGGCGACTGTTATCAACCAGAGGCGCGAGTCGGCGGCGGATGCCAAGATTGATGCGCATCTGAGGGTCCGCGCTGTACGCGAGATACATGTAATCGCGCTCATCTTTTGTGACCATCTCAAGAGTCAATTCATCATGATTTCGCAGGAACAATCCCCACTGGCATGAGTCAGGAATGGCAGGAGTCTGCGCGATGATGTCGGTAATTGGAAGCCGGTCTTCCTGGCGGAGAGCCATATAAATGCGCGGCATGAGCGGAAAATGAAATGCCATGTGGAACTCATCGGCGTCGCCGAAGTAAGGGCGTACGTCCGTCGGCCACTGGTTGGCTTCCGCCAGGAGCACACGGCCGGAATAATCTGAATCAATCGCTTTGCGCAATTTCTTGACGACGGCGTGAGTTTCCGGCAGGTTTTCGCAACTGGTTCCCTCGCGCTCGACCAAATAGGGGACCGCATCTACGCGCAATGCGTCAACCCCCATGTCGAGCCAGTAACGCATCACCTTCAGAACTTCTTCTACCACTTTCGGGTTGTCATAGTTCAAGTCGGGCTGGTGAGAGAAGAAGCGATGCCAATAATATTGCTGCGCTATGGGATCCCAAGTCCAATTGGAGCGCTCCGTGTCGGTGAAGATGATTCGCGCATCTTTGTACTTCTGGTCGGTGTCGCTCCACACATAAAAATCGCGTTCCGGTGCGTCGGGAGCCTGCCGCGCCGCCTGAAACCAGGGATGTTGATCGGAAGTGTGATTCACGACCAGTTCGATCATCACTTGCAAATCGCGGTCGTGGGCGGCCGCCAGAAAAGCCCGGAAATCATCCATCGTCCCGTACATCGAGTGGACGTTCATGTAGTCGGAAATATCGTAGCCATCGTCTTTAAGCGGTGACGGGAAGAACGGCAGCAGCCATAGACAAGTGACTCCCAGGTCCTGAAGATAGTCCAGCCTCTGGATCAAGCCGGGAAAATCCCCGATACCATCGCCGTTGCTGTCTTTGAAAGCGCGGACATGCAACTCGTAGATGATTGCATCCTTGTACCAGAGAGGATCTGCCGCGCTGCCCGGCCGCTTTGCCATGATGTTTTTTCTGTTTCCTTAGATGCCGCTCGATTAAGCCACCGAAGTTTCCCTGGTGCGCCAGCCTAGAAGTGCTCTCCTAAGCAAAGTGCGACCGGAAATTTCGCCAGCATTGTCGACAAAGCAATTGTTGCGTAGCCATCGCCTTTCCGTAAATTCAGAACCTCTTCCGTAAATGCGTTCCGATATGTGTCGGAAGCACTGCAGGACGTCAGCACAATCTGAGTATCCGCCCAAACCTGGGGCCCGATTGGCGGGAAATTAACGTCACCGAGCAGGCCGGCCACCAGTCGGGGAACCACAACCAGCACGGTTGAGTTTTCATTTTTCCTGGCAAACGCGACCACATGATCAGCCTTTGTGCCCTCAACCGTCAACGGCAAGTATTCGCCTATCTGAAAGAGATCGGCCAACTGTTTACGCAAGCACAGGGTTTTCCAGATCAAGTACAGCTTGAGTCGACCGTCGTCGGGAGCTTCCGTCAACTCAGCTAAGAATCTAGCGTCGTTCTTGCCGGACTTGCGAATTCCGTGAAACATTTGTTGGCGGTGGGCGTAGTCGACGGGACGCCGGTTGTCTGGATCCACCAAACTGAAATCCCACAATTCATTGCCCTGGTAAATATCGGGCACGCCCGGGCAGGTGAGTTTTAGAAGCGTCTGCGCGAGGCCGTTCCACAGTCCAATGCGCGCGACACGATGCTGGAAGGGAAGAAAGTCGTTGAGGAAGCGGTTCTCAACACCCGGCGTCAGCAAGGCCCTGACAAACGACGACACTGCGCTTTCATATTCGGTATTTCGATTGATCCAACTGGTATTTTGCTTGGCCTCGCGGATCGCCTTTAACATGTAGCTCTCGATGCGTTCGCAGAAATTCTTCCATCCGGCCGCGTCGTCCAGAGGTGCGGACGGCCAGGCTCCGACCAGCGTTTGATAGAGCAAATATTCGTCATTCGGCGAAGGGGCGGGTTTGTTGTTGACGATGCGCCGGTGGCTTCGGTTGACGCGCTTCCAGTCCCGCACCCGAAGCCTCCATTGCCCCGATATCTCCGAGAGCACGTTGATCCGGGCGCGCACGTCCTCCGAGCGCTTCGAGTCATGCGTGCCGGTACTCAGCATAGTGTGAGGCCAGGAACCCAGGCGCTCCTGGTTCGCACGGTGAAATTCGGGTGTGGTCGTTCCGAACCGGTGAAGGTCGCTTCCGACGTCATTCAACGAGACCAGGCGGTTGTATCGATAAAAGGCAGTATCTTCCAGACCCTTGGCCATGACCGGGCCGGTGAACTGCTGGAATTTCATGGCGAAAGTGGTCACGGCATTCCTGTAAGCGGGATCCTGTCCCTCGGCAATACTAGTTAGCAACACCTGGCTGACGAAATCAAAGATACTGGTGTCCGCGGCCGGACTCCTCCATTTAGCGGATGCAATTGCGCTGCGAATGTACCGCATGTCGTCATCCGAAACGCCGGACGTACTGACGTAGGTACGGTACACGGGGAAGCTGGCCACCACTTCGGTCAGCGCTTCCCGCAAGCGGTTCAGCGTGAAGTCGCAGGTGCGCCTTTTGGAAAGGGCGATACGGGTGAGTTGAGTGGCGAGCACGTTCATTTCACTGGCCAGGGCAACCTGCATGATCAGTTTTCGACAGCGATATGCCAAGTCATCGACATCGATTTCGTCATCGATAAATGTTCGGTAAGTGCGCTCCAGACTCATGACTGCAGCTGAGTCCACGAATACTCGGTTAATGAGATTCGCGAAATCGTAGCCCGTAGTGCCGCAAATGGGCCACTCGGCGGGCAGCCGTTCTCCGCCCATCAAGATTTTCTCGATGACGACGTAGTGTGATCCGTTTTCAAAATTCTTTGCGGCGACCGCGATGCCGCGGCTGAGGCGTTCGAAGTATTGGCGTGGGTCGTACAGGCCGTCAGGGTGATCAATGCGCAAACCATCGACTTTGCCGTCTGCCATTAAGCTCAAGGCCAGACGGTGTGTCGCTTCAAACACCGCCTCGTTCTCGACGCAAATTCCTGCCAGCTCGTTAGTATCGAAAAAACGACGGTAATTGATGTCGTCGGAGGCAACCCTCCAATTTGCCAGACGAAAGGTTTGTGCTTTGATAAGTTCGTGGAGTTCTTCGAAGCTTGCTGGATCGGTGGGAGTACCGTTTATCAAGTCGACGGCTTTAGCGATACAGGCAGCTATTTCAGGAGATCGCGCGCACAATTCGGCCAGCCGGCGCTTACTAATTTCCTTGTCACGATTACGCTCGGCGATTCGATCTGCGCTGAGCTCGTATCTTGCAGGCAGGTGGCTAAAAGCGGTGATCAAGCTCTGAAACTCCAACAGTTCCGGGTTCTGCTCACCGAGTATCGCCGTGAGCGGGTCCGTGCAGTGCTGCAGGATACGGCGATATTCCCGCGGATCTACCGGAAAACGATGCTCGCGGTAGGTGACATCGAATTCGCCGCGCTCCTGGTGAAACACTACCTTCAACTCGCCGCTCTCCAGGACCACGCCGTAATGATCTTGGAGCACCGGGATGAGCACTTTTCCCAGGAGTTCGGCTTTTATCGGATGCCAGTCAATGTCGAAAAATCTGGCGTAGATGGAAGATTCGCCGTTTTCCAGAACATCCAACCACCAGGCGTTGTCGCTGCCCATCACTCCCATGTGATTGGGCACGATGTCCAGTATCAATCCCATACCATGCTCGTGGAGGGCAGTCACGAAGCGGTCGAAGTCTTCAGGGCTGCCGATTTCCGGGTTGAGCGAATTATGATCGACGATGTCGTATCCGTGCATGCTGCCCACACGAGCCTTCAGGCAGGGAGATACGTAACAATGACTGATGCCAAGCGCAGAAAGATAAGGAACGATCGCCGTGGCCTGGGCAAAAGTGAAGTCGCGATTGAGTTGCAGTCGATAGGTCGCGAGCGGAATGTGCGGACGCCGATTCATGATTGCAGGAACCACACTACGGACCACGCCGGAAGCGTTCCGTGCTTCAGCGCATCCGTGGTTACTTCGTCGCTCGCATAGATAACTTGCGAAACGGGAGAAGTCAAGCCGGAGAGGGAAGCGCTCGCAAGGTTCGCCATCAGAGTCAGTTCTGACCGGTCGGGAAATTTCCAACGCGCAGTAAGACCCTGATTATCGTGCACTTCATAGTTCGCACTGAGAGTACATGCGCGGGAAAGGTGTGGGATGATGTGCTGAAACCGCAATCTCATTAACTTGCGATAGAATTTCAGCCAGTTTTGATGGCGTGGTGGATCGATCACGTCCCATTCAAGCTGCGAAGCTTCAAACGTTGCAACCGACATGGGATCCGGGATTCGCTCTCGTTCAGCGGGGTCGTTGAACCTCGCAAAGCGAGCGAACTCATTTCTCCTGCCTGCGGTTACGGCTTCTGCCAGGCCCTCCTCGAAATCGCAGAAAAATAGAAATGGCGTTTCTGCACCGAACTCTTCGCCCATGAAAAGCAAGGGTGGGGAAGGAGCCAACAAGAGGATCGCTGCCGCCGCGCGCACGGCACGACAATTCGCAATCTTGGTGAGCCGCTCTCCGAACACGCGGTTTCCAATCTGGTCATGATTCTGAAGGAACGAGACAAACGCAGTAGGCGGCAAGCCAGCAGTAGGCTCACCCCGCGGCTCGCCGTTTCTGAAGGTCGAAGCTTCTCCCTGGTACGCGAATCCGTCGACCAGGCAACGGCCCAACTGATCGAGAGGGCATTTGGAATAGTCGGAATAGTAGGTGTCCCGCTCACCGGTGATGAGCACGTGCAGTGTATGGTGCACGTCGTCATTCCATTGAGCAGCGTACCACTTCGGCTGGCAGTGCTGGTTGCGTTGAAGATAACGCGCCTGGTTGCGATCGTTTTCGAGGATAAGGTGGACGTGGCGATCCGGAGGGATGGAATTCCGGACTGCATCGGCGAGTTCCGTGAGGATGTTGGGGGTTGAGTCGTCGACGATTGCGTGAACTGCGTCCAGCCGCAGTCCATCGAAATGATACTCGGTTAGCCAGTAGAGCGCATTACGGATGAAGAAGTCTCGGACGACTTGACTTCCCGGGCTGTCGAAGTTGATGCCATCTCCCCACGGCGTACGATGCCGATCGGCGAAAAATTGTGGTGCGTACGTGCTGAGATAATTTCCTTCCGGACCAAAATGGTTGTAGACGACATCCAGAAAAACCATGAGCCCCCGGGCGTGGGCGCTTTGAACCAATTCTTTGAGATCCTCGGGCCGGCCGTACATGCTGTCGGGGGCGAACAGGAAGACACCGTCGTAACCCCAATTGCGCTGGCCGGGAAAGTCGCCAATTGGCATCAGCTCGAGCGCAGTAATTCCCAGGTCGGCAAGGTAGTCGAGCCGCTCGCGAACCGCGGCAAAAGTTCCGCGCGGAGTGAAGGCTCCGACGTGGAACTCATAGATGACCGCTTCTTCCCACCGGCGTCCATGCCAATTGTGATCTTTCCAGTCGAAGGCTGCGGGATCGATGACTTCGCTGGGGCCGTGCACGTCTCGTGGCTGAAATCGTGAGGCTGAGTCGGGAACTTCTTGGGCGCCGTCGATTCGGAATTTGTATTGCGTTCCTGGCCGTGCCGCGTCTGTGCTTAACTCGAACCAGCCGTTATCGCCGCGGTCCAAAGCAAGCAGCTTGGAGCCGTTCGCACCGTCGACGGAAAGTTCAACCTGATGCGCAGCCGGGGCCCACAACCGAAAGCGCACGCTCCCGTCCTCGCGGCACTCGGCGCCGAACGGCATGCTATAGCTGCGCTTCACTCGACTCTTCCTTTTTGCCATTTCCGCGTCGTTCCATCAACACGACCATGGAGCGCGCCTGCAAAGGATAGGCTGCACCGGCGTCAGAGGACTCGGCGGCGGCGCGCAAACCGCTTTCTCGAGAAGTGTCCATCCACGGTGTCCACCGGGCGCCGGGACGGAATGCTGGCAAGATAAATCCGACATCCTCGTGGTGGGCGTTGAGAAGCAGGAGGAAGTTTTCATCGCTGAGCTTGCGCCCGCGCTCGTCGGTTTCGTTCAATCCCTGGCCGGAAAGAAACATTCCCAGGCAGTGAAGGGAAGGCTCGCGCCACTGCTCTTCGCTCATCTCTTTGCCGTCAGGATTGAGCCACAGCACATCTTTTGCGGTTGCACCCTTGATCGGGCGACCCTGAAAAAAACGTCGCCGCCGGAATGTCGGATGCCTCTTGCGGAGATTGATTGTGCGCTGAACGAAAGCCATGAAGTCACGATCTTGCGGTTGCAGATTCCAATTCAGCCAACTGGTTTCATTATCCTGGCAGTAGGCGTTGTTGTTTCCCATCTGCGTGCGTCCGATTTCGTCTCCTTGACACATCATCGGCACTCCCTGGGACAACAGAAGTGTCGCAAGCATATTCCGCCTCTGCTTGGCGCGCAAAGCTTGAATGTCGGAGTCTTCGGTCGGACCTTCAACACCGCAATTCCAGCTGCGATTATCGTTATTGCCATCCTGATTGTTCTCGCCGTTGGCTTCGTTGTGTTTTTGGTTGTAACTGACCAGATCCTGCAACGTGAAGCCGTCATGCGCGGTCACAAAGTTCACGCTGGCATAAGGACGCCGGCCGCTGTGCGCGTAGAGATCGCTCGAACCGGTGATGCGATAAGCCAGGTCTCCCAGCAGCCCCCCATCACCCTTCCAATAAGAACGCACCGTATCGCGGTAGCGATCGTTCCATTCGGCCCAACCTACAGGGAAGTTTCCGACCTGATATCCGCCTTCGCCGAGATCCCATGGTTCGGCGATCAGCTTTACCTGCGAAAGCACGGGATCCTGATGGATGATGTCAAGAAACGCCCCCAGGCGATCGACCTCATGCAGTTCGCGGGCGAGCGTGGCGGCGAGGTCAAACCGGAAGCCGTCCACATGCATCTCGAGAACCCAGTAGCGCAGGCTGTCCATGATCAGCTGCAGCACACGCGGATGCCGCATGTTCAGCGTGTTTCCAGTGCCGGTGTAGTCCTTGTAGTAGCGGGGATTCTCCGGCATGAGGCGGTAATAGTTGCTGTTATCGATGCCCCTTAGAGACAGCGTGGGGCCAAGCTGGTTGCCCTCGGCAGTGTGGTTGTAGACCACATCGAGAATCACCTCCAGCCCCGCTGAATGCAAGGTCTTGACCATGGTCTTGAATTCGCGGATTGAACTCGTGGCCAAATAGCGGGGCTCGACCGCGAGAAAGCCGATCGAGTTATAACCCCAGTAATTGCGAAGGCCGCGTTCCGTGAGTTGGCGGTCATCGACGAAGCTGTGCACGGGCATGAGTTCTACCGAGGTCACTCCCAGCCGGGTGAGGTATTCAATCACGGGCGCGGTGGCCAGGCCTGCATACGTCCCTCGCAAATGGGCCGGAATGTCAGGATGGCGCATGGTAAATCCCTTTACGTGAAGCTCGTAAATCAAAGTGTCGTGCCAGGGGATTCTGGGCGGTGCATCAGCTCCCCAAGTAAAAGCGGAGTCGATCACGCGGTTTTTCGGCATTCCGGCGGCATCGTCGCGCCGGTCGAAAGACAAGTCTTCTTGTTTGTGTCCGACCTTGTATCCGAAGTGCGCGTCAGTCCAACGGATGGCTCCCTGAATCTGCTTGCCATACGGATCCAGCAGAAGTTTGTGGTGATTAAAACGATGGCCTTGCTCGGGAGCATAGGGGCCAAACACGCGATATCCGTACAATTGGCCGGGGCGTGCCTCTGGCAGGTATCCGTGCCAGACCATATCAGTCTGCTCGGGAAGCGGAACCCGAAGGGTTTCCCGCTTGCCTGAAATGTCGAACAGGCAAAGCTCCACTCTCTCCGCATGCTCCGAGTAGAGCGCGAAGTTAACGCCCTCGCCGTCCCAGGTTGATCCTAAGGGATAAGGTCGGCCGGGCCACACAATGGGCTGGGACTGATTGGACATCTATCTTGGATTCCTCCGCCGCGCTGGAAGATGGAAGGCCGTTTAGTCATCCACTGTTCTGAAGCAGATTGAACCTTCGCCGTGTTTTATTCGTCGTCGCAGCCTTTTTGTTTATCGTTGCCGCGCTGGAAAATGCAACTGTCCATCACGAACCAATCGATTGGGATCTTACTCCATTTACGGCTTGCTCTTAGATGCGATCGTTCGGAGTGCGGCTGAGGCAATTCGCATAAAGCAAAGGAAGTTCCGAACGATAAGACTAAGCCTAAGAGCGTCTAACAAAATCTCAACAGGAAGAACCGCCGAAGAAATCACCTCCGCCTCGAGCTTCCTGACTGGGTTTTTCACAAGGGAAGCCGCCTTGAGGCTGGATGGCGTTTTCTGTGCTTTCCGTTTGCTGGCACTCTCCCGTATTAACTTCCGCTTCCATGCGATCACAACAGGATCGTGAAACTTTGTGTGCTCTTGGCCTTACCTCCGAGAGTAGTCACCGCCTCCCCCCCTGCTATGGCGTCACCCGGAATTTCACGTTGCTGGTCAGCGTGCGGTGGGGCGTAACCACTTTCACTTTGCCAGTGGTCGCGCCGGCGGGAACAGTGGTTGTGATTTCCGAACTCGAAACCACGTGAAAAGTCGCTGCAGTCCCGTTAAAGGTGACCTTGGTCGCGCCCGTCAGATTGGTTCCCAGAATCTTGACGTGCGCTCCTACCGTGCCGGAAGTGGGCAGTGTCTTCACGAACGGGTGAAGGCCCACGGCCAGGCTGAAGATCGTGCCATAGTTGCTGGCCCCGCCGTTGTAGGTGACCCCGTAGAAGGTCCCATTTGTGTGCTGAACCACCGCGGCTTGGGGGCCATTGCCGTCAGCGCCGTCGAAGCTGTGGAGCGTGGTCAGGGTGCCCCCTGCGGTGATGCTAAAGACGGTGCCACAGGGTTGACCCAATGAGCAGTTGGCGGTCCCGCCCTCGGCAGTTGTCCCGTAGAAGATCCCGTTGGTGGCCTGAACCAGCGTGGCGTACGGTTCGGCACCGTCGGTGGCGTCAAAGCTGTGGATCGTGGTCAGCGTGCCTCCTGACGTCATGCTAAAGACGGTGCCATAGCCGTTGGCTCCGTCCACTACGGTCGCGCCGTAGAGGGTTCCGTCGGTGGCTTGAATCAGCGCGGCGTCCGGGTAGGCGCCGTCGGTTCCGTCAAAGTCGTGCAGCGTGGTCAGCGTCCCTCCTGACGTGATGCTAAAGACGGTGCCGTCGAAATTGGGCCCGCCCTGGGTGTTTGTGCCGTAGAAGGTACCGTTGGTGGCCTGGACCAGCGTGGCGTATGGATCGTAGCCGTCGGTTATGTCGAAGCCGTGCAGCGTGGTCAGCGTACCTCCTGACGTGATGCGAAAGACGGTTCCCTTGTTTGTGGGGGGGGCCCGCCCTCGACGGTTGTCCCGTAGAAATTCCCATCCCTGCCCTGAATGAGCGCGGCGGTGGGGTAGGCGCCGTCAGTCAGGTCGAAGCTGTGGAGCGTGGTCAGCGTGCCCCCTGCGGTGATGCTAAAGACGGTGCCGTCGCCGTTGGCCCCGCCAACCGAGGTTGTCCCGTAGAAGGTGCCGTTGGTGGCCAGCACAAGCCCGGCGAGAGGCTCCTCGCCGTCAGTGCAGTTGGTCTGGGCGCAGAAGCTGTAAAGGGTGGTCAGCGTTCCGGTGGGAGTCACCTTAAACACCGTGCCGCCGCTGTGTGCTCCCCCGGATGGCGCGGTTCCGTATAGATTACCGTCCGTACCCTGGACGAGGGACATGGATTCCGGGTAAGCACCGTTGCTCCCGTTGAAACTTACCAGACTGGTGAAAGTCTGCGCTGACAACGAGAGAACCAGAGACAAAAATCCAACTGCTACACAACCGGTGCGGAACTTCATGAGAGATTTCTCCTTTGGTGTTCTTTGTTTTGTGGTCACTTCGCCGCCACCAGAGCTGGCTGCGCCGCGGCTATCTGTGCTTTCACTTGCCGTAAGCTCTCGCGAGTCTCGCGGACCTCAGCCTGCAGACTCCGCATCGTCGCGCTCTGCGCCCGAAGCAGACTCTGCTGCTGTTTGATCAGACGCAGAGCTTTGGCCAATTCGGCCTGCTCATGCTGGACCTCTCCCTGCTGCTCCTTGATCGCGTTCAGCATCGTCCAGATAATTGGGTCGTTGTTCACCAGCAAATACCCTTTGCTGTTTTCCGTCACTGCTTCCGGGATGACTTTCTGCACGTCCTGCGCGACCACTCCGATGTGTTCATCCGTATCGCGAATGCCCATCGCATTGTCGGGCTTGTAGCGATAATGGACTGGATGAATCTTCATGACCTGGTTCAGACCTGGAGTGAAGCCACCGTTCACCGTCTTGAGCCGGCCGTCGGAGAAGGTGCCCCACGAGCCGCCGCCGGGCTTATCGGCGCTGCCGTTCACCGTGAGGAGGTTGTCGGGCGAGGTGGTTCCGATGCCCACGTTGCCGTGTTGCTCGATGGATATGCGACGGTTAAAGTCCGTCCAAAGGTCTATCCCATATTGATTCGGACCGGCGGTGCGCGAGGAGGAGATCCCTTCTCCCGCATTGATGCCGAAGGTTAGATCGATACCGTTTCCATTATTCAGGCCCGTGGAGTCGAAGGCGACGGCGCCGGCCACGTCCAAATAATGACTGGGAGCGCTGGTGCCGATGCCGACGTTCGTACCAACTTGGCCCAGGACCAAGGCATTACTCTCGAATACTAGTGCACCGTTCCCGATGGCTGTGGCATTGTTCAGCGTGCCCGTGCTGAAGCCCGCGTAGGCCCCCAGAGCGGTGTTGCCAGACCCGGTTAAGTTACTGGAATCGTTAGTGCCTCCCGCCTGAATGCCTACCGCAACGTTGGAAGTCCCGGTGGTGGTGTTGACCAGCGTCCCCGCACCGACGGCGGTGTTGGATCCCCCAGTGTCCGCGGGGAGCGCGTTATAGCCGACACCTACGTCTGTCACACCCGTAGCGTTAGTGCCCGCGCCGAAGCCGAGGAACGCACTCGCATTCCCATAGGTGCCATAGGCAAAGGGTAGGCCTGCAATCTGGAAACTGCTGCCCGCCGACACCGCCCCCGCCGCGATTACTCCGTTCGCGTTTACAACGCCTGCTGAGTTCACTAAGAACTCGGACTGACTGCCGTTGTTTCCTTGGAGGATGTAACCGCCACTATTCACCTGGAAATAGCCGGCCGTGCCGGTGCTGTTGGCTACGCCCTCTACGCCATAGCCGGCAGGTGACTGGGTGTAGCCGTACACACCCACCGCATTCCCTGTTGCAGCGAAATTTTGCCCCTCCATGCCATACCCAGCAGGTGACTGCGAGTAGCCGTACACACCTACCGCGACACCAGTTTGGGAGCTATTTGAGCCCGTGACGCCGTAGCCATTAGTCGATGCAGTGGCGCCGAGCACACCCGTGCCCCCCGATGTGGCCGAGCTGTCGCCAAAAACCCCAATGCCAGGGCCCTGACCCCACACGCCGTATCCGGTTGACGAATTCGTCGCTCCAGACACGCCAGTAGCTGCACCCGTTGTGGCGGTATTTGAACCAACGACGCCGCTGTACTGTGCGCCACTGGTGGTGCCAGAGATGCCAAAGCCGCTTGATGTGGCGTTAAGCGTGCCGTTTACTGTCTGATTGCCAGTGAATGTGTTAACCGCGCCCAGTTGCGGGACCACTGTGGTGTCAATGGTCAGCGTGCCGGTGGTCGTGATTGGTCCGCCCTTCAGTCCAAGGCCGGTGGCGACGCTAGTTACCGTACCCGTGCCTGCGGAAAAGCAAGCCCACGCGCTACCGTTCCACTGCAGCACCTGATTGGTGGCGCAGGTGGTCAGCAGACCCAGATTCAGCGTGCCGCTGGTGCCGCCGCCAGTGAGCCCGCTGCCTGCGGTCGTGTTCACGCCCGTGATCGTGCCGTTGCCCGTGCCCGG
>DATNHO010000175.1:0-5500 GCA_035604895.1 Terriglobales bacterium | reverse complement strand
CATACACGACGAATCGAGGAACGTGTGCTCGTGAACTGGGTCAGCTACTGGGGAGCTTTCACGAGCCGATCGATGATGTTGCACAGCTGTTGGGCTCTGATCGGCTTCGTGACATAGCCGTTCATGCCCGCGTCAAGGCATAGGCCCTGACTCAGTTCTTCGACGCCAGAGCTTCGGCAATCTTGCGCCGTTCCATGTCGATGTAGCCGGCGAAGGTGGCAGCGCGCATGTTTTCGGAATCGCTGTTCCGCTTGTTGATGCCTTCAATTTGGAAAGCGAACTTTGCCACGCGCTCGCGCAACGCCGCCAGCTCCGTGTCCGTCGCCCTCAGGCGCGCCGCCGAGACCGTCACCTGATCGAGCGCCGGCTGAAGGCGTGACTTTGTGTTCGCCACCGACATCCGCAGGATCCGGCAAAGTACGGCGGCAACGCCTCACTGATGGTCGAGTGGGCGCGCGCGGTGCTGGAGGACAAGGCGCAAACCTCAAACGGCACCGCTGCACGCACGCAAGAGAGGGCGTATGATTGAATGCCGATGACGCCAGCCCAGCGCAAACAATTCATCTGCGATTGCGTGAACGAAAAGGCCAGAGCGAGCGCTGAAGGACAAGCCAACTGGGGCGAGAGCATCGTGGGAGAGATGAAAAGTTCCGTTCCGTTCGAACTCACGGCCGAGGAGGAGAAATATGTTCAAGAGTACACGGCCTGGCGCAAGGCCCATCCGTTTTAAGGCTGCGGGGTGGTTTGCCCGCGTTCTCGTGATCCTGTTCGTGATCACACTCCTTATGGCCTCCGGCGCATTTGCGCAAGACGTTCCCGCACCGCCGCCGTTGCGCGGCGATGCGGCAAGTATCAAAGACACATTGAAATTCCTTCAGGCCAAGCTTCCAAGCAAAGTTAACTTTCTGCTGTACGTTCACAATAACGTCACCGGTGGTGACGCGAAGCCGGTCCAGGGCGCGATTGAAATCAGTAGAGTGTCATCTGATGAAGGTTCTTGCCTCATTCTGTACCATGCAAAATCAGAAGGCCCAATGACGGTAGACGCCTGGGGAAAGGTTTCGTTGAAACGAGTCACCAACGTGACGCTGATGCAATTTGATCAGCTCCTCCAGCAAAACCTGGCAAAAGGTGGTCACCCGGAGGCCGGAATCAAAATCGATCCGCCTGTGTATCTAGTGCTCGCCCAAATTTCGGATGAGGATACTCCGGGAATGTTCCCGTTCTATGATTCCGACCTTGCCGATCGCGTCTCGAAAGCTCTCCACCACGCCGTCGATCTCTGCGGCGGCGGCAATCAAGATCCGTTCTGATTTGCGCCAGTGGTCTCGGCAGTTGGCCAAATCTCGTGGAAGTGGCGGGGCACACTCAACGTTTGCGCGAAGCTCGACGCGGGGCACCGGCTTCACATTCTGCCGAAAAGCATCGCGCGAGGGAATCGGGAAATCACCCGCGCGGCTGCCCGACGCAGGGATGCGAGCGTGGGCTGCCAGATCTTCCATCTTAGAAACGGCCGCGGCACCTTGACCCGCGCCCAACAATCCGCCCTTCCACGCGCCAAAGCCATCTGCTACCGTCATCCCCAGAGGTAGCAATGGAAACAGCACACGAGACATTGCCTCTTGAAGAGCGCATCCGTATCCGCGCCTACGAACTCTACTTGCAACGCGGCACTCAATACGGCTCGGCCGTCGGGGACTGGCTTCAGGCCGAAGAAGAGTTCCGCCGGGCCAGCGATGGCCGGCACGCCGTGTCGGAATCCGAATTCTGGCGTCTAGTCCAATTGCTTTCCACCGAGATCGAAGATGCCGTCACCATCTTTCACACATATGAGGAACTCAATCGCTCGACTCTTGAAGACCAGGTGATCGCTTGTGCCCTGAATCAGGACCCTCTCTTCTGGAAAGTACAGCGATACTGCCTTCAGGCGTCGCTGTTCATTATTCTCGGTCGCATCTTCGATACAGCCCAAGATGCAAGATCCATTCACAAGGTGGTCAGCGCCATGATTAGTTCGCCAAAGCTGTTTTCTGCCACCGAGTTAACAAATCGAAAAAGAGTTTGGGGATTCGATTCCGATGCACTCGACCAGTTCACTGCCCAAGCCTGGGTACCATCCTCAACCGCGGAACTGCGCATTTTGAGGAAGCGGCTTACGACGCATCACAAGCGCTTCGAACAGATCTACCTCCCAATTCGACATGCGATTTTTGCACATCGGCTCATGAGCAACGACGAGGCTGCTTCTGTGTTCTTCGGCGCCACCGACCGGAGAGAGATCGCCACTATGCTGGATTTCCTACACGACTTGATTGATGCCATTCAGGCGCTATATGAAAACGGGGACGAGCCCGTGCTGGGCCGGCGTTCCTATGATCAATATAACCAACGGATCAGGGATGGTGCCCAACGCGTTCTTCGAAAGTTGGCGACGCCCGAAAACTAGGCGCCGCGCGGGCTGATGCCCTCCAGCCGATTCCGCAAGCGGTCGCCTGAAAAGTCCGAGCTGCCGACGACACCCACAGTTAGGTTTCTGAGCGCAAAGTGCTAGCCTGAAAATGCGAAAGGGGCGAACACAAATCGCCCCAAATGTATTGGACGGAATTAACAGACCTGTTGACGCGGGCCAGCACCCTCAGTGTACATGGGTGTTGTGATGTCGGCAATCGATGTCGAACCTGTTCTCTCCGGCCGTGACTCGCCGCCAGTCTGCCTCTGGAAGGAGAATCCCCACAGGCTGGTGAGCTGGTGGGACGTGGAACAGTTTTCTGGAAAATCGCTCCATGAGGTTGTATGTTTCCTGGAGCACATGCGCTGTTTTTGGCAACACGCGAAACCGAAAGGCGACGAGGTTATAGCGGCACTGATGGGGCAACGGGCGGTGCTTAGCATCGAAGGACACAAGACAACCGAGAGCACTTTACGACACGTCGAGGCAACTCTTAAAAAAAGTGGTCTGCCAACGTCTGCCGAGGCTGTTGCGGAATTGCGGGCCGATTTCAATTTGCGAGCCGAGGGAAGGGGCCAAGCCTTTGTTTCAACGGACGTTGTAGCCCGTATCGATGAAATTCAGAGAACCATCCGCCGCGAGATGAAGACCGTGGTCTTCCTCTATATTGGCAGCGAGAGGGCTCGACAGTTTACCGCACCCGCGGAAGATTGGAGCAGCAGCGTGCTCACACGGTGGCCTGAAATGCGAGTAGATATCGAGGAGGCATCCAAGTGTCTAGCTCTCAATAGATTCGCCGCCGCACTCTTTCATGTCTTGCTCGTTGCCGAGTTCGGAGTGATTCAGGTTTGCAAATTACTTGAGAAATGCGGCGACAGGCCGGGATGGGGTTGCGTAGGCGGGCTGCGAAGAATTGTAGAAACACCCTATGAAAAACGCTCTTCTTTGGAACAGGAGCACTCAAAACTGCTTGAGAGCATCATGCCCGAGATTGCAGCGCTCAGGGCGGATCGGCATAGACTAACGCACGTGGGCAACAAAAGCGATTGGCTGGTGAGGGAGATCGGCCCGAACACCGCAAAGGACGCAATCGCCGCAACGCGGAAATTCATGGGACGCCTCGCCATAGATCTTCCAACCGTTTCAGGTTAGCGATTTCGCAGTCTGCCCAAAACGCGAAGCTAGAACGTCCAAACCGACGTAAAATCAAGGGAGTGGCCCTGGAAATGGAGCGCGGCTTCGCAACCGCAGACGCGAGGGCGAAACTCGTCTCCCACCTCGCCCGCCTGATTCGGCGCCGCAGACTCACCTAACTGAGCAGGAAGAAGAGCCGTGGAAGAATCCGTTGAATCTGTAATGAACGAAATTCGCGCTGGGCTTGAGCGCCTCGAATCCATCCTCCCCAGCCGCGTTGACCCCATGGCGGTGTCTCGGACCGCAAAGCTGCCATTCAAAGGGTTGGTCTATCGAGCCGCCCTTATCTGGAGAATGGCGGAACTAGGCCGCATAGCTTTCGAGAGCTTCGAGAACGACAAGCTCGCCTCAGCCATCCTTCTTACGCGCGCGGCCATCGAGACGAGCGCCGCGCTCTGGTACTTGTGTGCAAAGCTCGAAAAAACCGTGCAATCCGGGAAAGTCGGTGATATCGACGAGTACCTAATGAAACTGATGATGGGAAGCAAAATCGATGCAGACATGCCATCGGCAATCAACGTACTAACGTTTGTCGATCACGTGGACAAGGAGATTGACGGCTTCCGACATCAGTACGATATCCTCAGCGAATTTGCACACCCCAACGGTGCGGGAACGACGGGCCTGTATTCGAAATTCGACCCATCGACCCGCTTGACGGACTTTGGCCCAAAGGTGCGTGACAACGACGGACTGAAGCTCGCGGGTGTTTTCGATCTGAGTGTGAGTTTAGCCATGTTCGAAGACACGTGCAGCCGCATTCTGAATCTAATTGCCGCCTTCGTTGTCTTGTGCGAGAGCCAATTGAAAACAGCCGCTAGTGACAAAGACTAACATTAAAGCATGGACGCCATGTATTTCCGCGTCTCCAGCGATCGCCAGACCACCGAGAACCAGTTCGATGAGTTGATCGCGGCCGCGCGCGCCGGCGATCCCAGCCGCGATTGGGACCGGATCCGCGAGGATGATGCCGACGGCCGCGTTCGCCGACAGCAAGCGTCTGCCTCTCAGCCTTGATCCGCGTCGCCGATATCTACGCCGTGGATGAATCTCATTGCGAAATGCTGGAGATCTGTTGCAGTCTGTGCGATCTTGTCGGCAATCGCAGTGATATCGTCACGACTCATCATCTGGGCTTGCATGGCCCAGCCCTTGTGCTTGGCGGTAGTTTTAAAGCGCATGCTGCAGCCTTCGCCGCCTGCCCAGCTCGAGTGGGTAATTCGGTTGCGCTCTTCTTCGCAGTTAAAGAGTTTGTTGCGGATGGTTCCTAGCGCGTCCTCGTTCTGACCCGGAAAACGATGCCGGTACAAACATGAGAAAAGCTCGACGTTGCGCCGGAAAGACAACTCGGCCGTGACGATCTGACCGGTACGCTGCCCTCGCGACAGAAGCGTCCAGATCTCAAACTCAACCATCCCTTGCAGCATCGAGAAATTGACCGTGACACGGCCAATCGGTTCGAACAGTGCTGCATCGATGCCTGGGACCATCATGCGTGAGTCCATGAATTCACCAGGATATAACGCAGGGCTGGGTCTCGGGTCTGAGTGCTCGCTGAACGCGGAATACTCGTTACAACCTTTCCGGCTAGCGGGTCGGCCCGGTGTAGTGGTTTTGTAGTGGTTCTGGTGTTATCAGGCTGTGACTGGCGTACGGACAATCCAATGGAATCCGGTACAGAAGTGCCGGACCATGCCCCGGATCTGCATTATGAGTCCGCTGAGCTAAGGGCCCAACTTACCGCTACCTGCAAGCATACACGACGAATCGAGGAACGTGTGCTCGTGAACTGGGTCAGCTACTGGGGAGCTTTCACGAGCCGATCGATGATGTTGCACAGCTGTTGGGCTCTGATCG
>DATNHO010000174.1:0-7206 GCA_035604895.1 Terriglobales bacterium | reverse complement strand
TGTTGCGAAAGCTGGACGGCCGGGGAGGAGGACCGGCCGTCTATCCTGGCCGCATCCGTCACTATGCAGCCAGCGCTTCCAACGCCGTGCGATTGCGGATCACCAGAGTGGTTCCCTCCAGACGAATGAGTTCCTTTTTCTTGAGATCGCTCAGCAGCCGGGTCACCGTCTCCCGGGACGAACCGATCATTTGCGCCATTTCTTCATGGGTCAGGCTCGCCCGAACTCGGATTTCGTGCGGCTCGAATTTTTCTCGAATCGGCGTCCACGAAAGCAGTAATCTCGCCAGCTTGCCCGCGGAAGAACGGGCCAGCACCAGATCATGCATGTCCCGGTACGCCGACTGAAACTCCCTGCTGAGAGCCTGCGACGCATGCAGCCCGAACTCTCCATTCTTTTCCATCAGCCGCATCAGGACCTCGCGTTCCACGAAGTTTACCTGGCACGGTCCAGCCGTCTCCGCGGTCAATTCAAATGGCTCGCCGGAAATTACGGCGCTCAACCCGAGCACCTCGCCCGCTTCTGCGATTTTCAGAATGAGCACCTTGCCCTCCCGCGAAGTAGTCGAGAGCTTCGCCTTGCCCGAGCAAAGCACAAAGGCCCCGCGCGGCGTCTGCCCTTCGACAAATAGGACGGCGCCACCCGGGTAGGTGCTCAGGTGGCTTGAGGCGCTCAGCAATTTCAGAACATTGGGCGAGACGCCGCAGAACCAGTGATCCCGCCGTAACTTGCAGGTGAGACAACTATCCACGATTTCCAGCCCATACGGTGTATTCATTTCAGCCGCCTTGTTGGACTCCTGCTCATCGGCATGCCCCGCGTCTCGGATAGCCGGCTTGGTAACATGAGTTCGAGCCCGACGCAGGTCCCGAACTAACAAGCGCGCGGATTCCGTTTTCGCCAGCAACGCCGCGGCGATGCCCCGCGCCCCTCGATCTCGCGATCGCAGAAATTGAATCAATTCCCAACCGGCGCTGGCATCCCGATGCTGATGCCACAAAACACCACAGGAAAACAGATACAAAGGATCGACAGAAGCGCCGGACTCTTGTGGACAGTTTTCCCTGGACGCCGATCCGAATAAGTCCGGTCGCTTCGCTAATTCGCCCTGAAACAATATGGGCAACAGCAGTCTCTCGCTGGTTGGGCCGCGCCGTGCCTGCGCATCTGTCGCGGATACAACTTGCCCGACGCTCCCGTGACATCTCCCAGTGCCCCGTTGGATAAACACAGAACTCTCCTCTTGACTTCTCGAACCCCGTGCAAGCGTCCTTGGGGATGGGCGCCACACAGCCGTGCCATTCGAATTTTCCCGATCGCATTGGCCCTCGACCTGAATTCTGAGCTACCCTGCAGATCACAGATAGAGGATGCTCAGCCGGTCCCTTCGCAGTCGGCATGCCAAACTCAGGAATGCCTCAAGTGACAGCAAAGATAAGAAGGAGAACGCAAGATCGAACCCGAGATGCACATTTCCTTGGGCAAAACTGCCGAGGCTGCGTCACATTGCCGACATTTCGTCGCTGAAGAACCGTGATGGATCTGTTGTGGGGGTGATTAGAACGAACCTAGTTCTCGTAATCTCCGCGAGAGATCCCCATCTTCTGCATTCTGGACTGGAGCGTAGTTCGCTTCATGCCCAACTTAGCCGCAGCCCCGTGCAAACCGGAGATCACTCCGCCGGTTTCGTGCAGCACTCGCAGGATGTGCTCGCGTTCCAGACCTTCCAAGGTAGTATCGTAGCGAGCGCCCTGGTAAACCGGTCTCAATTCCGATAAGGGGACGTTGAGAATCGTTCCTTCGGAAAGAATCACCGATCTCTCGATGAAATTCTCCAACTCCCGCACATTTCCCGGCCACTCCCAGCGCGCTAACGCATGCATGGCTTCCGAGGGGATGGTTTCAATCTGCTTGTTCATGCGGCGGGAAAACTTCTGCACAAAGTAACGCACCAGCAACTCAATGTCTTTGCCCCGCTCCCGCAGAGGCGGCATGTGCACAGGAAAAACATGCAGTCGATAGTAGAGGTCACTGCGGAATTCCCGCGCAGCCACGCTCTTTGCCAAGTCTCGATTGGTGGCTGCGATCAATCGTATGTTCACTTTAATAGTGCGAACTCCGCCCAGCCTCTCGAATTCCTGATCCTGCAACACCCGCAAAAGTTTTGGCTGCAGCTCCAGCGGAATGTCGCCCACCTCATCCAGGAATAGCGTTCCTTTGTCGGCCAGTTCAAGACGCCCGACCTTGGTGCTGATGGCGCCGGTAAATGCGCCTTTCTCGTGCCCAAAAAGTTCGCTCTCCAGCAGCCCGGTAGGAATGGCCGCGCAGTTCAACTTAATGAAACTGCCGTCTTTGCGAGAGCTCATACGGTGAATGGCGCGAGCAATCAGTTCCTTGCCGGTTCCCGTTTCCCCAAGGATCAGCACTGTAGCATCAAGCGGCGACACGGTGTTCACGTGTGTCAGCACATGCTTGAGAGCAACGCTTTCTCCAACTATTTCTTCGAAGTTAAGCACGGAGCGGATCTCGTCTTGCAGATACAGCTTTTCCTTCTTCAGTTTGTCTGTCAGCTCGGCGATTTCGCGATAGGCGCGGGCGTTATCCAGGGCGATGGCCACTTGGGCGGCTACTTGCTTCAAGAAGCTGACGTCCTGCGGCGCGAACGCGTGGTCCGTCGCGCTGCCCAGGTTCAAGGTTCCCAGTTTGCCCTTTCGCGTAATCAGCGGTATGGCGCAGAACGATTGAATTCCAAGCTCCATCAATCGCTTCACCGCCGGAGAACCTGCAGCGGCCAGTTCCTCGCGGTTGCAGACCTTCGTCTCTCCTGTCAAAAAGAAAGAGCCGGAAGCAGACTCCGCGACCGGCACGACGGTCTCAGGACCGATCATGTCATCCGCAAGCGGGGAATCCAGGGCGTACACCCGCAAGCAGCGGTCGGACTCTTCGTAAAGCGCCACACTGGCGTAATCCTGCCGGATCACCCTTCGGATCAGCCCTGAAATCGCCGGAAACAGTTGCCGCACATCCAGATTGGACATCAGGGTGGTACTAACTTTGAGCAGCATCTCCAGCCGTTCCTTTTCTTCCAGGAAAGCTGCCCGGGTCATGGTATTTTCCAACGCCAGCGCTACGAGTTCGGCCACGCGTCGAAGGAGTTGCACATCGTCCTCGCCGTACGCGTTGGGACGGGAGCTACCCAACCCCAGCGCCCCGAGCCTCTTTTGCGCGGTCGTCAACGGTATTTCGCAGTAGGAGCGGACCCCTTTTGCCCGCAAAAGATTCACTGCCCGCTGAAAGCGGGTTTCTTGCTGCAGGTCCGGCCATACCATCGGCCGCTGCTTCTCCCACACGAATCCGCAAGCCGATTCTTCCACCGGCAATTCGGCGTGATCGGAAAGTCGTTCGCTCCCTTCCCAGAAGTGCATCCGCATTACATTTTTTTCGGGATCGTGAAGACAAAGGCTGGCAATTTCAAAAGAGGCCACTTTGCGCAATCGCAGCGCTAGTTCGGGCAACAGTTCAGACACGCTGCGATGGTGTACCACCAGGTCCGCCATCTGCAGCAACGCTTCGTAACGACCGACGTCTCCATCTACTTCGAAGTGGCGATCAGGGTCCATTTGCGCGAGCTCTTCATAAGGAAGCCCCCTCGAGCAAACCTTCCCGGCACAACAATTAAACTGCTTGCTGCGTATCATAGACGAAGTCTCTGCCCATGCGAAGATTTTATTTTCAAAAGTGGCATGTTTCGTGCCAGGTTGGCACTGTTCGTGTCGCGCGCAGGGTGACCCTCCCCGATTTTCGCTCCCAGTCACTTCATCCTCACTGCAACAAAAATGCCGTCGGTTCGGACCTTGGTAGGTATAATCTCTGCGTGGCACGAGGATGGGAGAGCAAGTCGGTTGAGGAGCAGCAGGCTCAAGCAGCTCCGGCCTTTAGCCCAAGCCAGCCACCGCAGACCGCCGCTCAGACCGCAAAGCAACGCCGGAGACAAGGCCTGCTATTGTCCCGCCAGCATGTGCTCCAGCAACTCGAAGTTGCCCAGAACCCTCGCCATCGCGAACTCCTGCAAAAGGCTCTGTCAGATCTGGATGCTCAGCTTGCCCGACTGGGCTAAGCCGCCCGTGCAAACGTCTCCCTTGCCGACTGACGTATAATGAGGAATCCCCCATGAAAGCTTATGTATATGTTTCGCTGAAAAAGAGCGTTTTGGATCCTCAGGGAAAAACCATCCAGGGTGCTCTCAAGAAAATGGGATACAAGGGCCTGGAAGACGTCCGCCAAGGCAAGTATTTTGAGCTCACGCTGGACGGCGGACTGACCCGGGCGGAAGCGGAAACCGAAGTTGGGCGAATGGCTCGCGAAGTTCTAACCAATCCGGTCATCGAAGAATTCCGCTTTTCGCTTGAAGAGTGAAAGAAAAAATGTCATTCCTGAGCGGAGTAGATTCTCGGTGCAGCGGAGAATCTGCGGAGCCGAAGGACCCACGTTGCGTCATTCGCTGATGAAGTATCAGGGAGTCCGCACCAAACAGCACGGCGCCAAGAGTTGATTCCCCCTGGCAGGACTGATTCTTACGGGAGTAGACCATGTGCGGGATTGTTGGGTATGTGGGTAAGAAGAGCGTGGTACCCGTCATCATTGAGGGGCTACGGCGTCTCGAATATCGCGGCTACGACTCAGCCGGAATCGCAGTCAGCGGCAATGGCGACGGTCTCCAGATCCGCCGGGCAGAGGGCAAGTTGCGTAATCTCGAAGAAGTCATTCGCCTCCATCCCCTTGACGGAACATACGGCATCGGCCACACGCGCTGGGCTACTCACGGCCGTCCCACAGAGGAAAATGCTCATCCGCATCGTGATTGCACCGGCCGGATCGTGGTCGTGCACAACGGGATCATTGAGAACTACGTCACGCTGAAAAAAAAGCTCATCGAAGAAGGCCACAAGTTCACCACGGAAACTGATACGGAAGTCATCGCCCACCTGGTTGAAAAACATTTCGCCAAAACCAACGGCACCCGGCCATCGCTCGAAGAAGCCGTCCGCAAGACTGTCAAACAGTTAAGCGGCGTGTTCGCCTTGGGCGTAATCTCGGCCGATTCCCCTGACAAGATTGTCGCCGCCCGCAACGGCCCTCCAGCAGTCATCGGCATGGGCAAGGACGAATACTTCGTTGCCTCCGACGTTCCCGCGATTCTCTATCACACCCGCGATTTGTTTTTTCTCGGCGATGGCGATCTTGCCGTCGTCACTCCCGAAGGCGTGAAGCTCACCGATTTCGACGGAAAACCCGTCACGCGCCAGATTCAGCACGTCAGCTGGGATCCAATTCAGGCCGAGAAGGGTGGGTTCAAGCATTTCATGCTGAAAGAGATTTACGAACAGCCCCGGGCCGTCCGCGACACTACCCTGGGGCGTGTCTCGCAGGAAACCGGCCACATCTTCCTCAGCGAAATAGAAATCCCCGACGCGGAATTCAAGGCCGCGAAGAAGATCAACATCGAAGCGTGCGGGACCAGTTGGCACGCGGCGCAGGCAGGCAAGTTCATGATCGAAGGCCTGGCGCGCGTGCCGGTCGAAGTGGATTATGCCAGCGAGTGGCGCTACCGCGATCCCATCGTCGATGCCAATACGATCACGATGGTGATTTCGCAATCCGGAGAAACTGCCGACACCATCGCCGCCCAGCGCGAAGCCAAAGCCAGAGGATCGAAGACGCTGGCTATCTGCAACGTCGTCGGATCGATGATCACGCGCGAAGCCGCGGGAACCATTTACACACACGCGGGTCCGGAGATTGGCGTGGCTTCCACCAAAGCGTTCACCGCCCAGCTCACGGCTCTTTACTTGTTTTCGCTTTATCTCGCGCAGGTGCGCGGCACGATGAACGAAAAACAAGCCCGGAAGGCGGTTCATGAACTCATGCTGCTGCCCGGCAAACTCGAGCAACTGCTAACTCACGACCAAGCTTGCGACGATCTGGCCAAACAGTACGTCCGCGCCCAGGATTTCCTGTTTCTGGGCCGCGGCATTCACTATCCCATCGCGCTTGAAGGCGCGCTGAAACTGAAAGAAATTTCCTACATTCACGCCGAAGGCTACCCCGCGGGCGAAATGAAACATGGTCCCAACGCGCTGATCGACGAGAACCTTCCCGTCGTGATTATTGCAACGCGTGATCCGCACAATGAACTGTCGATGGTGCGCTACGAGAAAACATCGTCGAATCTCAAAGAAGTGAAAGCTCGCTCCGGCATCGTCATCGCACTGGCTACCGAAGGAGACGAGGAGATTAAAGACGCCGCCGATCACGTGCTCTACATCCCGCCTGCACCCGAAGAACTGGCTCCCATTCTTGAAATCGTTCCGCTGCAGTTGCTGGCCTATCACATTGCGGTGCGCCGCGGGTGCGATGTGGATCAACCCCGGAATCTGGCGAAGTCAGTTACCGTAGAGTAGGCCATCCTTCTGAGAAACATTGCTTGCCGCGTCTCCGCCACAACGCGACATTCCGGCGCCAAACAGACGTAGCGTAGCTGCGTCTCTACCGTGCTTCTTCCCTGCTCCGCAACGCATCTATACAACCGATGCCATTTCAAAACTTCACCGCGCGCCTGCGCCGGTCTACGAGCCTTTCTGAACTTACCAAGCATCTTGAATTCGAGATGAACGGCGTAGCGCGCTTCGGCTTTGTTGCCGGACAATGGCTGTCATTCAAGACCAATATGCCCAATGGCGAAGAGATCACCCGGGCTTACTCGATCGCGTCTCCGCCCTCGGACGACAACCGCTTCGCTCTTTGCCTGAACCGGGTGCAGGACGGCTTCATGTCCAACTTTCTTTGTGACATGAGAGAAGGCGACGAGATCCGCTGCCAGGGACCCTTCGGCGACTTCATTCTGCGCCCGCCCATGCGTGACACTATCTTCGTCGCCACTGGAACCGGGATTGCTCCGTTTCGTTCTATGCTGCGTTGGTTGTTCGCGCCTAGCTCAGTCTCGGACCAAGACGTGCCGGGACGCCCGTCCTCTATTCACGCGCAAGCTAGACATCGGGAACACCAGCTCTACCTGATCTTCGGGAATCGCACCGAGAAAGACATTTACTATCACGACGAACTTCTGCGCCTGGCCCAAGAGCACGCAAATTTTCGTTACCTGCCTACGTTGAGCCGCGGCGGTCCTGATTGGCAGGGTCTTCGTGG
>DATNHO010000173.1:0-5228 GCA_035604895.1 Terriglobales bacterium | reverse complement strand
TCTGGCTATACGCAAGCGGAACTGGACAAAGTGGCGCTGCGGTTAAATCAGCGTCCAAGAAAAACTTTAGGATTTCAAACTCCTGCGAGTAGACTTCAAGAAAGTGTTGCGTCGACCGGTTGAGCTGGCAGCCGTTACCGGAGAAGTTGGTACTGGGACCAACATGTCCGGTTATCCGAGATCGAGGTCCACCTTCATTGAGTGAAAATCCACCCTGACAGCTACTTAGGAATTGTGTATTTGCACCACTTCTATCGTAGTGACACGGGAAAATCCCCTCTGTGGTGTATCCTACAGAGCGAGAAAGTCCGGCCAAAGTAGCGAGGCGACTATTGAAAGACACGGAAAGACTTCCTTCACGCGCTGAAAGTCGTCTGGCAAAGGTCGGAACGCTTCTGAAGTGCGAAAGAAACAAGACAATCTACTCCCAAGGGTCGGCTCCTCACGGGATCTACTACATTCAAGATGGCATGGTGATGCTTACCGTCCAATCGAAACATCGCCGACCAGCGGTTATTGCCGTCTTGGGTGCCGGTGACTTCTTTAATGAGACTTGCCTCTTAGATATTTCCCATTGTCTGTCCACTGCCAGGGCGATCACGTCCAGTTCAATCCTTCTCATAGCAAAAGAAAAGATGACCTCTCTTCTTCGCCGGGAGAAGGTGGTTTCAGCTTTTTTCGAATCTGCTCTGCTCTCCTGCATGCTGCGATTCAAAGAGGATCTGACAGATGCGCTTGTCAACTCAATCGAACAACGGCTCGCACGCGCGCTTTTGCGACTAGCGAACGTGGGGAAACGCCAGCGAATGGCTCGAATTCCAAAGGTGAGTCAGCAGGTCCTGGCAGAAATGATCGGCAGCACTCGCACACGGGCCAATCATTTTATGACTCGATTCAGGAAACGAGGATTCATCGACTACAACGGCGGATTGGAAGTGCACAGCTCCCTGCGCAGTGTCTTACTGCGGCATTAGAAGTCATCACTGATCTCAAAATCTTCAAAGGCTAAGAGTTCCTGTCGGGCCAACTCCTGATTAACGCCGTAACCAGACAAGTTGAGTACTAAGAAAGAACGAAGTCCAAGCTGGCCGCCCGCGCGATCGGTGCCCTCGCAGCGCTCAGCCGGCTGCCTCGCGCTCCTGCATGAAGGCAGCGAATACCTGGTTGAGTTCGTCCGACACGATCTGCAGGAAATGGTGCCCCGCCTGGATCACCGCACGCCGGCCACCAGCCGCAGCGGCAACGGCGTCGGAACTGGCCTCGAACGCGGGGTTCCAGCCGCCGGTGATGACAAGCAGCGGAATGCCCGCCTTCTTGATTACCTTGAGTTCTCGGGTGAGCACCTCCTTGTTCGGGACCCGGACGCGACGAAGCGACCTTCCCAAGCGCGCCAGCTGCGCCTTATCGCCAGTACCGCGCACTTCCGGGGGGATTCCGAGCAGCTTGAGCATCCGCCTGGCCAGACCGGCGTCTGAGAAGGAGAAGATCATCGCCCACATCATCGCGAACAGCTGGCGTCGCACTGCTGGATTGCCCGCTGCGAACTGAAACATCGCGGGCTCGATCAGAGTGAGCGACTTCACCGCTTCGGGCCGCCTTGCCGCCGCCGACAGCGCGACGCAGCCGCCGAACGAATGCCCGAGCAAGTGCGCGCCGTCGCCGAGCAGATCGGCGACCCACATGCCGTCCGCTTCGGCATCGTCGGGACGACTCGGGTCGAGACTTTTCCCGTGCCCGGGCCGGTCCGGCACGATCAGCTGCCAGCCGCGCTCGGCAAGGACCCTTTGATTCGAGAAGTTGGTTTCGCCTGCGACGGCCGTGCCCTGCGTGCCGCCGTGGACGAGCACAACCCGCGGACCCGAATCACCCCAGCGCGTGATGTGAATCGAAGTCGGGCCGCTCATGCTGCTTTCACCTTGTTCTGAACCGCGCCGATCCCATGAACTTCGCGGGGGATGATGTCGTAGGGCCGGAGTGTTTTTCCGGGAACCAGAGGCATGAGCGCCGCGATTATACACGCGAAGCGAACTCTCAACTCCTGATTAACGCCGTTACCGGTAAAGTGGGTTCCAGTACCTAAGTTACCGAATATCTGACTAATCAGAAGTTGAACCTGAATAGGAAGCAAAGATTCCAATGCCTACTTCCGCAGAAGCGCCCAAGCCACATCGGCGGTGGAGAGAGCCACCTTTACAAGCGCGCCTCCCGCTTTTCCTGCCAAGACAACTCCGTTTGCGCGTCGTCGCGAGTTAATCAGGACCTATGCCTTTCTTCATGGGCCTACCGAGAATCTACGCGCGAAAGTTCTGTCCGGTTGCGGCGCGCTGCCAATAACCTCGCTGTTGAATCGGCCAGTTGATTTTGATCGCACCACTCGTTGGGCACTCATTCACGCAGCAGCCGCAATACCAACACTCCTCCGGATGCAGGATGATTGGAGATTCGCCTCGATTGGCATCCGGAATGAATACATCGATGGGACACACTTCTACACAATCATTGCAGCCAGTACAGATGACACGATCGATGATCACGGGCCGATTGGGAGTCGGTATATTGGGAATTGCGTATACCTTTTCTGACATGTATTTAACCTCCTAGTCTTTCCACACGCCGGCATAGTCTCGGTTATGGGCTTCGTAATTGTTCTTCAGGTCGCCCGCATACTTCAGCGGTCGTTCTCCCGGCACCGCCTTGTTGTTTTCGAGTCGCATCGTCGTCAGTTTGTTCCATTCCGGTGGGTCCATCTGCGGATAGTCGATCCTGTGGAAGTCGAGAAACTTGGTGCTCGCCTTCCGCGCCAACGACGAATGCAGGATCGCCTGCGCATAATTCAGAATGCTCAGATCTTCCATCGTGCGCAGCAACTTATGCGGATCCGACGCGTAGAGATTCGGCACCCACCTCTGCTCGATCTCGTTAAGCGACTCGAGTCCCATCTTCAGCAAACGTTCCGTCTTGTACTCTGCGCAGAACCATTGCATCACCCTGGCAATCGCCGCATGCAATTCCTTCCAATCAATGCCTTCGGTTCTCCTAGTGGGGCCGTAGACGCGCGCCTTCTCTTTCGCCACCTGCTCGGCTGGAATCGCCGCGTGCGATACTTGCAGCGCGTAATCGGCCGCCTTCCTCCCGGCATAACGGCCAGTTGCGGCTGCAAAGCTGTGATCGCCGGCGACAAAAAGCTGCTCCCCGGCGGCGTAGAGGCCATCCAAATTGGTCTTCAGGTCCCAATCGATCATCACTCCGCCGCGCTCGACCCCGCGGTGAATCTCTCGAAACTGTGGCGGGCTAATTCCTTCCAGTAGCTGATACGCCATCAGCCGATCCTTGTCCATGTCGAAACCGGACGCCTCGTAACTATCCACGATGACCTTCGTCATGGATTCTTCGCTTAACAGGAATTTCCAGGTGACCTTGCGTTCAATCGGAGGCATCGCCGGAAAATCGCCGTAGATCGGCAGCTCATATTCGCCTTTGAGCACACCTTCCCGCACCTGGGCCCACGCGCCACCCTGCGCCCGCGGATCGATTGCATCCAACTTCCTTCCCCAATGGGGCAAGCTCAGGCCGCCCGGCAGCGCCTTGCCGTTGGCATCCATCAAGGGAACGTTTTCGTAACTGGCATCTCCGGCTCCGGCGTACCAATGATGTTTGTGGCCGCCGCCGATCCGATACGGTTCCGATTTTTCCAGCAACGCCAATTCGCCGCCCGCTCGCCACGCCATCGCAATTCCATCCCCCGAAAGCGTGCGCGGCCGGAACGCACTCATCGCCGCAAGCTCCGTTTCGAAGAACCAAATGGGCGCCGTTCCGGACATGCACAGAATCGTCGCCTTGGCTTTGAACACCATGAATTCGCCGGTTCTGTTGTTGAACCCGGTGGCCCCCACTACTCGTTGCCCCTGGGCCCCGCCTTCATTCACCAGGCTAGTCGCCATCACCCGATCGTAAATCTTGACCCCCAGCCGTTTGCATTCCCTCTCCATCGCCGGTTTGAAGGTGGTCCCCCAGATCCGCATCACGACATTGCTCTCATGGAATGGGTTGCTTCTAGGGGAAAAGACGAATTTGGTTTTTTCGTCGTAACCTTCGGCTGCTACGAATTCGCCTTCCGTATCCCGGATCTTGCCGCCCATCTGCTCCAGTTCGAGCATGGTGTCGTAATTCTCACGGCACTGGATCTGGCGCCCGATGCCGTTCGCATAGCCGCCATTGGCGTTTGCCAGGCGCTGCGCCCACTCATCCGGATCCACCTTAGAAGAAGGATTCGCCGGGGCGTCACACCAGTGATCGCAACCCGGCCCGCCTGCACCGCTGCGGACGGTGGCTGATTTTTCGACCAAAGCTACACGGACCCCTTTGCGCGCTGCACCGATTGCCGCCCAGCATCCGGCAACGCCGCCGCCCAGGATCAGCACGTCCGTCTCAATGACCTGCTCATTTTCGTACCGGATCGGGTAGGGCCATTCGGGGATTTCGCCTCTCACCGCATAATCATGCCAATTAGCCATGAAGGTCCTCCTGCATCTCAGCAATCGCGATTCGCCACGTGCTGCTATCGAGCCTGAGCCGGATTTGGTTCGAAGTACCCTTGCCGACGACGCACACTTTACGCCCCCTACCACTCGAAGGGTCAAGTCCTGATTAACGCGGTAACCGGTAAAGTGGGTCCCAGTACCCAAGTTACCGGTTATCCGACTTATCGGGAGTTGGCCAGAAATTGTGAGAAAAAGGCGCAGTGTTGCCGCTGGGGTTTTCAGCGCGGGGGTGGCAGCCCGTGCTATCTCAACTGGGTAGCCGAAACTGGGCCCAGCGAATTAAGCACCACATTGATGTCTTGTTGGAATGGCGTGGCCGCACGAATCCCTGAGGGGCAGGACGCGCGACGCAAAGAGAACTTGAAGAATTTGAACGCGTCGATCGCGCGCCTGCTGCCCTCGAACGCCGGCGATGCGGAGAGAGAAAATCGCCGATCGTTTTACTGGCCGATCGGGTTCTGTGCCGCGTCGCAATTCGGAGCCGTGTAACCAGACGTGCCCGCGCTGTTGTAGCGGATCACGCCCGTCGCATCCGAGCAAAAACCGCGCTGACCGGTCGTGCCAACCGTCACCGGAACAGCCGTCACACCATAACCGTCCGAATAACCAGCAACGCATCCGGTCGGAATCGTCGTGACCGCAGTCGTGCCGGCAGCCATGGCGAAGTTGTAACCGCTCTTCGAACCA
>DATNHO010000172.1:0-4636 GCA_035604895.1 Terriglobales bacterium | reverse complement strand
CCGGTACTAAGTAAACTGCGTTTCCAGTGTGGGAAAATCCAAAGTCAACTGGCGCTGGCGCCCAGCGTCTTTTCCTGCGGAATTCCGGCCAGTGTTTTCTCGACTAACTCGGAGCAATCTTGCAGCTTTTGCAGGGGGGGGCGGATCTTGTCCGCCTCAACTTTGGCGCCGCGTTGTTCAGCCAGCGTCATCACGCGTTCGGCGTTCTGGTTTACCGAGCGGCCGATTTCGAGCAGGACGACCATCGAGTCTGCGTGCAGCTTCCATAACGATGCGGAATTCTCGGCGCGCTTGAGTTCTTCCAGTTCGGTCGTCATGCGTGCTACCACCGCAACAAGGCGCAACATCACGCGCGCCACGCCGGCTCGCAAGCTTTTTTCTTCCAGATAGTCGGCGCAATACGCATCGGCTTCGGCGGGCGTGAGCAGAAGATTGAAGAATCGCATGGGAACTACTTGGCGGAATTTCGGGTCGGCTACGCGCACAAAAATACGAATCGACTCTTCGATTCTTAGCAGTTTGCTTTCTTCGGTCGAAATTTGCTGCGGAGTTACTGCCGCGCGCATGGCGTGCACATCGAGCACGGGACGCTTGCTGGGGATCAAGGTTATTTTGGCCGGAGTATTCACATTCGCCTTCGCCGCCGGCCGTACCAGGCGCGGGCTGCGGCGGATGGGCGGGCGCTGGTCCAGAGTCTTCTTTAATTTCGAAATGCGTTTGAACTTTTCGAGTGCAGCGCCGTAGTCGATGCGAAGCAGCGCGCTTTCCTCCAATGCCGCAATATGTTCAACGGTGACGTCCACGCCGTCGACGTTCCCCAAAATGCTGCCGCCTTGTTCCTCAACCACTTCTGCAAAGCTCTTGATCTCAGCAGCGGACTGATGAAACAGGGCATCAAATTTCTTGCCAAAGGCAGTGTTGTAAGGAGCAATCGTGGCCAGAGCGCCGGGATGGTAGAAAGATGCATCGAGAGACTGCTTGAGTTCGCGCACCCGAGCGATGATGCCGGAATCGAGCAGGGCGTTGAGATCGTGGAAGTTCTCTGCTTCCTGCTGGAGATGGTCGAAGAGGCGCAAGGTTTGCACGTGCTCCTCGGTCAACGAGGGAACATCGGCGTCGGCAAGAATCTCAAGCAATGCGATCTCGAACGGCGACAGTGGCAGGGAGCCGTCGAGGCCGTAACCGCGGCGCTCCCACTGGCCGGGAACGCGCGGATGACGATACAGGAAAGTCGTGATCAGGTCTGTCTTGTCGCGATGGACTTCGGTTGTCTCGCGGTTGCGGGTGAAGTAACGGAGCATCGCTTCGGCGATTTCAGGGTCTGTGTCGGGCGTGAAAGCCCGCCGCAGCATGGCGGGCGTAATGGCCAGGTCGAGCAAACGCAGCCAGCGATGCATGCTGGACAAAGTTTCCATGACGCTGTCGTCGCTCTGCAGGGAGATTGCCTCGAGCCCGGCCGGGACGGGAACTTCTCCGCCCACAGACTCTTGCAGGAGCTTCTCGTAGAAGCCCTGAACCGTCGCCAGAATAGCCAACTCCCACTTCGGATCTTCTACCACAGTCGCTCCAAAACGCTAATCCTCATTGGATTTATACGGGAGGGCCAATGGATAGTTGAAATCATGCTTGGTCTAAGTACAAGCCTGACGTAAGGACATGACACCAACTAGATAAGGGACGTACCCCAAAGTAACCTTGCACTAAGCCGTTGAAAATAAGTGATTTCTATGGCTAAGATTTTCGTCGATCAATTCGGTGGCGGATTGTATACTAGGCGGGCAACTTAAAGTCGTTCTGGGGTAGAAATCATGGAATGGACAGCACCGACGTTTGAAGAAGTGGCGTTGAACTGTGAAATCAACTCTTACGCCTCCGCCGCACTGTAATCGTCGTAGCGGATGCACATAAAGATTCTGGGCTCGGCCGCCGGCGGTGGTTTTCCGCAGTGGAACTGCAACTGCCGCAACTGCGAGTCGTTACGCGCTGGAACTTTCGCTGGCAAGAGCCGAACTCAGACAGAAGTCGCGATCAGCAGTGATGATTGTGCGTGGTTCCTGCTAAACGCCTCTCCCGATCTGCGGTTGCAGATCGAAGCAACGCCAGCGCTTCATCCGCGAAATGCGGGCCGGGATTCTCCCATCTCTAGCGTTCTGCTGACCAGCGGTGATATCGATCAAGTGGCGGGATTGCTATCTCTCCGCGAATTGCAACCCTTCCGAATTTATTGCACACCTTCGATCCGGCGCATCCTGCAAGAAGACAACAGCATGTTCGCCATGCTGAATCGTGTGCCCGATCAGGTATCGTGGATCGACATCAGTTGTGACGGCCGCTTCAGTTTGCACGGTGAGAGAGGAGTGGGAGTCGACTGCGACGTGTTCTCGCTGGGGGATCGCTTTCCAGCTTATGTTTCGCACGAGCATATTGCGAGCCTCAAGCCTGAGGAAGCTTTGCTGGGTGCGAGACTGACATCGTCGTCGGGTAAACGGCTCGCTTACATGCCTGCGGTCCCGGACATAGATGATTCGCTCCTGCGGCGTCTGGATGAAGCCGACCTGCTTCTGTTTGATGGAACTTTTTGGAGCGATGACGAATTGATTCGAGTCCAAGGGGGCGGTTCGACGGCGCGGGAAATGGGACACGTTCCGATATCTGGCGCAGAGGGAAGTTTGCGCAAGCTGGCGGGTTTGCGTGGTCCGCGGAAAGTTCTTGTGCACGTGAATAACACTAATCCCGTGCTGGATGAATCTGGCCCTGAGTATGCGGAAGTCCGCGCTGCGGGTTGGGAAGTGGCGGAGGACGGATGGAGTTTCGATTTGTGAGAGCGGAACGAGCGGCGGAAATATTGTGCGATTCGCCCATGCTCTCGGCTGAGGAGTTGAAGGCTCGCCTGCGGCAGGTAGGGGAAGAGCGTTACCACCACCGGCATCCGTTTCACTTGATGATGCATGAAGGCCAGTTGAGCCGGGGGCAGTTGCAGGCTTGGGCGCTCAACCGCTATTACTATCAAAGCATCATCCCGATCAAAGATTCGATCATTCTCTCCCGCAGCGACGACCCTGATTTTCGCCGAGTGTGGCGGAAGCGCGTAGTCGATCACGATGGTGATGCGACTCAGGCGGGCGGCATTGAGCGCTGGATCAAACTGGCGGAAGCTACCGGGCTTGAACGCGAGCTGGTGATGCGCGGCGAAGAAGTATTGCCGGCGACGCGGTATGCCGTGGATGCTTACCTGAGTCTGGTCCGCAGCCGGAGCTTCCTGGAGGCCGTGGCTTCATCGCTGACGGAAATGTTTTCCCGCGACCTGATCACGCTGCGCATGGATCGTTTGCGGCAGCACTATCCATGGCTTTCCGGCGGGCTCGATTATTTTACGGCGCGTCTCGATCAGGCCCCAGAGGATGCGCGATTCGCATTGCAGTTTGTTACCGAGAATGCACGAACCCGGGCCGAGCAAGAAATGGCAATCGCAGCCTTGCAGGCAAAATGCGACATTCTGTGGGCGCAGTTGGACGCGCTCTACTTTGCCTACGTCGAGCCGGGATGGCCGCCGCCGGGAGCGTTTCGGATTCAGGAGTCCTAGGGTGGCTCGTCCTTTGGATTCCAGCCAGCCCCGCTTTGCCCCCGGTTGCCGGTGGGGCACGCAGGGCGAGGAACGCGTCGTGCTTTTTCCCGAAGGCATGATTCGGGTTCAAGGGACAGGGCAGAAAGTTCTAGAACTTTGTGACGGGCGACGCACGGTTGAGGAGATTGTGGCCGCGCTCTCAGCGGCGTTCAGCGGAGGCGATCCCGTGAAGATTCGGGAAGACGTGGTCAGTTTTCTGGAAGCTCTACAGCAGAAACGTATCGTCGATTACTGAACCAGCGACAGAGCGTCTATTATTTTCGTGTGATGTGAGGAACGGGGCGGCGAATGAGAGCGAGTGATTTCGAGTGTCGACATCAAACCTTGCTTCACCTGCTGGTTGTCGGTCTGGCCTTTCTCACTTATGTATTCGAGCCTCGTACAGGAACAAGGGACCTGCCTGAAGAAAGAGCGGGCCTCTTGCGGCAAGATTGCAGCTAAAACGGCTCAGGATAGCTAATGGTTCTCAATCCTCTTGCCCTTATTGCCGAAGTGACGCATCGCTGTCCGCTGCATTGCGTTTACTGCTCGAATCCGCTGCAGATGATTGGCGCCAAGGCCGAACTCTCGACCGAGGATTGGATTCGCGTATTTAAGGAAGCCCGAGGGCTCGGGATTGTTCATCTCCACTTAACTGGCGGCGAGCCTGTGGCGAGGCCTGATCTTAAAGATCTGGTCGAAGGTGCGCACAGCACAGGTCTTTATACCAACCTGATCACATCGGGGATTGGCTTGCCGGAATCGCGACTCGCTTCGTTAGTGGACGCAGGGATCGACCACATTCAACTTAGCTTCCAGGATTCGCGGGACCAGCCGGCGAACTGGATTGCGGGCGCCAAGGCGCACGCCCACAAGGTTGTTCTGTCGGAGGCGATTCGCCGGTTCCCGATTGCTTTCACGGTGAATCTGGTGGTGCATCGGCAGAACCTCGACCATCTCGAGGAAATGATTGGATTTGCGGAACAGCTAAAGCCGGATCGTCTGGAGATAGCCCACGCGCAGTACTACGGT
>DATNHO010000171.1:0-21309 GCA_035604895.1 Terriglobales bacterium | reverse complement strand
TCTATGGCGAATCCCACGACTAAGGCCGGCGGGAGCGTAGTGCACAGCGGCGGACGGTGCCGAGTGCGCAGCTTGGAGAGCCAACCAGGCCTCGCGAGAATGTCCCATCCACGCGAAAACTCGAATCGGAATGCCTGTGGATGGGCTATTTCAACAAGTTCCTAAGGCTCTTCAACAAGTACGATAGCATCCGGGTGGCCAGTTTAGTGCGCGTAAATGCTCAGTGCCGAACCCCATGGCAGAATACATAGGCACCTGCTGATGGCGGCAGGTAGGGATCTGAACTACTGTGTTTTCCTGGGGCGGGCACGATTCATCTATTTAAGAGGTTGGCCCTGGCTATCTCGCGTTTATCGCGTATCAGTGCCCACTGCGGCGCGGCCAAGCCGATTTATCTGGAAACTAGTCGAAGTGCGACGATCGTCCCCGGATCGGTCTGAATGCCCAGGACCTCACGACCGTTCTCAACCAGAATAGCGCGGAAGTGGAGCGCGGCTGTTTCGTGCTCGCCCGGCGGCAACTGCAGGACGAGCTCCACGAAGCAATCGTCCAGGACATCGTAAGTTCCCGCAACCACTGCCGGCTCGTCAGGCCCAGAGGCCAAGGAAAGGTTGCCACTGCCGTCGGCCCCCAGCAGGCCCCAAAACGAAACGCGGCCAGAGTCGACTGCCGTATTGACGTCTACGGTGCGGCCGGATACCGTCAACTTGAATTTCCCCGCTAGGCTGGATTCGGAACACCCCTCCATGGTCCGGAGCAGATTGCCATTCTCGGCACCGCCCGGATCTGTCTGCCGGAAGGCGACGTGCCTGCCGTCGGCACTCATGGTCCCTGCGAAGTGCTGGAGATTTCCGGAGTCGTCCTGCAAGGTCCACGTCACGGAGCAGTCCCTCTGAGCCTCATACTTGCCAGTGACCCGATTACCAAAGATCAGTCCCGTAAAGCTTGCCGACGAAATACCGCTCAGATTCTCGGAATCATCCAAGACCAGCCGGCCTACCACGGCTACGGGCCTCGTCGTACCGCCGATTGTAGTGTTACCGGTCAAGGAAAGGCCATAGGCGCCATGGAAGACCTCGGGGTCGCACACTGCAGCATGGGTTACGTGAAGCGCGAGAATTGACGCGAACAGCAGGAAAGAATACCGCCGCGCGTTGGCAGCAACCCGCACTGAAACATGTCGATTGCGATTCCAAGCCAGGCACCGTGGTGGCATTCCTCTACTATCTTGCAAGTAGTTGGCCGTTTGACCAGTGATCCCTCCGGACACCGTAGACTGGACCTTCACCTGCAGCTAAACCGCCACGGGTGTGCCCTTCGGTTAATCGGCCCAACACAAGGATAAACACTGTATCGCATGTTCGGTTGTCTTTGGGTGGTCAGTATTTGTGCGGAACAAATTACTCTGCCATGCCCATCTAATCCCGAGTGATCTGAAGTAAGACTACGGAATGGCCCAATGGCGCCTACTCACAGGCCTTGAAACCAGCGCCACTGCTGTCGCCAACCACAACGGTCCTGGTATCAGCGAGACGTTTGGACTTGGCAGTCAAGTCCTGGCCACGGCACAAAAGCTCATCGTTGTCCTGCCTGATTCGCTCAGGATCTGTCGCAATCACCTGGAATTTTAGGCTCGAGATTCCAGCGTTGATAACCAAGACGTTCATCGGCTCAACCCATTTTCACAGCAAGAGGGTAGTGCACCGAACTGCCATCTTGATTGCGCGCTGGCGATAGCGATTTGCGAAGCAGTCCTGCACAGACGCACCTTGCGCAAGGCGAGGGGAATCGCGCAGATCTACGGAGCCGGGTGCAATCGCAAAAGTAATTCACAAGCTGAACAACGGCCCTCGATTCGGCAAAGAAACTGTTGGCGGCAAACCACTGCTTTATTGTCCCTCTGAGGTCAGAGGTACTGACACCTGCCGGTGAGCCAGGTTTCTGTCTAATTTTTCTGCAGGCAACCAAAAATACAGATGCTTCTCAGCATTGCGTTGGCTCGTGGCCTGCCGATCGATGGAAACGATTGGCGCCCGGCGTTGGCCGCCGTCGAGCGTAACGTAACATAGCGCCTCATCCTGCACCCATACGACAGTGGCGGATTCAACCCGCCCATTCTTGGAGACGATCGAGAAGGTAGTCGCGCTGGTATCGCTGCCGGACGATGGCCAGTGGTACTCGCGCACCTCCGGTCGAACGGGTGGCGGCGGTGCGGGCGGTTGAGGAGCCACCACCTGCGGTATTGTAATCGTGTGGCTCGGCTCCGGATAGCCGTCATAGCTGGCATAATAGGGATCGCAGGCATATCCCCAATACGGGAATTTGTTGTCCCCCCAGGGCGGCCTTCCGCAAGATGGGTCACTCGACTGTGCGGCCAGTTGCCCGGCCATCGCTCCGATCATGACTGCGCTGATAAGTAGTCCTTTCACAAAGCAACCTTTCTGGCTTCGTGGCGGTCCGATCGCATATGATGCGCACCGTCCGGTCGGCAATCTCCGTGACTCTCAACGGCGGCGCGGCGGAGGCGGCACTCCCTGCATAAGAGCGAGCCTTCGGCGGTCATACGCTTTTCCCGTCCCCCTATCGCCAGAGTGAATCCTGCACGTCAGTGACCGCAGAATAGTCTTGGGCTTGCCGTGCGCGTCCGTGTTCAGCTTGATCCCCAAGTGCCGATTTTCGGCACTTGTCCTCCTTGATTCACTCCTGGTTGTGGCGATCACCTGGATATCAGACTCGAACTCTCACCGTTGATACCAAGGCATTCATCACCTCAATCCATTTTTCAAAGAGGGGGTAGTGCACACGAGGTCCTTATCGGCAACCAACACTGTCAAGGACGGCACTATCGCTTAACGGCATTGACGATCATCCATCCGGCGGTTTCGATGCCAATTTGTGAGCTAATCATCATGTGATACAGATGCGGATCCTTCCAGTCGAATCCGTAGTTGGTCCGGATATAGCGGGCGCGTTCGTGGTCGGTCAAACGAATCAATTCCTCAACGTCCTGTGACGAGTTAACCCGATTGCGGACACGTGAGACCCGCTCCTCCCAGGAGTCATAAATGAAAACGTTAAGGACGTCCCCGCGGCCCTGCAGCACGCACTCGGCGCCACGGCCGACAATCACGCAGTTGCCTGTCACGGCGGCCTCGGAGATGACCCGCTCCGCGAACGCTGCCGTGGTTTCAGCATCGAAGAACTGCGCATCTTCAAGCGTTACGCCTGCTGTGAGGGATGCTGCCCACAAACCGTCTCGATTAAAGCGATACCACCAGGAGTCGACATGCTCGTCGTACACTGCGACTGTTTCGGCATCGACTTGAGCGGCCCGTGCGACATCCCATATGAGTTCCTGGTCCAGCAGATTCCACCCCAACTCTTCGGCGACTCTCTTCGCAATACAACTCCCAGCACTGCCATATTCCCTTGCCACTGTCACTACTTTGAACATGATCACTTCTCTGCCCGGCGTGCTGCTGAGGACTGCCACGCAGGTATGGACGGAATGAATCATGCACGTCGGCCACCAGTCGAGTAGCCGTGTTTGCCCGTGCACATCCACGTTCCGCTTGGTCCCGGGTGCCGATTTTCGGCACTTGGGTCGGCATACGGCGGAATCTGGGCTCGGGGCCAATCATAAACCGGCAGGATTATACTGCACGTGGATTGGATACTAGCTAGAGTCCAGACTCGAGATAGTGGGAACTGAGCTGCAATGATCCGGGTTACAAAAACAGAGGAGCAATCCGGCACAGTCGTGACTATAGATGGACAGCTCTCTGGCGAATCCAACGCGGTGGTCGAGACCTGCTGCAATCACGCCAAGTCTAACGGAAAGCCGGTCCTTTTTTCCTACGTGATGTTATGACAGTGGACCAGACGAGCCAATTGTTACTGAGTCGGTTGGCCGCCAAAGGTATCCGCCTGGTCGCCAGAGGCGTGTACACCTCCTATCTCGACCAATTGCTCACCTCAGGCTGAACTACGGCCAGAGCAGCGTCCGGCAGAGAACCGATGCCAGTTCTACTGAAGCGAGATAGAGAACGCCATTAAAGTGCATCGGCAAACGTCGCCGTGAACTGCATTACCTGGAAAATACCGTTCTGGGTGTTTGGCCCTTGTTGCGAACCGCTGCCCATGTGATTTGATTTGGGATTGGCGCATGGCCCGGTTGTCTTATAGAGATCGAACGCCAACCGAATGTCCTCAATTGCCATCATTCCGGCGAGGACTGAGTTTTACCGCGGACGGATCTCTGCTGGACCGAACCCGGCCCCAGGGCTTTCAGCAGCCACAAATGTGTCGGAATCAGCGAGACGTTTGGATCTGGCAGTCAAGTCCCGCAACCAGGCAAACGGCTTATCTGTGAGCATTTCATCCGTACATCGCCAGCGCCAATTTCCTCCCGCGCAGCCAGGTACGTTCATGCGAGCCTCCCGCCCAAGATTCAATAGATCCTGTAACGGTGCTATTGTCAGCGCCGCTCGCGATGACCATGCCAAACTCATTAGAGCCGTACCAGGCTCAGTCGTCTTGCCGTTACCGTCATTCAAATATTTGCTCGACACGGTCGTCCGCTGATCGCTGCTAAGCTCCTCGAACCACTCGCGGCTTGTCGGGTTATCGTGCGTGCCTGTGTAGACTACGGCGTTATTGACAAGATTCTGCGGAAGATACGGATTGTCTTCGTGTCCATCGAAGGCGAACTGCAGAACCCTAGTGCCCGGAATCTGGAACTGGTCGCGAAGGGTTTCGACATCCGGAGTGATCAGACCGAGATCTTCAGCGATGAACGGCAGTGCGCCTAACTCGGCTTCGACTTTGTGAAAGAACTCGGCTCCCGGACCGGGCTGCCATGAACCAGTCTGGGCGGTCGAAGCCCCAGACGGAATGTACCAAGCCGCCGCAAACCCGCGGAAGTGATCGAGGCGAACCAAGTCCACATGCGACAATAGCGCGCGGAAGCGGTCGATGCACCACCGGTATCCGGTCGCGCGGAGCGCCTCCCAGTTATAAACGGGGTTACCCCACAACTGGCCCTGTGCGCTGAAGTAATCGGGAGGCACGCCCGCCACAAACTTCGGCCGCCGGTGCTCGTCCAGGAGGAAAAATTCAGGGTTCGCCCAAACGTCGCTGGAATCGGGCGAAACGAAGAACGGCAAGTCGCCAATCAGCCTCACTCCCTTCGAATGCACGTACTGTTTTAGCTGCTCGCCTTGTCGGAATAGCAGAAACTGCGCGAACCGGATCCGATCAATGTCATCTCTGAGCTCCTGCCGTGCCTCGGCTAAAACACTCGGATGCCGCTCGACCAACTCCGCTGGCCATTCAATGTAATAGACGCCGCCGTGCCTGGCTTTCAGAGCCCGAAACAGGGCATAGTCTTCCAGCCAAGATGCCTGTACCGAACGGAATTCTTCATACTCACGCTGCAAATCACCGCGCCTCGCTCGCTGGTAACGGTTCCATGCCGTTTCCAGCAGTCTTTCCTTAAATGGGAGTACTAAGGCGTAATCAACGACGCCAGAAGCGAATTGATCGTGGCAGTCTCTTGGATCTAACAACCCCTCCTCGATCAGCGACTGCGGACTAATCAACAGGGTGTTCCCAGCAAATGAGGACAGTGGCTGATACGGCGAATTTCCATATCCAGTCGGCCCCAAGGGAAGTGCCTGCCACCATCTTTGGCCGGCATCATGAAGCCGGTCAACCCACGCAAACGCCTCCGGTCCCAGGTCACCGATGCCGTAAGGCGAGGGCAGAGACGTGACATGGAGCAACAAGCCCGATGCCCGGTACTCGGGCGGAAATGGGCGTACCTTCTGCCGCCCGTCGGCCGCAGGCGACGGGGTTCCGATCATGCAACCCTGCCTAATCCGCGAACTACTTGGCAACTCGGCCAAGTGAACGGCCGCGTCGATTGATTCCCTGGATTGTAGGAAAGCCGTAACCGGTCGGCGACTGAGACTAACTCACACTTCTCACTCTCTTTCAATTCAATCCAGCAGCAGACCAGGTGACCTCCCTCCGTCTTCCAGGACATCTTAAGTCCTCTCATGTGTGCTCCTTCCATGAAGTGACACGAAAAAGCGCTTGAAACTCGATCATGACATGAACAACTCATGGGCTTGTCAAATTGGGTCGAGGCAGACTGTTTCTACAGCACGGGACACGGTTCCGCCCTCCAAATCTCAGCTGCATATTGGGCAATAGTGCGGTCGCTCGAAAACTTGCCACTGCTGGCAACATTCAGGATCGCTTTCTGCGCCCATGCGCCGGGATCAGAATATAGTGCGCCGAGCCGGTCCTGCGCCTCGCAATAAGATGTCAGATCGGCCAGGTGCATATAGTAATCGCCGCGTGTCAGGAGTACATCTCGCAAGGGGTCGAAAATTCCAGGCTCGCTTCGATTGAAGTATCCCGAAAAAATAAGATCGAGAGCTGCTTTCGTTTCCGGTTCATTCTCATAGTGCCAATGCGGGCTGTACCGGCCTCTGCTGCCTTCGACCTGTTCCACTGTTAAACCGAACAGAAAGAGATTGTCTTCTCCGGCTTCCTCCGCCATCTCGATCGTCGCACCATCTCGCGTTCCGACTGTAAGAGCTCCATTCATCATGAATTTCATGTTGCTCGTACCGCTCGCCTCAAATCCCGCCGTAGAAATCTGGTTGGAGACATCGCTCGCGGGGATCAGCCGCTCGGCAAGGGAAACGTTGTATTCGGGAAGAAAGATGATTTTGAGACGGCCGCGGGTAACCGGATCAAAATTGATCGTCTGTGCCAAATTGTTGATGAACTTGATAATCAGCTTCGCCAGCCGGTAGGCCGGTGCCGCTTTGCCCGCAAAAAAGTACGTGCGTGGAACCACCTCTCGGTTCGGGTTCTCCCGCAGCCGGTTGTACTCGACAATGATCCGCAGCGCATTCAGCAATTGTCTCTTGTATTCGTGAATCCGCTTGATCTGGCAGTCGAAAACCGTTTGCGGGTCCACAATTCGCCCCGATGTAGCTTTAAGCCAGTTCGCAAACCGAGTTTTGGCCTGCGCCTTTGACGCAAGAAACGCATCCCGGAAACCGGGGTCCTCGGCAATGGGCTTCAGCTTCGGCAGTTCGCTAAGGTCGGTAATCCAGCCATCGCCGATCCCTTCGGTGATGGCCCGTGCCAAAGCCGGATTGGCCTGTAGCAACCACCGGCGCGGCGTTACTCCATTGGTTTTGTTGTTGAAGCGCTCCGGGAACATCTCCGCGAGATCTTTCACCGTCGAGGTCCGTAATAGTTTCGAATGGACAGCCGCAACGCCGTTCGTACTGTGCGAACCAACAATGGCCAGGTTCGCCATTCGGATCTTGCGCTCGCTGCCCTCCTCGACTAAGCTCACGCGTTCCACTCGGCCCTCGTCTCCAGGAAAGCGCTTGCGAACATCCTCGAGGAGCCGCCGGTTGATTTCGTAGATGATCTCCAGCTGCCGTGGCACCAGAATTTCAAACCCCTCCACCGGCCACTTCTCCAAGGCTTCCGGCAGCAGCGTGTGATTGGTGTATGCCAGTGTCCTCCTGGTCAGATTCCACGCGTCATCCCAGCCCAGGTGGGCGTCATCCAGCAGAATTCGCATCAGTTCCGCGACCGCCATGGCAGGATGTGTGTCGTTCAGTTGCATCGCTACCTTCTCGGGCAGTCTGTCCCAATCGTTGTGCAGGCGCCTGAACCGGCGTATGATGTCGGCCAGCGAACAGGCAACCAGGAAGTATTCCTGCGCGAACCGCAGCTGGCGCCCTCTGGTAGTCGAGTCGTCCGGGTACAGTACGCGGGTAAGCGATTCCGCTTCTAGGGTCTCGCCCAGAGCTCCGATAAAGTCGCCGGTGCCGAATTCCTGAAAATCAAAGTATTCGGGCGCTGCCGCGGCCCACAGGCGCAAAGTGTTGATCGTTTTGCCCCCGTAACCCACCACAGGACGATCAAATGGAATGCCATAAAGGCTTGATGGCCGGCCGGGTATCACTTCAAATTGACCGCCTCTAACCTGGATCGAGCAATTCAGTTTTACTTCCACCCGTTCGGTGGGACGCACAACCTCCCAAGGATCAGACTGGCGAAGCCAGTTATCTGCGTTCTCCTTCTGCCAACCGTCCACAATCGATTGCCGGAACATGCCGTACTCATATCGCAGGCCGTATCCGGTCGCAGGTAGCTGCATGGTGGCCATCGAGTCGAGGAAGCAGGCTGCCAGACGGCCCAAGCCCCCATTTCCCAGACCGGCATCCGGCTCCTCCTCGAGCAGGCTGAGCCAGTCGATCCCCTTTTCTTTCTCCGCTTGCTGTATGAGAGGATCAAGTAATAAGTTGGTTACATTATTTGCCGCAGAACGTCCGATCAGAAACTCCATCGACAGATAATAAATCCGTTTCGGGTTTTCTCTCTCGTATGTTTTCTTGGTCAGCACCCAACGTTGCGCGAGGGCGTCGCGGACGGAATGGGCAAATGCTTCGAAGCGTTCCCGCGCCGTCGCAACCTTCGGATCAATCACTCTGTCGAATATCAGATGCCTCTCATAGAATGCGTTCTCTGTTCCGACGAAAGGGATCGGCCCGCAACCATACTGTCGCAGCAGTTCCGAAGCCCGCATTGAGCCCTTCGGAACCGGAGGTAGGCTCGCTATTTTCGGCTCCGCAAGATCTTCTGTTGTCATGAAGCTCCTTTTATTCAGTGATGTTAATTGAGGGGATAGGCAAACAAACTTGGTTTGCAAGAACCGCAAGAAGGACCCCGGTATACGTCAGTTCTGAAGAGCCGGTCACCACTTGATCCCGTTGTCCACCGATGACCCTACCGAATGATCGCGCTGAAACACAGTTCTGACGATCGAGATAACCTCGGTCGGTGTCGAGGAGTCTTCAGCCGGCATGCCAGCTGTTAATCCGTTATCAGCGATGAGCACTACCACCGACCGCGGACCAGCCCGATACGTTGTTCCCAGAACGGGTTGCTCCGAATTCCATTCGCAAATCTCATTCGGCGGATCCAGCGCAGTATCGATCCAACGCCCCCAGTTCTCTCTTCCGTTCCTCAATATCGGAAGCTCGAAGTCGAGAGGCTCCCAATACGCATTCAGAATCACGTGCGCCAGTACGCCCTCGCTCTTCAGCTCTCCGCCGATTACGATGCTGTGCGAAAAAGACGACCAGTCCGGCTGATTGAGCCTTACACCGTGCCAGGCGTGTTTTTGTTCGCTGAGAACCTGGCTCAAACTCATGCGCCGGCGTTCATGGTCGACGTCTCGGATCACACGCCGCTCAATCAGCAGCTTCACAAACCGGAGGACGTCGGTATGTTTGGAGAGCAGGTTCCAGTCGAACCAACTCGTATTGTTGTCCTGGCAATAGGCGTTATTGTTGCCGCGCTGGCTACGCCGCACCTCATCACCCATGACAAACATGGGCACGCCACCGGACAACATGACCGCTGTAAAAAAGTTCTTTACTTGCCTGTTGCGCAGCGTCTCGATTGCGGGATCGTCCGTCGGACCTTCGACGCCGCAGTTCCAGCTTTGGTTCTCTTCAGATCCATCGCGGTTGTCCTCGCCATTCTCTTCGTTGTGCTTGTGGTTATAAGAGACCACGTCGTTGAGGGTAAAGCCATCGTGGCACGCAAGAAAATTGATACTCTCCTCGGGTTCGCGCTCTTTCCAACCATAAATACTTGGGCTGCCCACAAGACGATCGGCTGCGCGGCCCACCGAATCATTCACGCCCCGGACGAAGTCGCGGACGTCGTCGCGAAACCGATCGTTCCACTCCTTCCAACTGTCGCCCACGAAGCTGCCGACCTGATAGAGACCTGCCGCGTCCCATGCCTCCGCGATCATCTTTGTACCTGCTAGAGCCGGATCGGACTCGATGTCCCAAAGCACCGGCGGATTCGGCATCACCTCGCCGGACGTATCACGCGCAAGAATGGACGCAAGATCGAAGCGGAAGCCATCCACGTGCATCTCTTTCACCCAGTAACGCAGGCTGTCCACGATCATGCGCCGTATAACCGGATGGTTCGCATTCAACGTATTTCCGGTGCCAGTGAAGTTCGCGTAGCGTGAGGGGTCTGCTTCCAACAGGTAGTAAGTAGGATTGTCAAGGCCGCGGAAGCACTGTGTCGGGCCACCGTGTCCGCCCTCCGCGGTGTGGTTAAAAACTACGTCTAGGATGACTTCGATGCCGGCCCGGTGCAGTGCCTTCACCATATCCCGAAATTCGTTCACCGCGCTCAGCGGTTCCTGACGCGAGCTGTATGCCTGGTGCGGTGCAAAAAATGAAACAGGTGAGTAGCCCCAGTAGTTCGTTCGGCCTCGGGGCGCATCCTGAGGATCAAACTGAAACACCGGAAGCAGCTCGACCGCGGTAATACCCAGTTGCTTAAGGTAGGGGATCTTCTCGACGAGTCCTGCGTACGTGCCGCGTTTCGATTCCGCCAAGCCGGAACTGGGGTGTACGGTGAAGCCGCGCACGTGCAACTCGTAGATGATCGTGCGCGACCAAAGCTGTTTCAGCGGCTGGTCACCTTCCCAGTCAAATGCGTCGGGGTCCGTAACCAAGTTCTTCATCGCCGTCGCGGTGTTTTCTCCTGCCAGACGTGCTGCCTCACGGCTATAGTTTTTCGGGACGGCAATGGCGCGGCCATATGGGTCGAGCAATAGCTTGGACGGATCGAACCTGAGACCCCGATCTGGCTCGAATGGCCCGCCAGCCCGGAAGCCATAAATCTGCCCCGCCTGTATGCCGGGCACGAAAGTGTACCAGTAGTGGTACGTTCGGTTGGTTAAAGGATCAATTGGTATAACACGCGAAGGACGAGAGTCGTCCACCCGATCGAATAACAGCAGTTGGATGCTGGTCGCATTCCGGGAGAAGATTGAGAAATTTGCGCCACCGTGTATCAGCGTAGCTCCTAGTGGATAGCTACAACCGGTCACGATGGCTGGGACCAGATTCTCCTCACCGACTCGTCCCTCGTGTGGCATCACGGCACTCATGCGTAATTCTCACAAGCCTTTGGGCACGTACCTTATTCTGCAAACCATTGGGACGGCTTCTTTGTACTGAACACGGTTGTAGTTTCCAGATGTGCCCGGCATGTTCGGACAATCAGGCTTCCCAGCCATTCAAAGCATTCCTGATGCCGCACGGAATTTCGTGCCTGTATCTCAATCTGAGAGAAATCATGACTGGGAACCGATGATCTGGCGAGCCTTCGAGATGGAATCCAGCCCGGCGGCTCAAGCCAACGCCGCGAAGCCGCTGCACGCTCTGCCGGAAGTTCGGCAGAAGACATCGGCATCTGCTGACCAGCACGGATCTGAAATCCGACCATTATGCCCGTCGACGATTCGCACCGTGACGGGTGACCGCATCCGGCAAGCCGTGCCCCACGTACTAACGGGATGATGCAGTATTCTTTCTGCCCGCGAAATTCCTGGAGAATTGGTGCCTTGCGTCACCAGGTACGTTGAGTTAGAACTCCAGGAACGCGAATTGCTAAGTCACTGTTGGGGACAATGCGGAATGGCAGTCGATACAACGATCATCGTGGCGCTTGCGGCAGTGGCTGGCTCCACCGTAGGCGCTTGCTCATCAGTAGCTGCTACGTTCATAGGCCATCGGCTCCAAGCTCGAGGGGCCCGATTAGCAGCAGAATTAGAGGAGCATCAGGAACTCTACGGAAAATTTGTCGAAGAAGCTGTACCTCTATTTGTGGACGCCATTCAAAAATCAGCAATCGAGCCCGCTAAGATCATGTGGCTCTACTCGAAGGTGGCACGAATCCGCCTGACATCAACCGACCAAGTTCTTCACGCAGCGGAGGAGGTGGGTAAGCGGCTGCTTGAGTTCTACGAACGGCCGCCGGAGGATCCCGCCGTGATTCTTGCGCGGGTTGCGAAGGGTGAGGAGAGTCTAGATCCGCTCCGAGATTTCACAGAGGCATGCCGCCGGGAGCGGGCTATGGCCGTTCAACATGTATGAAGCATGCCGGGCTGAGCGCCCAAGATTGTCGCCGAGCGCCATGTGCCGAGCATCTGGGCGGCGTCCGAACTAGGATCCTAAAAACGCGGCAGGGTATCCGGATGAACTTCAGTTCATAGAAGGTCGAACTTTTGGTCGGTCGATTTTGACCGCTATCGGCAGCTGTAAGGATTTCGTACGGACAGTGCTGTAACATCGGTGAGCACCTTCGCTCAATCGTTCACAACGCTGCTGTGATCGGCCGTCTGTATCAGTGAGTGATGTAGTAGCTTCGTCGAGCCGAGAAGCACGTGGCTCGGTACCGCACGAACAGCAGCCGTAGCAAGCGGCCCTAGTAGAGACAACAGCAAACCCATCGGAGCCTGCGCCGCGCTCACGAGAGAAGCCACATCCCATTTGCCTGTTCGACCTAGGGCGCTCAGGGAGAATTGGCCGCGTATTTACTTAGTCGGACGAGTGAAGGGGCCGGCTTTCCAACAACCTTTCAAAAGCATCCTCTGCCAGAAGATCCAGTGACTGCACCACGATATCGGCGGGCAAGGGCTGGGCGTGGCGACTGACTCCGATAGTCCACATCCCCGCTTTGCGGGCTCCCTCAATACCGGCGGCCGCATCCTCGACGACAATGCATCGGGCAGGTGGTGTGCCGACGCGGGAGCCTGCGGTTATGTAAACTTCGGGATCCGGTTTCCCTCTTTGGACTTCTTCCGCGGAGACAATGACCTCAAAATACTTCGCCGATCCCAGAGCATCGAGAACAGCGTCGATGTTCAGTCGCGGCGCCGAGGAAGCGATCGCCTGAAACCACCCCTGTTCGTGAAGTCGGCGCACCCAGGTGGCAACTCCCGGCAGGGGCTGTATTCCATTCTTGCGGATCAGATCGCGATACAGTTGCTCTTTGGCATTTGCAATTTCGGCGATGCGGTCTGCTGTCGCCGCCGCACCCAACCATTGGGAAATGACGGCATCATTGCGCTGGCCGAAAGAGGACAGAAACTGCTCGCGCGTGATTGAAATCCCACGATTCGCTAAGGTGTCCCGCCAGGCAATCCAGTGGAACTCTTCCGAATCGATCAGCGTGCCATCCAAGTCCCAAAGAACCGCCCGCGGTTCAATCACGACTTACGCGACCTTCGAGGCAATCTGGGATAGTGCGTACTCTTGGAGATGGCGGGCATCGGCGTGGAACTTGCGGATGCCTTCAGCCAGCTTCTCCGTCGCCATGGCGTCTTCATTATGCATCCACCGGAACGTTTTCACATCCAGGTGAAGGCGATCTCCGGCAGATGCTTTGGCCTCTTCGGGATCGAGCTGACAATCGAGCATTCCCTCGGTCTGCTCCAACTGGTCGAGGAGCTCGGGACTGATGGTGAGCAGGTCGGCTCCGGCCAGGCGGACAATCTGATTGACGTTGCGAAAGCTCGCGCCCATCACCTGGGTCTTGTAGCCAAACTTTTTGTAATAGTTGTAAATGCGGGTTACTGATGCAACCCCGGGGTCCTGGTCCGGTGAAATCTCCGCGCCGCCGTGTTCCTTCTTATACCAATCATAGATACGGCCGACGAAGGGTGAAATCAGAGTCACTCCCGCCTCGGCGCACCCAACCGCTTGAGCGAAACTGAACAGCAAAGTCAGGTTGCAGTGAATGCCTTCGCACTCAAGCATCTCGGCGGCACGGATGCCTTCCCAGGTGCTGGCGATCTTAATCAGGACGCGATCGCGCTTTATGGCTTTCGCTTCGTACAGGGAAATGAGCCTATGGGCTTTGGCGATGGTGCCCTCCGTATCGAAACTCAAGCGGGCGGCTACTTCGGTGGATACGCGCCCGGGAATGACCTTCAAAATCTCACATCCGAATAACACGAAGAGCCGGTCGATAAACTCCTCAGCCATTTCCGCATGGCCGCCGCCCCGTTCGGAAGCCAGTTCCGCGGCTTCGTCCACCAGGTGCTGGTAAGCCGGCATCTGCGCCGCCTGGTAAAGAAGTGACGGGTTGGTGGTGGCGTCCTGGGGACGGTGCCGGGCAATGGCCTCGATGTCTCCAGTGTCCGCGACAACAGTGGTGTGTTTCTTTAGAGACTCTAAAAGGGTCATGATCGTTTTCCTCAATTCGCGACTGCGCTCTGCTCCAGTTCCTTCACCTTTTCGAGGCGGCGCCGGTGGCGCGTGGCCTCACTAAATCGGGCGCTCAGAAAACTCTTCACGCAATCCCATGCCACTTCGATTCCCGTCGTCCGCCCGCCGAGGCACAAAACGTTCATATCATCGTCCTCTACGCCTTGGCGTGCCGAATAATCGTCATGGCACAGCGCCGCGCGCACGCCATTCACTTTGTTAGCCGCCACCGATGCGCCGACGCCGCTGCCGCACAGCAGGACGCCCCGCTCGACATATCCGCTTGCAACTGCCCGCGCGAGCGGGATTGCGAAGTCGGGATAGTCATCATTGGGATCGTTAACCATGTTTCCGAAATCGATCACCTCATATCCTTCCTCCGCCAGCTTTCTGGTGAGTTGCACTTTCATAAGAAAACCACCGTGATCCGCGCCGATACCTATTCGCATACTCTCCTCGTCTACTTCTGCACTTTATGCCGGACAATTTGACTCTTCGCCGCGGCAACGATGTGATCCGCGGTAAATCCGAATTTCTTCAACAGCTGTTTGAGAGGAGCAGACGCTCCAAAAGACTCAATGCAAATGCTATGGCCTTCCGCACCAGTGTATTTAGCCCAGCCAAAGTCCGAAGCCTGCTCCACGGAAACTCGCGCCTTTACCGTTGGGGGCAGAACAGAATTCCGGTAATCGGAGTCTTGGTCGTCGAACAGTTCCCATGACGGCATGCTGACTACTCGCGCGCGTACGCCGTCGCGGGTCAGTTCCTCGTAAGCTTCGAGACAGAGTGAAACCTCACTGCCGGTTCCGATGAGAATGACGTCCGGAGCGGCATTCGGAGCATCCGCGAGGACGTACGCGCCCCGGGCCAGGCCGGAGGCCGCGGCATATCTGGAGCGATCGATCGTGGGGACCGCTTGTCGCGTGAGCACCAGCACGGCCGGCTCATGGTGCAATTGGAGAATTACTTTCCATGCTTCCCGAACCTCACTCGCGTCGCATGGCCGGATCATAATCAAGCCGGGCGTGGAGCGCATGTGCGCCAATTGTTCCACTGGCTGATGAGTTGGGCCATCCTCACCCACTCCAATCGAATCGTGAGTGAAGATGTGGATCACGGGAAGCTCCATTAATGCGCTCAAGCGGAGCGATCCCCGCATATAATCCACGAAAATAAAGAATCCAGAGCCGAATGGGCGCACTTTCACCAGGCTCATTCCGTTCAGGATCGCGCCCATGGCGTGCTCCCGGATTCCGAAATGGAAATTGCGCCCGGCGTAATTCTCGGCCGAAAAATCGCCCGCGCCATCGAAGGTAAGGCGGGTCTTAGTGGACGGGCCCAGATCGGCGGAGCCGCCGATCAGCCAGGGAATGTTCTTCGCCACTGCATTCAGCACCTTCGCCGAGGACTCGCGTGTTGCCAAGCCTTTCGGGTCCGCGGCGAATTCGGGCAGGCCGTGGTCCCAACCTTCGGGAAGCTCCCGGTGCTGCATACGAAACAGATCTTCGGCAAGCTCGGGATATTGCTTGCGATACTCGGCAATTCGCTCAAACCAGGCATTGCGCAGGTCCTTGCCTCGCTTACCAATCCCCTGGCGGAAGTGATCGTAAACGCCATCCGGCACATAGAATTTCTTGTCTTCGGGCCAGCCGTAGTTCCGTTTGGCGAGACGAACCTCCTCTTCTCCCAAGGGCTCGCCGTGCGCGCCGCTGGTATCCTGCTTGTGGGGCGCGCCATAACCGATATGGCTGTCGACGATGATCAGAGTGGGCCGGTCGTTGGTGTTTTGGAACGTTCGGAACGCACGCGCGAGCATTTCCAAATCGTTCGCATCGCCCACCCGCGTGACGTTCCACCCATAGCCGATGAACCGCGTGGCCACATCCTCGCTAAAAGCCAGAGCGGTATTGCCTTCGATGGTGATGTGGTTGTTGTCGTAAATCCAGCAGAGATTGGAGAGCCCCAAGTGCCCCGCGAGCGATGCGGCCTCACCGGAGACGCCCTCCATCATGCAACCATCTCCGCAAAGCGCGTAGACGTTGAAGTCGAACAGGTCGAAGCCGGGGCGGTTGTATCGGGACGCCAGCCACTGCCGCGCGATCGCCATTCCAACGCTTGTCGCAACGCCCTGGCCGAGCGGCCCCGTTGTGGTCTCTACTCCGGATGTCCAGCGGTACTCAGGATGCCCCGGACAGCGGCTATCCAACTGCCGGAACGCTTTGAGGGCGTCCAGCGGCACGGAAGGTTGCCCCAGAATTTCGTAATCCTTGCTCACGGCCCGCACTTCCGTCAAGTGGAGCAGCGCATAAAGCAGCATGGAAGCGTGGCCAATCGACAGGACGAACCGGTCGCGATTGGGCCAAACGGGGTCCTGCGGGTCGAAGCGCAGGAATTGTTGCCACAGGCAATAAGCCACCGGAGCCATGGCCATAGGAGTTCCAGGATGACCGGAGTCGGCCGCCTGTACTCCATCCATAGCGAGCGTGCGGATAGTGTTGATACTGGTCAGACCGATTGGAGAACGTACTGAAGCCTCGGGAGTCACGAGTGTTGCGCTCATCGGGAATCCTTTCGTCCTTTGTTTATTGCGGCCAGCGCCACCCGGTAATCTCTGGCGAGTCGATCCCATGCTGGTATGCATATCGCCGGCACGCGATCTGCTGGTTGCGGAATTTTTCTTTCGCATGTCCGCCGATTCTTTCGAGTCTGGGAATACGATCGATCGCATCGATTGCCAGGCTGAATCGATCGGTTTCGTTATTGATCGCTAGTTCCATTGGAGTATTGATGTTGCCTTTCTCCTTGTACCCGCGGACATGAAGCCGCTGGTTCTTCCGGCGATAAGTCAAACGATGAATCAGCCAAGGGTAGCCGTGGAAGTTGAAAATGATGGGCTTGTCCGTGGTGAAGAGAGAATCGAAGTCGCGATCCGTCAGCCCGTGCGAATGCTCCGTGTTCGGCTCGAGTTTGAAAAGGTCGACTATGTTGATGAACCGGATTTTGATATCAGGGAATTCCTCTCGCAGCAGCACCGTTGCGGCCAAGGCCTCCTGTGTTGGTATATCGCCCGCCGAGGCAAACACCACGTCGGGTTCGCAGCCTTGGTCGTTACTCGCCCAGTCCCAGATACCGATGCCCTTCGTACAGTGTTCGATGGCGGCTTCCATATTGAGGTACTGCAGGTGGAGTTGTTTATCCGAGACGATCACATTGATGTAGTTCTCACTTCGCAGGCAGTGGTCGGCGACTGAGAGCAGGCAGTTCACATCTGGCGGCAGATAGATGCGCGTGACTGCCGCACTTTTGTTGAGCACCACGTCGAGGAATCCGGGGTCCTGATGGGTGAAGCCGTTGTGATCCTGCCGCCAGACCGTGGATGTGATCAGCAGGTTCAGTGAGGCGATGTCCCGGCGCCAGGACAACTGGTTGCAAATGGACAGCCATTTCGCATGCTGGTTGAACATGGAGTCGATCACATGCACGAACGCTTCATACGAAGAAATGAAACCGTTTCTCCCCGTGAGCAGGTAGCCTTCGAGCATGCCCTCCATTGTGTGCTCGCTGAGCATCTCAACGACACGGCCATCCGGCGCCAGTTCGCTGCCGTCCTGGTCTTCGGGAAAGTACTCGGCAATCCAGAATTTCTTGGCGGCCTGATAGATTGCCTGCAGCTTGTTGGAGGTAGTTTCATCGGGCCCGAACACGCGGAAGTTGGTCATGTTCAGCTTCATCACGTCTCTCAGGAACGCGCCCAACGGAGGGACATTCTCTGCCTCGATCGCTCCGGGCCGTTCCACCTTGAGAGCGTAGTCGCTGAAAGAGGGCAGGCGTAACGCCTTTCTGAGGATCCCCCCGTTGGCGTGAGGATTAGCACTCATGCGGCGCTCCCCCACAGGCGCGAGCTCTTTCAGCTCTGGGATCAGCCGGCCATTTTTGTCAAAAAGTTCCTCGGGGTTCTGCGCGCGCATCCACTTCTCGAGAATCTGCAGTTGCTCGGGATTTTTCTTAACATCCGTCAATGGAACCTGGTGCGCCCGCCAGAAGCCCTCGACCCTGTGGCCGGCGACCTGCGTCGGCGCACCCCATCCTTTAGGGGAACGCAGAACGATCATAGGCCAACGCGGCCGGCGTGGCACTCCGGTTTCACGGCATTCGCGTTGCACGTTTCGAATCTCCTCAACACAATGTTCCACGGTCGCCGCCATTGCCTGGTGCATGCTGCCGGGATCGGATCCTTCGACGAAGTAGGGCGTCCAGCCGTAGCCGCGAAAAAGGTCCTCCAACTCTTCGTGAGTAATCCGAGCGAGGAGAGTAGGGTTATTGATCTTATACCCGTTCAGGTGGAGAATCGGCAGGACAGCGCCATCGCGAATGGGATTGAGGAACTTGCTAATGTGCCAGGATGTCGCCAGCGGCCCTGTTTCCGACTCACCATCGCCGACTACGGCGGCAACAATCAAATCCGGATTGTCGAAAGCCGCTCCACAGGCGTGAGATAGCACATAGCCGAGTTCACCGCCTTCGTGTATCGACCCGGGCGTCTCTGGCGTACAGTGACTGCCGATGCCGCCGGGAAACGAAAACTGTTTGAAGAATTCGCGTAATCCATGCTCGTCCTCGCTCTTTTCGGGGTAAATCTCGGAGTAGGTGCCCTCGAGATAGCCGGGGCCTAAAACACCCGGCGCGCCATGTCCGGGTCCCGCCATGAAGATCATGTCGAGGTCAAACTTTCTAATCAGGCGGTTCAGGTGGATATAAATGAATGCGAGTCCGGGGCTCGATCCCCAGTGGCCCAGAAGCCGGTTCTTGATGTGCTCGGGCTTGAGCGGCTCTTTCAAAAGTGGATTGTCTTGAAGATAGATCATACCGAGCGCCAGGTAGTTGCATGCTCGCCAGTAAGCGTCGATCTTCTCTTGCTCTGACGGACTCAGGGGCGACCCCGAAATCGTGGTTCGTGCGATCCCATAAGCACTCAACGAGTCGCTGGAGCGTTGTTCCGTTTCTATAACCGGTGTCATTCTTGTAAACTCCTTCTGCCCAAGACTTAAGGTCGATATAACGCCTCTGGAGGCCTCTGCGATGGCGTTTTCGCTCGAATGCCCTGATCTGGCTTTCCGTGCCTTAATAGCGCTTTATGCATGAATGCGGATCTTCGAGCTTCACCTGCGAATCCGCATTCGGGTGGCCATTCGCAGCGAAGCATGAAAGAGTGGGCAAGATCCTTAATACTTGAGAGTTACCGCGGGCATTGAGACGCAGCAAATCATATCCATGTCATCGGCGTCAGCAGGTGCCTATGTCTTCTGCCGAAATTCGGCGCAGCCATGATCGCGATGCTTCGAGTTTGGCGGGCTGGCTCTCATCTCGACAAGGCTGCGACATCATCCGTACGCGTAAGAACATGGCGTCGACACCCCGGGAACTGACGGCCAAAACAGCTCTACTTACGTTCGAGAGCCCATTGCGCTTTCCGTTAGGACGGGTGTGGCTCTCCCAGAATGCATCGTACTGTGTCGCGCGCAATCAGCAGTTCCTCGTTGGTGGGAATTACCCAAGCGTGCAGCTTCGATCCCTCTGTGCTGATGCGGCCTTCCCGCCCAACCATCTGTTGATTCTGACTCACATCTATCGTCAGGCCGGCCCACTCGAGGCCCGTGCAGATGCGCGCGCGTATCTCAGGCGAATGCTCGCCAATACCGGCAGTAAATACCACCGCGTCAGCCCCGCCCATGCACGCTAGATAAGCGCCGATATACTTCCGCGCCCGATAGCAGAAGACCTCGATCGCCAGACCGACGCGGCGGTCCTCGTGCTCCTTAAGTTCCTCCTCCAATACCTTCATGTCATTGGTCAGGCCAGAGATGCCAAGCAGGCCCGACTGCGTATTCAAGAGAGTCTCGACCTCGTGTGTGGAGAGCCCTTCCTTGTTCGCGATCAGGTTGACGATCGCTGGGTCCAGATCGCCCGAGCGAGTTCCCATCACTAGACCCTCGAGGGGCGTCATGCCCATTGAGGTGTCTACGGGGTGGCCGCCACGAATTGCAGCGGCCGAGCAACCATTCCCCAGGTGAAGTGTGATGATGTGCGTTTGTTCGCGGGTGAGCCCGTGCAAAGCCCGGTAACGAAACGCGACGTAGCGGTGCGATGTTCCGTGAAAGCCATAGCGCCGGATGCGGTGACGGCGGTACAGATGATAGGGCACCGCGTAGAGGTAAGCGTGCTCGGGAATCGAGGTGTGAAAAGCCGTATCAAATACTGCCACCTGTGGCGTCGCCTGGCCGAGAATCTCCCGCAACGCCCGAATGGCAATCAGGTTGTTGGGATTGTGAAGAGGCGCGAGGTCGATGCAGTCCTCAATCCCCTTTAATACCTCATCGTTGATGATGGCCGACTTTTTAAACAGCTCGCCGCCATGCACCACGCGGTGCCCCACTGCTTGGATGTCCCCCAGGCTGCGAATCTCATCGATCCCGGAGCGATCTGATGCCAACCAGCGCAGCACATAATCGAGTGCCGCCGAAACATCGCGGATCGGCGCCGTGAGCTTGTGGCGGACGCCCGTGTGGCTCTGCACGGTGAAGATAGCTTCCCCGCCGATCCGCTCCACCTGCCCGCGGCACAAAAGCTCATCGTTGTCCTGCTTGATTCGCTCAACGTCTGTCGCGATCACCTGGAATTTCAGACTCGAGCTCCCTGCGTTAATGACGAAGACGTTCATAGGATCTATCCAATTTTCCCAGGAAAAGGGCGGCCCACACGAAGTCCTTACTGGCAACCAAGACAATCACGGATGATACTTCGCTTAACGGCATTGACGATCATCCATGCGGCGGTTTCGATGCCAATTTGTGAGCTAATCATCATGTGATAGAGATGCGGATCCTTCCAGTCGCGTCCGTAGTTGGCCCGGATATAGCGGGCGCGTTCGTGGTCGGTCAAACGAATCAATTCCTCAATGTCCTGTGACAAGTCAACCCTATTGCGGACACGCGAGACCCGCTCCTCCCAGCTGCCATAAATGAAGACGTTAAGGACGTCCTCGGTGCGTGTCAATGAAAATGAGACACACAGCGTGAAAGTTTAAGGAGCTTTCTCCTGGTCCGGAGGCTTGTTGATCCAGACGGCAGTAGGGAGAGAAGGCGGCTTGGGAGGGCGGCGGACGAAGCGTTCCGGGTGAGTC
>DATNHO010000170.1:0-6378 GCA_035604895.1 Terriglobales bacterium | reverse complement strand
CTGGGTCAAATCGGACGAGTAGTCCGATTCGGACCGCTTTCGGATTAACACTTCTGTACTTTGAGAGTAAATAATCCGATAATCGGAGTAATCCAGCCCAGGAACAGTTCTGAAGCTGAGGACCGACTGTGTTGTTCGGTCTGTGTTACGGTTTCACGTGTCCCCACGCTGAGCCCGCTGGCGCCACCGTTTTGAACCGAAAAGGAATCCGAAGTCATGCCCAAACAAACGCGGCGCTTGCACAAACCGACTACCGGTGGCGGATCACGCGAAATTCCCGCCACGATCAGTCCCGACCAGACGGATATTGCCCGGCTTGCTTACTTGCATTGGCTGGAGAGGGGTTGTCCCATCGGATCGCCCGAAGAGGATTGGTCTTGGGCCGAACAAGACCGGCGAAGCGAAATTAACCGAACACTGTAGCGGCTACCTATTTCCCACGTTCTTTTTCGGTTCCGGAGAAGAGGAGAAGCGTGATGGGAAGGATGTTGTAATGAATAACTCCCCCGAAATCGCGACGAACGGCGTCGTTCCGGTTCTGTCGATAAGCCCGATGGAAGAGGATCACTTCCTCCTGCAAAACATTCTTAATCGCCTGCAAGGCACGCTCGACCCGATCCGTACATTCAGAGTGAACGCCTGCACCACGCTCGCCTTTGGGCTTGCTGCCCTCCGGAAGCGTCAATTCGAAGTTGTCGTCTGTGAGCGGGATTTGACGCCAGGTTCGTGGAAGGACGTCCTCGAGCAGGTGACCATCCTGCCCGATCCGCCGTCTCTCATCGTGACGTCACGGCTTGCAGATGAACGCCTGTGGGCCGAAGCCCTGAACCTGGGCGCCTACGATGTGCTGGCAAAGCCATTCGAACGCACGGAAGCGATGCGAGTTATTGGTGCAGCCTGGCGTGCGTGGGGCGGGCCGGTGCGGCAGCCAGCGCGCAAGGAGCGACATATGTATAAAGTCGCGGCGGCGGGCGGAGCATCGTGAAGCAGCACGGGCGGATCGGTCATAGAGCCGTTGCGATCGAGAACGCCGCTCTCCGCCTTCAACTCGCAGCCTTCCAGCGAAAACGTCAGCGACACAGCCCCTGCCAGGCCGAAATGAACGGAACCGCGCAGTGAGGTGCGCCATCGAGCAGCTCAGAAACCGACGCATAGAAGGCCGGGAACACGCAAACTGCGGCCCGCGGCTGACGACGCCTGTTTCCGCCGTGATAGCGGGGCCTGGCTGCTCGAGGCCTGAGCGGTCTCAATAATTGAGTAGGCCTTGATTTAGGGTCACAGCGGCTGTAGTATTTCGCTCGGATGGTACACGAGCGACACCGCCGAATAATCGCGCTTGCAGGGCGGACGCTGGGCGTAAACTTGGCCGGAATCCTTTCTTGTGAAGCGCGATGAGCCCGAGGGTCGACACGGGTGTTTCGATGAAATTGCGCACTCTCGAAGGCTCGGGCGCATCATGGGCGGCAACTCCAAGGAGGTCGTCATGTCGAGAGAACTAGCAAGTCGCGTATTCCTAGCCACTGTGGTTCTATTGCTTCTGAACTGCGGCGGATCTGAGCACCAACGGGATGAGAAGTATTACCTCGTCTCCACCAACACCAAGCTTCCTTACTGGCAGATGGCTGCCAATGGTCTGCTTAGGGCGGCCGCCCAACTGCACGTGAATGCCGAAATGGTTGGGCCAGACACCTATGACCCGAAGGGAGAACGCGAGGCGTTCGAACGTATTCTCGCTGGGAAACCAAGAGGCATTTTGGTTTCTGCAGCGGACCCGGTCGTTATCACGCCGGCAATCGATACGGCTATCACCCAAGGGGTTCCGGTTATCACGATAGATTCGGATGCGCCAGCCAGTAAGCGCCTGATGTTCATCGGTACCGATAATCGCGAGGTAGGCCGCACAGCAGGTCGTATCGCGGCCAAGGCCTTGGGTGGCAAAGGTAGCGTGCTCTTCTTCACCATGCCGGAGCAGACCAATCTGAAAGAGCGGTTGAACGGGTACCTGGATGCCTTCTCCACCACCCCTGATATTCACATTGCAGAAATCGTCGATATCAAAGGTGACGCGCGCGTTGCGTTCGACCGCACGATGGATCTGGTAGAGAGGGGGTCGCACGCCGTGGATGCCTTTCTCTGCCTTGAAGCCAGCGCCTGTGCCGAAGTGGCGGAGGTCCTGAGCCGGAAGTACGTCAAGAACAAGGTGGTCATCGCCATGGACACGGACCCACCGACCCTGGAGTGGATTCAGAAGGGCGTTATTGCCGCCACCGTTGCGCAGAAGCCCTACACCATGGCATTCTACGGCCTGAAGAACCTAGATGACCTCCATCACCGCAAGCCGGCATCGCTCCAGATCAACTTCGCGAGAGACAGCAGATCCCCTATCCCCGTCTATGTGAATACGGGCGCTACTCTGATTGACAAGAGCAACGTAGAAGCTTTTATTCAAGCGGAAAACGAGGCGAAGAAGTAAAAGGTCCACGCGGGCATCGGCGTCACGATACGAGATACTCTGAAGGACTTTCTTTGAGCTGATTTTGCACCAAGTGTCCACTTCGGGCCAGAAAATCATCATGCGACCCGTGCTCTACAATCGCGCTCCTTCATCACACGGCCGACCGGAAATTTGAAGCGTGGTTGACGTCCCCTATGGGATTACCACATCTCTCCGCCGCGCGGAGGGCCTCTTCAACGCTAACATGACCATACACTTCATCTGCACCGGCAACATATACCGTAGCCGTCTCGCCGAGGCGTACTGCGCGTCCAAAGGCACTCCGGGAGTTCGCGTGTTGTCGAGTGGTATCGGGGCGACGTTGCACCGCGGAATCCCAATCGCGCCTTACGCGGAACGCATGCTCCGAGAACACGGACTTGAACGCTTTGCGGCTCCCTCGTGGCAGCAGACGACGGCCGCGCTGGTCCGGGCGAGCGACGTCCTTGTGTTCATGGAGCGCGAACACTACCGGTAACAAAAGCCGCCGCTGAAAGCCGTTACCTTTGATGTCCTGTGGGCGAACCCAGGTCCCGGCAGTGTCCACGTACAGTTTCTTGTCGTTGATCTGGAGACCGGCGAAGTGTGGGAACCGATGCTGTGCAAATACCTGATTACGCCGTCCCTGCAGACTGCACAACGCGCAGTTCGGAATCGGTTGAAGATCTCAATTTCGGAGATAAAGCGTGCACGCGCTCACGCTGAGCAGAGCGGGTGCTTTTTCGAGTAGATCATTGGGCCCAGCCCGGCGCGCGGTCGAAGCGGCGGTGGGTGATCACAGGCTGGTTGTTCAGGGAAGCGGGCGGGGCGCGCGGCATGGGATCCGGGGGACGGCGCGCGATTAGGCGCGAGGGCTAAAGAACAAGTGCGGGCGCTTTCAAGAACCGGGCCGCTCACGAATATGAGTGGCGCAGGGGGAACGGCGGTTTCAGGATTCCACGTCGGCTCGAAGGAAGTCGGCTGGGGCCGCGGTGGGGCGCGCGCATGCTGAGCCCTGTCGCTTCCGGGCCTTGCGCCCGCGGGGTGCCGCACGATATCATCCTTTCCAAAAGGGGAAGAAGCGATGCGCAGCAAAATCGGACTCTTCTTGGTGGGTATGTTCTGCTCACCGGCAATAGCGGACGCCCAACTCTCGCGGCGGGACAGCTTCCAACAACTCCGGCGAGACTACCAGTTCTTGGCCCGCGATTATCAGGCTCTCGCATCCGAGATTTTCGCAAAGCAGGCTGATTATGGTCAGTTGAATATCAAGATTCTGAAGGAGATAATTGAGGGATTTATAGGTGACCTAGCGGGAGAAAATCCACCTTTTGAGAGGCCGCCCGGTGATCCCATCTCAACCGGGAAGAGATACGCTGACTACATTCAGGACTTGCGTGACGAATTCAATGTGTTTTTGAATGCCTGGAACCTGGGACAACGCCTCGACGAACTGAATCTACGTGCTGAAAACCTTAAAGTACGTGCTATCGCACTAGCACGGGATCAACAGCGAAAGAAAACGCTAGCCGCATTTACGACGGCGGACACGAAACCGAAGGACTTCAGTGAACTTGACACGGCTATTGTCGAGATGGATAAGGCGGATAAGGTACACCAAGATGAGTTTGCCGGAATCAAACGCGTCATCGATAACTGTTCCGATGGTATCACACGCATGCAAGACGTTATTCAAATGTACGATTGCACGTGCCAGGGCTGCGACTCCAGTGGCCCGCAAATAATCGCCGCCTGCCAGACAGACCGTACTCTCAGCATCAAGAGTCTTGCCGATTTTCGAAGCGAATGCGGTACTTATCTGAGGCAGGCTTGGGAAGCATACGATGCTGCTAAGAAGAAAAACCCCTAAAGGGTTGAACAACCGGCGTGACGTGTGCCGGGCGTTTGGAGTCTTTGTCTGCTACGTCGTCGTCTGCCTGCTGATAACGTGTGTAGGGTATCTTCAAGGTGGCCAGAGCACTGGCCTGCAGCAGTTGCGCGCCCGAGCTGAGCAAGGGAACGCCGAGGCACAATACCAACTGGGATCGAAATACTACGCCGGAGCCGGTGTACCAAAGGATTACGTGCAAGCGTACAAGTGGTTCAACCTTGCCGCAGCGCAGGGGAACGTGGCAGCCGCCAAGAGCCGTGACAACGTCGCTAACGAGATGACTCGCGAGCAGATTGCTGAAGCACAGGCATTGTCAGCAGACCAACCACATGAACCCAAGAACGTGGACAGGACTAGCGACGCACGCGGTGGCAGTTCAACCGACGTGGTCGCCCCACCTGAGGGGAGTAAGACTGTAACTGCATTTAAGAGGTCAACTGGAACGAACAGGGCTGATGCTGAGGAATCCGTCCGTAAGTTTGCATTGTCCGATCTTAAAAGTCAGTGCCCAAATCTTAACTCGACCATGCTGGATACCGATTGGATGTCACTTGGACCCTTGATCTTTCCTGACTACAAGCTTGCCGACTACGAGATGGACGCGAGCTGTGACCGACAAGGAAATCAGTGGGTGTGCGCCGTGCATGCCAAGGGATACTGTGTGGATCAGAACTTCACAAAGAGAACAGAAGTAGTGGCCAAGGCAGCCGCCGAGGCAGAAGAAGCAAGAGCCGCGCTGTCTGCCCGCAAAGCAGTTAATGTCGTGGGCTTGACGGGCATCTCCCCTGCCAAGAATATTGCTGAGGAGAAGGCAATGAATTACGCAAAAACCGGGGTGGAGTTGGCATGTCAGAGTTTGCCACCGATCTTTGTTTCCATTGGCGGGCTAAGCAATATTCACAACTTTCACCTTTCTGACTACACACTTGATCACATGAGTTGTAATGAGCCCTCCAGCAAGAACGAATGGTGGTATTGCATCGCTTACGTTAAAGGGTTCTGTGAAGTGTTGGACAAAGAGACTTGGTTGGAACACATACCGCGAACCCAAAGTTCTCTCTTTAGTCGCTCTGGACCCGAAACCCGTCAGCCCCGATCAAATGGCGAGTCCCCTGAAAGATCCGCGATCGAGAGGATTCGACGTGGGAATCACTTATCTCTTCCGGCAATACAAGAGGATCGAGCGGGCGCAGGAACAACGGCAAGCATCACATTTGAAAACGCCACAAACTATGGCATCAGAGTTTACGTTAGCGGGCCAGTGAGTCGTACTCTGATGCTTTCCCCTGGAGCGCGAGAGTCGCTCGATCTCATTCAAGGGCAATACGAACTGGCAGCTGAAGTACCAGGATCTTCTATTCTGCCATTTCTTGGGCAACAACTGATTCAACCGAATACATCTTATAGAGAAGTGTTCTCGCTTGGCACTCGTTTTTGAGTGAGACGTGGGCCGCTGGCATTCCAAACTGGTTCGCCCTCCGTTATGGAGCATGACTACACCGGGGTCGTTGGTCACCATGCCAATGCTTGCCCGTACTTTATTGCCGGGCTTTCTGCTCGGTCTGCTGTGAGCACCACCCAAGCAGGCGATATGACCTTTTACGTTTTCTTCCACGCTTTTTCACGCTCCAGCCTCTCGACGGCTTGCGCCAGGCGGGCGCGAGTGTCCGGGTGCAGTCACGCGTCATGTCGGGCTTGGGCGACTACAGCCTTGCGGCCTGCGCCAAAACCCTCAGTCGTTAAGAGAGCTAACGGACAGGATCCCGTCAGGAGTTAGGCAAAAAAGACCTGAAAGATTTCGGCACCGGGTGCTCCGGTGCAGTAGTCTTTCCCCAGGTTCTTAACTTTCGCTCCTACCCAAACGCAGTCCTTGGGCCGGTCGGGATGCCATCTTTTTTCCCCAAGACTCCCGCCTAACATGCACCAGAACGGTGAGATTCGTTCCAGCTCTGCCACTCGCGCCTCGATGTCTTCCGGGTTGTAGCGGAAGATGGCGAGCGGTAACGATCTGCGC
>DATNHO010000169.1:0-21818 GCA_035604895.1 Terriglobales bacterium | reverse complement strand
CGTGAACGGCGACTCTGGCGATGTCTGATGGTAGTGGCACATGGCGGCAAAGTCGTCGAGGCTTCGCGGCGTCAGCGTGAAAGAATACTGCCTCTTCCACGCGCCATCGCGCTCGGCTCTCTCCATGCGCAATGAATCCCCACAATCCACAACTCGAAATGTCCGGTCGTCATGCGACTGCTCGATGCCAGGCTGTAACCTAAGCGGTTCAAGAAAAGAGTCGCCGAATCCTACGTCTGCCAGCCAAGGCTCATCCAGATCGATTCTCAATGCAAGATGATCGAACTCGGGGCTCTCGCTGCCGTCTTCGCGCGGGACACGAGCCGAGAGCAACGTGACCTGAAACCTGAGTGCCCGCAGAAGCGCCGCAAATGCTCCATTCAGTTCGTAGCAGAAACCGCCACGCTGCCGTTCCACAATCTTTCGGATGAAGGTGCTTTCGTCGCAAACGATCTTGCGACCCAGGGCAATATCGAGATTCTCAAAGGGAACGGTCAACAGATGCGCTCGATGCAGATTGCGCAGCACGTCAGCCGTGGGCGTAAGCGGCCCGGAGTATGCTATACGGTCGAGATAAGCGGACAGGTTGAACATCGGAGCGAGAACGCTAGACGATCCTATCTCGCTTTGCGAGGTTATGCTTCGCACAAAGAATTTGTATGTTCTTCGCCTCTCTCGATGAGCCGCCCTGGGAGTAAGGAATAACGTGGTCGAAGTGAAGATTTGTTTGTCCACCACAAACTACGCATCGTCCCTTGTCGCGCTTCCATACTTCCAGTTTTACGGCGCTCGGAATCACTCGATCATGCTCTGGCGCGGCCACGTCCGGGGCATCCAGGCTCAGCAAGTCTTCCACTAGCTCCAACTTGAACTTGAAGACTTTGCGTCCGTTCGATTCTTCTTGCCACGCATCGGTTAACGTAAATAGGCCGTTGTAGGCCCAGATGCCAGCGCGTATCTTTTCAAAAACTCTTACCCGTTCGGGTGGCGATCCGCCCGCCTTGAAGCGATTCACGGCCTCGCAAAACAAGCCGTTCTGGGTGGGCCTTCCGCTTGGGTAGAACTCTGGCTGGTCAGCTCGCTTGGGGTCAGGACCACCCTGGATTCGCGCGACGTCGTGCCCTTCGTAGATAAGGACCCTTCCCCCATCCTCCAGACGGTCTGCATACGGGGCGCCTTTCCGAAGACTCATGAGAATCAGACTTCTACCGTGTCGCAGCCGAAAATTCATCCCACGCTGGAGGTTGACACCCTCCTCGGCACACATCTGAGTATAGGAAACGACATCGCCAGGGTTGGTTATCGGCATCGGCGGTCCCGCTAAGAACAACTACAACTAAAGTGCTAATTGCTACGTGCTGCTTCACACCGGCAACTCTTCCTGCATCCAGCCGACCTCTGGTTTCGGTTCCGAGGTCAGGTCCATCACTAATTTCTCCAGCACGATTCGTTTGCTTGGCGGATTGGAACGCAAGGCAAGATCTGTCTTGGCCACCAGTCGGATGGCGCGCGTCAGCTCTCGTTTCGATTTGTAGCGTCGCGCCTGTTTGATAATGTCGTCGGCGGCAAACGGAGGCACGCGGAATCCCTGCCAAAGCGCAGCCCACAGCATGCGCTGGTCGCGCACGTTTCGCTCCAGGATCACCAGCATCTGACGAAAAGTCTTGGCCAGCATGTAAAGATGTCCGATCGCAGCCTCGTCCCCTTCACCCGTGCTCAGGATTGCGTCGAGCATCTCGAGCGCCCGCACCCGATCTTTTGCGGAGATTGCATCGGTCAGCTCATACAACGATCTTTGCTTCGCGGCGAGCACCATAGTCTCGACATCGCCCAGCGTGATGCGTTTCTTTTCGCCCACGTAGAGCATCAGCTTCTCAAGTTCATTGGAGACCATCATCATGTCGCCGCCGAGAGCGTCCACCAGTTCGCGGGCGGCATCGGCATCGATCTTGACATCGCGGGTAGCGCCGTATTCGCCAATCCAGCGCACTGCTTCGCTTTCTTCCACGCGCGCCAGTTCGACAATGGCGCAGTATTGTCCAAGCGTCTCGCGGATGCGTTCGTATCGTTCTTTGTCAGTCAACTCCATGCGGCGCGGGTCCGCGGGAATGCTGATGTGATCGGCAACAAAGATCAGCACCGCGTCGGGATTTGGATCTTTGCAGTACGCCTCGATCGCCGCCAGTTTCTCTTCGTTGGACCCGCGTCCGAACAGGTTCTTGACCCCGCGGACAAAGAAAACCTGGAAAGGCGCCATCAGCGAAGGTGTTCGCGCACGATCGAGGACTTCCACGAGATCAGTTTCCGCAAGGTCAAACTCGAATAAGCTGAAATCCCGCAAGTCGGGCGTGACCAGGTGTTCGAGAATGGCTTCGCGACAGCGTTTGCGAAAGAAGACCTCAGCGCCCACGAACACATAGGCAGGACGCAGCTTGCGGGCTTGCACATCCGATACAAAGCGGTCGGCCTGGGCAAAAGCTCGCATCAGAACCCCTCCAGAATATTCGATACCAGAGTTTGCGCAAAGTCGCGCGACAGGCGTTGAAGAGCCGGCGAGTCTTCCTCGAAAAAGCTGTTCAGATCGCGTGGAACTTCGTACTGCTCGCGAAACAAATACGCCGGATTCTGGTAAAGCACCTTGCCTTGCTTGTCGAGCAAGGATACTTTCATGGAGATCACGACCATCACGCTGGCCGCGCGTCCCGTCTGCGAATCATAAGTAAGGGGTGTTGTGTAGCTGGCCAACACCGTCCCATGCAGCGCCGCATCGGCATCGTCGCTCATTTGATTGATCACGTGGTAATGAGTGCGCGTGACAAACTCCTTCACCACGGCCGCCGTCAGCGTCTGCTCGATCTTGAAGGTCTGAGTCTGGTTTACGAATGCCGGAATTGCGAGGATGCGGACGTTGTCGGGAATCGTTACCGTGTGTCCGGCAGTGTGGTAGCCGCATCCCGTGCCTAGAACGCTGAGGAGTACGGCCAACGCGTAGGCACGGCTCATTGGATTTTCCCTCGAGGCCGCGTCGCCGCCATGGTCTCCGCACACTCGACCGCAGTCGCGGCGGCGATTCGCAAATTATCCGACGCCGCCCACAACCATAACCCGTTCGCTTGACTCGCGTCCGCAGTGATCGACACCTGAATGTCAGCCTGGCCCGCGGCATTCACATTGCTAGGAGCGTCTTCGGCCCCATGCGTCAGGTTCACGTGCTCACCGGTCAGCGCACGCGAAACGCTTTCCACGTCCGCCACCTGCCCGAGTTCAAGGTGAACCGCAAAGGCATGCCCGTGAAAAATGGGAGCCTGCACCAACAGCAGCGATGGCACCAGAGCGTCCTCGCCAGCAATTCGCCGGTAATGCTTCATCACCCGGCTCTCCACCGTTCCGAGCGCGGGTACTGAGTGGTCACCGTACCTGGCGACCATGTTGAAGGCCACTTGCACATCGAAAACGTTCTTGGGCAAGGGCTGAAACGAGAGCAGGTTCACAGTCTGCTCGTGTAGTTCGTCCATCCCCTTTTGTCCGTGTTCCGAGGCGGGCTCAAACACCGTAGCCACTGCCCGCTTGACTTGCCCCGCTTTTTGCATGCGCAACAAGAGGAGCGCGAGCACCACAGCCGCGGGATGCGCCACCACCGCGGGACCAGGCTGCAACTCGGGAATCAAGGGCTGCCCGCGTTGCCGTTCGATCCACGGCGAGCGCACCGCCGCGTCGGGCTCATCTTCCAGAGTCGAAGAAAGATCCACGATCGCGCTGCCGGCATTGCGCGCCGTCTTCCAGTTCTTGCGCGTGGACTCCGCGTCGGAGGCAAAGAAAGTAAAATCGATATTCTGGAATTGTTCCGTGCGGACGTTCTGGATGAACGTGACTTCGTCTCCCACCGATTCCAACTTCCCAAGCGCCTCCTCGTCATCTAACAATCGAACATCGATGGATGGGAAATTGCGGTCGTTGAGCACTTCCGCAACTTCCTTCCCTTTGAGGGTGCCTGCACCGACGATGGCAAGGCGATAGAAATGGCCTGCGCGAACAGGTTCGGCATGCGACACCGGAGCGGGCTTGAAGTTCGAACTCATGAGGTCTGCGAGGCCTCGCGGTACGAGGGCGGAGGCGGATTACGTTTCCGGCGGAAGATCCATTGCATGCGCCAGAACACGCCGGAAAGCATATAGGTCAGCGCGATCACGAACAGCACCCATTGCGAGAAAAACCAGATGGCCGCAAACAGCAGGCCAAGCAAAATGACCAACTGAAACGGCTGCCGCGAGCGGAAATCGATGTCCTTAAAACTATAGAAACGCCACGTGCTGACCATCAGATATCCCGTGGCTACAAGGATGAGCATCCACGTGATGCAACTCCATAACGAAGAAATCGGGTCTCCACCGGAAAAGTGCACCACAGCGGCGATCACTCCGGCTCCGGCAGGAATCGGCATTCCGACAAAGTATTTTTTCCCTGGCCGCCCCGGGTTCGAGGGTTGCGGATTGGATACGATGTTGAAGCGCGCCAGGCGGCTGGCGCCAGCCATCAGAAACAGAAAGCTTGCGATGGCGCCAAGCTGAATCATTTTTCCGGTGAGTTCTGTGGACGACAAGAACACCGGCAACTGCCGAAATCCCCACATCCATGCCAACAGCGCGGGAGCAACGCCAAACGTGATGACGTCGGCCAACGAATCCAGTTCCCGTCCGAAGTCACTGCTGGTGCGAGTCATGCGAGCAATGCGGCCATCCAAACCATCAAACAAAACCGCAAACCCGATTGCCTTTGCCGCAAAATCAAAATGCCACGGTTCTGCAGCGGTGGCATGAGTGACCTGCAGGATGGCGTAGTAGCCCATCGCGATATTCGCGGCGGTGAACAGTGAAGGCAAAATATACAAGCCCTTGCGCAATCGTCCTGAAGGACGGTCTTCTCTACGCCGCCTTGGAACTGGAGCTTCTGGGTCCATTACCTTGCTCCCGTCTGAGCCTGTCCGGTCCTGCCCGCTGCGAGCGGTCGCTCGGCGCTCAGGTAAGCCAGCACGCTCGATCCGCCTTTCACGCGATCTCCAACTTTAACTGCAACGCGCGCCGACGTTTCCAGCAAAACGTCGACGCGTGAACCAAACTTGATCAAGCCAACCCGCTCGCCACGTTCCACCCGGTCGCCGACTTTCTTGTTGAAGACGATGCGACGTGCCAGAAGGCCCGCAATCTGCTTGAAGACCACCGTCTGCCCCTCACCTTCAACGGATACCACATTCTGCTCGTTTTGCTCGGCCGAAGCCGCATTCATGGCGTTGATAAACTTTCCTTTTTGATACCGAACCTCGCGGATGATGCCGCCAATGGGGGAGCGATTCACGTGCACGTCGAAAACACTCAGGAATATGCTGATTCGAAGACTAGGGTTGCCATTCCAGGTCAGCGGCGAGATGTCAGTGACCTTCCCGTCGCCCGGCGATACGAGCGCACCAGCCTCCCCCGGAATAACCCGCTCGGGGTCGCGAAAAAACCACAGAAAAAATGCGGCCAGGAGCAAAGCGGGCAAAGCCCAAGGCGGACTGGTCAGCCAACCGATCAGTGCTGCGGCAGCCACCAGCGGAAATGCGTAGTAGTAAGCGTCACGAACCATTTGGGAGACAGAGAGAATTATAGAGCAGGCCGGGGACGCAACTCAGCCTTTCCTGTTAACTGCAAATAAAAAAGGCGCTTACGAGCGCCCTGCTTGGAGACGAATGATTCCTTCCTACGGCTGCGCCGCACAAAATTGGAGCTGGACTAGGCGACCTGCGGCTGCTGTGGGTGCTGCCGGTACTGCCGCTCAATGCTCTCCATCTGATCCTTGAGACGGAGCTTCAGTTTCTTCAGTCGCACTTCTTCCAATTTCTCGTCATCGGTGAGATAGCGTTTTTCGGTGAGTGAATCAAGGCGTTTTTCGTAGAGTGTGTGCTCCTGCGCCAGCTTGCGGAATTCATCATGGCTGGCGAAAAGCTGGTCCCTAGAAGTTAACATCCAGCAGACCTCCTAACCGGGTTTTCAGATTAAAAGTACCACACGACCGAACCTGCTTCAACGTGAAAGGTAATAATCGCGCAACCGATGCCGTGTCAAGAAATACTTTCCATTCTGAAGCTCACCCGACCGTATCTCCTTATTTATCAGCAGCCTCCATTAAATTGCACAAAGAATGAGGCAATATCAGGGAAGAGTCGCTCGGTAAACAATGGCATCCTCGTCCGGCTCTCGATAGTAAACCTTACGCCGTCCGCTCTCGACAAAGGCGCATTTCTCATAGAGCCGGCGTGCCGCTGCGTTCGACTCTCGGACCTCAAGGAAGACAGCCTGCGCGCCCTGACCTCTCGCCAAATCGAGAAACTCTCGGAGCAGACGCGAGCCCAAGCCACGACGCTGTACGTGCTCCGCGACTATCATGTTCTCGATCTCCCACTCCTGCTGCAGGAATTTGCCGACAATAAAACCCTGCAAGCCGGTTCCCTGATCTTCAACAATCAGCACCACACGCGCTGGCGCTTCGCCGAGAATTGCGGTTTCGTATTGCTGCACCGACCAGTGAGCCGCGGTAGCTGCCCGTTTCTCGAGCGTCAAGATGGCAGGAACGTCAGCGAGGATGGCGCGACGAATACGCATTGGTGACGGAGGGCCGGTCGCTACGATTTGCCGCTAACTGCCTTTGGCGAAGAGTTCCGCCTCCGAGCGCCCGATGTAATTTGCTTCGAGCGCCTCCGAGGAAACAGTTTCTCCCGATAGAATCTTTCTCCAACCGATACGCGCAATGGCATCACTTCGCGGACGGTCTACCTCGACGAAATGCAACCCTTTGGCTCGGGCCGCTTCCGCGAGACTGTTGTCGGACGTCACAATGACTGCATCTTCTGTCGACTCCAACCATGTTTCGCGGGAGAACAGGCGCTCTCGAATCACGCGCGTTCCCGTTCCTCCAATTTCATATTCACCCAGGAAAACTTCATTGCGTCCGCCATCGAGCGCAGCCAGAACTTTCCCTCGCAACTGGCCGGCACTCGCCAGCGCCTCTAGCAACGACACGGCGGCAATCGGTTTGGCAAGGGCCTCGGCGAGCGCCTTGATGACCGCCAAGCCAATCCGCAGCCCCGTGAACGAACCCGGCCCGGAAACCACGGCCAAAGCGCCGATGTCCGCTTTGCTCAATCCGTGTTTATCGAGCAGGCCTGCGATTTGGGGAACCAGTTCGGCCGAGAATGTTCCTCCCGCGAGCGGAGCGACTTCGATGACCGCGCAAGCATCACCTGGCCCGCCTTGCGCCAGCGCGATGCTGCCCTGCTTGCCGGAAGTGTCAACCGCGAGAAGAAGCATGAATTCGAAACATGCGGAACAACGGTTCGATCAGTGCCCGGCCTCGACCAACTCCAGCAGCACTCCGCCCGCGCTCGAAGGATGCACAAACACATAACGGTGGCCGCCGGCACCGATCTTGATTTCGTTCGAGACCAGCCTCACGCCGTCCGCCTTCAGTCGCTCGACAACCACCGTCAAATCAGGCACGCGCAGGCAAACATGATGCAGGCCTTCTCCGCGTTTGGCGATGAACCTCGCAACCGCCGAGCTCTCTGACGTCGCTTCCAACAACTCCAAACGGCTCTCGCCCACGGGCAACATCGCCACCCGCACCTGCTCGCCCTCAACTACCTCTTCCGCGGACGCAGTCAATCCCAGCTTCTCGTAAACACTCTTCGCCACCGCCAGCGACTTCACCGCGATTCCGAGATGGTCAATGGTAAGCACGTTTTGTAGCTAACCCTTCCCTATCCTACCGACAATCTCTTCCACCAGCGTATAAGGATCGCGTTTGTGCTCGGCGACCTCCGCTGCGTACCGCGCGACATTGCCATCTTCCATCTGTGCGCGGGCTTTTTCCAGCAGCGCGTCGCGCAACATTTCGATCAACCGCTCCTGCCAGTTTTCAATGTTGTGCTGCAGGACGAGGTTTTCCTTTTGCAGATAGCCTTCGTATTCCGCAATGGCCGCGACCAATCCACCGATCCCGGTTCCCTCGCTGGCCACGGTCTTCACAATGGGCGGAGTCCAATGATCGTGACGAATCGCCAGCGATTGCAGGGCGCGAATCTCACGCTCCACCCGCTCGGCGCCTTCGCGGTCACTCTTGTTGATCACAAAAATGTCGGCAATCTCCATGATGCCGGCCTTGATGCTCTGCACATCGTCGCCCATTCCCGGTACGAGGATCACAACCGTGACGTCGGCCAGCCGCACGATATCAACTTCGTCCTGCCCGACACCAACCGTTTCGATCATGATCAAGTCACGCCCGGAAGCGTCCATCACCGTAGCTACATCCGCCGTAGCCCGCGCCAACCCTCCCAGCGAGCCCCGCGTAGCCATGCTCCGAATGTAAATCCCGGGATCAGAAAAATGATCCTGCATGCGAATGCGATCCCCGAGAATCGCTCCGCCTGTATACGGACTCGTGGGATCGACGGCGATGATTCCAACCGTTCGATTCTGCTTGCGATAGTGCTTGGCCAGTTGATCCACGAGCGTACTCTTGCCCGCGCCGGGCGCACCAGTGAGGCCCAGAATCCGCGCATGTCCGCTGCGTGGAAACAGAGCCTTCAGAAGCTCCGACGATCCAGGCGCACGGTTTTCGACCACGCTGATAGCGCGCGCCAAACTCCGCGCATCGCCGGAACACAAGCCATCAATCAGTGGTTGGAAGTTGGAAGTCAAACTGTCAGTGTAAAGCAGGGATGGCACAAACAGAAACGCCGAGCCGCCTTTGGTTAGCGCGAGGCCTATTCGGCTGGAAGTTGGAGCGCCGCGAACTCGCCCCATGCGCGGTCCTCGGCAATCTCCTCTCGTGTAAGCGAGTCGTAATAACGGGTGACCGCCGTGGAAGTCTCTTCTAACTCACTCTCTTTTTCTTTCATTGCGTCCTCAATCCTTCAGCAACTGCCGCGCGATCACCAGCCGTTGCACCTCGCTCGTCCCTTCGCCAATCGTGCATAGCTTCACATCGCGATAAAACTTCTCCGCCGGATAGTCTTTGATGAATCCGTATCCGCCGTGAATTTGTACGCCCTCGTTGGCGCAACGCACGGCCACCTCGCTGGCATACAGCTTCGCCATTGAGGACTCCAGCGTGCTCTTCGACCCCGCATCTTTCAGCGACGCCGCGCGGAAGGTCAACAGCTTCGCCGCTTCGATTTCCGTTGCCATATCTGCCAGCTTCCACTGGATCGCCTGAAATTCGCTGATGGCTTTGCCAAACTGCTTGCGCTGCTTGGAATACTTGAGCGCCGCTTCGTAGGCGCCCTCAGCCATGCCCAGCGACAACGCCGCAATCGAAATACGTCCACCATCCAGCACGCGCATAGCATCGATGAATCCGTCGCCTTCTTTGCCCAGAAGGTTCTCGGCAGGAATCACGCAGTCTTCAAAAATCAGCTCGGCCGTATCGCTGGCCCGTAGCCCGAGCTTGTTTTCTTTCTTCCCAGGACGAAATCCTTTCGCGCCCTTTTCCACAATGAACGCCGAGAGCCCGTGAGTGTGCGCCGCGCGGTCGGTCACTGCGATCACGACTAACACGTCGGCATAGTGTCCGTTGGTACAAAATGTTTTGGTGCCGTTCAGCACCCAGGTTTTCCCTTTGCGCACTGCTGTCATGCGCGCACTGCCAGCGTCCGAACCAGAAGACGGTTCCGTCAGTCCCCATGCGCCGATGTAATCGCCCGTCGCCAGCTTGGTGACGAATTTCTTCTTCTGCTCTTCGGTCCCAGCGAGAAAAATGTGGTTTGAGCAAAGCGAAGTGTGTGCCGCGACGATGATGCCTACCGAACCGTCCACGCGAGATAGTTCCTCGATCGCGGTGACGTATTCGATGTATCCCATCCCCGCGCCGCCGTACTCGGTTGGAAAGACAGTTCCGAGCAAGCCGAGCTTGCCAAGTTCCTTGATCGTGGCCAGGGGAAATTCGCCGGCCTCGTCCCATTTCATAACGTTAGGGAGGATCTCGCGCTCGGCAAACTCGCGCACACTCTTCTTCAGGTGAAGCTGTTCTTCGTTCAGTAGAAAATCCAAGGTTCCTCCGGTCGAGCAGCATGCAGCAGAATTTAATCCGCGCGATGCAAAACATTTGATTAGAACACAGGGGAGAGAAAGCGCTCAAACACTTCGTTAGAAAGAAGCCGACCTTGCGGCGTCAGACGAATCACATCTCCCTCTCTCTCCATCAATCCCATCTGGACGAGATCGGCAATGGTCTCGGACAAACCCGCAATCACATCTTCCTTGAATTCTGCCGCAACCTCCCGCAAATTGACACCACAGACGAGCCTAAGGCCTAAGAAAAACGCTTCCCCGAGTGCTGCAGATGCCGTAACCTCGGTGCGACTTAATTGGCCCCCAGCAACATACGCCTCAAGCGAATCCGGGGATGAAAATCTCAAAACCTCTACGCTGTTCTCCGACCGCGGCAGCATCGAGTGCGCATCGACGCCGTATCCCAGATACGGCTGCCGGGTCCAATATTTCAGATTGTGCAGAGACTCATATCCCTCGCGCGCGAAGTTAGATATCTCGTACTGCCGCACGCCCGCAGATTTCAGTCGCTGGCAAGCCATCAGATACAAATCTGCCGTGAGATCTTCGTCGGGCGCAAAATGCGCATGGTATTTTGTACCGCCAGCAATCAGTTCGCGCCCGAGGCGCGAGTCTTCATCGAGTTCAAGCATGTAGACGCTGGCATGGGGCGCCTGGCTCGCGATTACCTGCTCCACGGAGAACGCCCAGCTATCGGCCGTCTGGTGCGGCAGCCCCGCGATAAGGTCAAGGTTTATGTTTGTAATCCCGGCGGCACGCAGGTTGGCAATGTCATCGAGGACTATCTTGCGAGTGTGCAAACGCCCGACCGCAGCCGCCTCCTGATCGATGAACGATTGCACTCCCAAACTCACTCGACTCACACCGCAAAGCCGCAACGTCTCAATGACGGCGGGCGGTAGCGTGCCGGGAGCGCACTCGACTGTAATCTCCGCATCCGGCAGGACGTCGAAATTTTGCGAAATCGTGACAAACAGCCGCTGCAGTTGCGCTACATCAAGTACAGTAGGAGTTCCGCCGCCCAGGTAGACGGAGTCGACGGCCCGCTCCATGCGTCCGCCCATCTGTGTTACAGTCGCGTTGGCACGTTCCATGTCAGCGCACACACGCTCTACGTAGCGTTGAAACACGGAGCGGGAGAAAACGTCGGAAGCAAAGTTGCAATAGCTGCACTTGGTGCGACAGAACGGCACGGAGATGTAAAGCCCGAGAGGCATCCTGAACGATTATCCCACTTCGGCGGGAGGCCGTAACCTCAGGTTGCATCTGAAGCGGATCTCTTGATTAGGCTCTTGAGAACTTAACTGCGATAGTCGGGTTTCTATCTTGGGTGATTCAGAAGGAATCACAAACTAACAATGCTTCCGCGCGTGGTCATCACTGGAATGGGCGTGGTCAGCCCCAATGGCATCGGCAAGGAAGCTTTCTGCCTTGCCATTCTCGCGGGAAAGTCCGGCGTCAAGCGCATATCCCGTTTCGATCCCTCCGAACTACCGGTACACATCGCAGGCGAGATTCCTGAGTTCGACGAACTCGCATGGGTAGATGCACGCGAGCGCAAGCACGTCTCTCGCGTGGTTCCGTTAGCCGTAGCCGCGTCGAGCGAGGCGATCCGAGACGCTGGTCTAAACCCAGAAGCCATGTCGATGGATGAAAAGCGCGAGATCGGGGTGATCCTCGGCACCGGCGGCGGCGCACAAGAATTCTCCGAAGAACAATACCGGCTCTGGCATTCCGGACACGTCAAGCAAGTCAGCCTGTTCTGCATTCCCAGCGGAACCATGGGCACGATTCCGAGCGAAATCAGCATGCGCTTCGGCTTTCGCGGCTACAGCCACGTGGTCACCGCGGGATGCACTTCCTCGACGGACGCCCTCGGCTACGCCTATCAACACATTCAAGCCGGAGTACAACCGATGTTTCTGGTCGGCGGCGTCGATTCGCCAATCACTCCGGGCATCATTAAGGGTTACACTTTGTTGCGCGCGCTCACCCAGTCCTGGAACCATGCCCCGGAGCGTGCATCGCGCCCATTTTCCGGCGACCGCGACGGCTTCGTTATTGCAGAAGGCTCGTGGATGTTTATCCTCGAAGACTACGTGCATGCCCGCGCCCGCGGCGCCCGCATATACGCCGAAATCACGGGATACGCTTCCACCTGCGAGGCCTTTCACCGTGTGCGAATGAGCGACTCGCCGGAAGAACCTGCTCGCGCGATTACTTTGGCCCTAGAAGAAGCAGGCATCGCGGCGGAGGACGTGCACTACGTGAATCTTCATGGCACGTCTACGGAAATGAATGACCGCGTGGAGACCCGAGCTCTGAAACTCGCTCTGGGAGCGCGCGCCAGCCAGATTCCAATGTCCGGCCTAAAGTCGCAGATCGGACACGCCCAGGGCGCCTGCGGTTCAGCCAGCATGGCCGCAACCCTGATCGCCATGGAGCACAGAACGATTCCCCCAACCATTAACCTCGATGTTTCCGATCCCGAGTGTGACTTGGACTATGTGCCCGAGGCAGGCCGCAAAGCTCAAATCGAGCACGCCATCTGCAACTGCGTGGGATTCGGATCAAAGAACTCGGCCCTTGTGCTAAAAAAGGTCGCGTAGCGGCTGTGGAGACGTAGCTAGCTACGTCTCTACAGAAAAGCTTTTCCATCCTCACTACTCTCTTTCCCATCTATGTAAGGTATCTTTAGAAGTTAGCCGCCCATGGCCTCCGAAGAAGAAGTATTAGGCAAAGCGTATGACAGCCGGTTGATGAAACGGCTGATCACTTACCTGCGTCCCTACAAGTGGCAGGTGGGGGTTGCGCTCGCGTCTATCCTGATCAAGGCGGGAGCGGACGTTCTCGGCCCGTATCTCACCAAGATCGTAGTGGATCGTTATCTAGCACCCGTGCCCGGACTGCACACGCCGCTGGATCGTTTCCTCAGCAACGCAGCGCTGGCTGGGATCGCGCAGATTGCTGCACTCTATGTCGGCCTGCTGGTCTTCAGCTTCCTGCTCGAATATCTGCAGACGTACTACATGCAGTGGGCGGGACAGAAGACCATGTTCGATATGCGCGCCCAGATCTTCCGGCACCTGCAGCGCATGCACATTAGTTTTTACGACAAGAATCCCGTTGGCCGCCTGGTCACGCGAGTGACTACCGACGTGGATGCGGTGAACGAAATGTTCACCTCCGGCGTGGTCTCGATTTTCGAGGATGTCTTCGTCTTGGCCGGCATCATCGCCATCATGCTGCACATGAACTGGCGGCTGGCATTGATCACGTTTGCCGTCTTGCCGTTGATCGGCATCGCCACCAAGATTTTCCGCGACAAGGTCCGCGACTCCTATCGGCGCATTCGCGTAGCCATCGCCCGAATCAATGCGTATTTGCAAGAGCACGTGAGCGGTATGGTCGTGCTGCAACTCTTCAATCGCGAGGAGCGCGCTTTCGACAAGTTTTCTGAAGTCAACGCCGTCCACATGGACGCGTTCAAAGACGCGATCATGGCCCACGCTGTCTACTATCCGGTAGTCGAGATTCTCTCCGCGATCGCGATTGCCTGCGTCATCTGGTTCGGTGGCAATGGCGTGATTCGTGGCATGACCACGCTTGGCGTTCTGGTTGCGTTTATTCAGTATGCGCAGCGCTTCTTCCGGCCGATTCAGGATCTCAGCGAAAAGTACAACATCCTGCAATCGGCGATGGCGTCGAGCGAGCGCATTTTCAAACTGCTCGACACGCCGGTCGAAATCACGTCACCGGCCGTCACCAAGGCGCCGGTGGGCCCGGGCCGTATCGAGTTCGACCACGTCTGGTTCGCCTATCGATCGATACCTACAAATGATCGTATGGGGACGGCCGCCCCCGGCCGTCCGGTCGAGCAGAGCCCGACTGCGTCCGGCCCCGACTGGGTCCTCCGCGATGTCAGCTTTGCAATCGAACCCGGCGAAACCGTAGCCTTTGTCGGCCACACTGGAGCCGGCAAGACCACGATTATTTCGCTACTCATGCGCTTCTACGATGTGCAGAAAGGTGCAATCAAGATCGACGGAATCGACGTCAAGGAAATGGACATTGCCGAACTTCGCCGCCGCTTTGGCGTCGTCTTGCAGGACCCGTTCCTGTTCAGTGGAACGGTTGCCAGCAACATTCGCCTAGGCACAGACCGCATCACCGACGACGACGTGGAGAAAGCCGCCGAAGATGTGAACCTGGCTGACTTCATCCATGCTCTTCCCAATGGCTTCGAGGAAGAAGTCCGCGAACGCGGCAGCACCCTCTCGACCGGACAAAAGCAACTCATCTCGTTTGCGCGCGCCCTGGCGCACGATCCAAAAATCCTGGTCCTCGACGAAGCCACATCCAGCGTCGACACGGAAACTGAATTCCGCGTGCGCGATGCCTTAAGTCGCATGGTCGAAGGCCGCACTTCAGTCATCATCGCCCACCGGCTCTCGACCATCCAGCGCGCCGACAAGATCGTCGTAATGCACAAAGGCCAGGTCCGCGAGATGGGTTCTCACCAGCAACTGCTGGCCCAGCACGGCATTTACTACAAACTTTACCAACTGCAATACAAAGACCAGGAAGTTGCCGCCGGGACCCAAGTGACCGCCAACGCGGATGACTAGGAATCCCATTTCGCTCAACCGGCGAAGTCAAAGGCGGCGGACAAGAGTGTCCGCCCCACATCGCGCAGCACCGACGGCCTGACTTTCGTAACTCTTCGCAAAGTTTCTCTCCAGATTAGAATCCATAGAGTTACAAACTCAGACCGCATGGATCAGCAAGCATTCCAGGAAGTCAGCCAGAACAGCCCTCAGGCCATTCCGACCGAGATGCGCCGCATCGAAGGCCGCGAGTGGTGGCTATGGGGCTTCGCCGTAGCTGTAACGCTGGCTCTGACCTTGGGCATCGTGTCCTTCACGTTTCCCTGGTTTCGCTGGAACGATTCGTCGTATTGGTTCGACCTCCGCGAATGGGTCCGTGCGCTGGCAGCTCTGGTGTTGATCTTCGACTTTTATACGGTCTACCAGCACCTGCAACTCCATCGCATTCGACGCCAGTTAGCTGAGCGCGATCAACTCTTTCAACTCATCAGCGAAAACGCCGCCGACATGATCGCCCTGGTCGACAGCGAAGGCCGCCGTCTCTACAACAGCCCCGCGTACGAAAAAGTTCTGGGATATTCCGCGGAAGACCTGAAGACCACGTCATCGTTTGAGCAGATTCATCCCGACGATCGCCCAAGAGTCGTGCAAGCAGCGGAAAAAGCCCGCCGCAGCGGTCAGGGAGAACGGGTCGAATACCGGATACGCCACAAAGACGGTTCCTGGCGCACGCTGGAGTCGACCGCAAGTGCGATTCGAAACGCTCGCGGGAAGACCGACAAACTGGTAATCGTGAACCGCGACATCACCGAGCGAAAGCGGGCCGAGGAACTGCTGGCCCACAACGCATTCCACGACGGACTTACCAGCCTGCCCAACCGCGCTCTCTTCATCGACCGATTGCAGCACGCTCTGACTCTTTCCAAACGACACGCAAACTATAAGTTCGCGGTTTTGCTGATCGACATTGATGAATTCAAAATTGTTAATGACAGCCTGGGTCACTCGGCCGGGGATGAATTGCTGATTCAGATCGGGCAACGATTGAAGGATTCAGTGCGGCGAGTCGATACGGTCTCGCGCCCGCGCATCAGCAGCGCGCCGAACTGGCCAAACCGCGACGACGATACCCTCGCCCGGCTCGGTGGCGACGAATTCACGATTCTGCTCGATGACATCCGAGACCCCATTGAGGCCGTCCGCGTAGCCGAACGAGTGCAAGCCGAATTGGCGGCGCCCTTTGCGATCAATCAACAGGAAATCGTGATTTCGGCAAGCATCGGAATTGCTTCGAGCACCAGCCCTCACACCCAGGCGGAGGATCTGCTACGCGACGCCGACATCGCAATGTATCGCGCCAAGCGGTCAGGAAAAGCTCGTTGCGAAGTGTCCGACCCGGCCATGCATGCCAATGCGCTGAAGCGGTTGAAGCTGGAGACGGATTTGCGCAAGGCCCTCGACCTCGGAGAATTCCGGGTTTTCTACCAGCCGATTGTGTCATTGCAAACCGGCAAGATTACGGGCTTCGAGGCACTGACACGGTGGCAACGTCCGGAGGGAATCGTTCCGCCAGCTGAGTTCATCGCGGTTGCGGAAGAGATTGGGCTCATCATCCCAATGAACCGCCAACTGCGGCTCGAAGCCTGCCAACGGCTCCAGGCCTGGCAGGCCGAATTTCCTGCAAATCCGCCGCTCACCATGAGTGTGAACATCACGCCCAGGGAATTTGCCCAGCCGGATTTAGCCAGCGAGATCGGTACAGCTCTGAAGCACATAGGATTTGATCCCGCCTGCCTGCAACTTGAAATCATCGAGACGATCGCCATGGGTGACGCGGAGAAATCGGGCCTGGTGCTGGCACAATTGAAGGCGCTTGGAGTGCGCTTGAGCATCGACGATTTCGGTACGGGCTATTCTTCCCTCAGCCGCTTGCGCCGGATTCCGGTGGACACGTTGAAGATCGACCGGGCCTTCATCATGCACATGGACACCGACCCGGAAAGCCATGAGATCGTGCGGACCATCATCATGCTGGCCCACAATTTGGGATTGAAAGTCGTTGCCGAAGGAACTGAGACGGAAGAACATATCCGACTGCTCAAGCAACTCAATTGCGAGATGGCCCAGGGATACTCTTACTCCCGCCCCGCGGACGACCAGGCGATGTTGAAACTGCTGGCGGCCAACCGCAACGCCAGCGCCGTATCCGCTGGTAGTTAGGGACCTCGCCGAGGCGGCGGTGTTCATGCTTGCCAGATTTATTTTCTTGTCACTGAAATTGGCGGTGTCAGAGAGCTCCGGCGCTCGGCAAGATCGCAAGCTCTTCCACCGTGCCCTCATCCGGCACTAAGATCGCGCTCACTACTGCCTCCGCGACCGTTTTCGGCGACATCATCTTCTTTCGCGGTGCCTCGGGCCAGAGCGTCTTCCAGATCGCCGTGTCAGTTGCCCCCGGCAGAAGCGCAATTACGCGGATACCCTGCGTTCGCAGTTCCTCGCGCAACGTATTCGTGAACCCGAGCGCCCCATGCTTGGAAGCGTTATAGGCCGATGAACCCGAAAAAACTCGGTTCGCCGCGATCGACAGATTGTTTACGATCACCCCGCCACGCTTCATAAGCGGCAACGCAGCTCGCGTAACCAGAAACATGCCAGTAAGGTTGGTCTCGATCACTTCCAACCACGCGTCGACTGGCAGCTTTGCGACGCTCAGATTAGGATGGGCCACCCCGGCATTGTTGATCAGGATATCCAGCCGGCGAAACTGCCTTTTCACTGCGGCAAGCAAATGTCCAACTTGAAGCGGATCGCGCACATCGCAGACCACTTGCAGCACTCTGATTTTGCGTTGCGATAGCTCTCTTTCAGCTTTGTTCAGCGCTGACCGGTTGCGTCCGCTAATAACGAGATTGCACCCCTCGCTAGCCAGCGTGTGGGCGATAGCCAGACCAATTCCTCGGCTGGCTCCGGTTATAAGCGCCGTCTTGCCGCGAAGCCTGCCCCCGGCAGTTTTGGATTTCATTGCAGAGACCGTGCTCGCCTTAGATTCCGTTCGCTCGGTTGCGGATCAGGGACAGAAACTCCGTCCGAGTTTCCTGCTCATCGCGGAAGCAGCCCAGCATTGACGAGGTGACGGCAGCCGAGTGCTGTTTCTCCACCCCGCGCATCATCATGCACAAATGACGGGCCTCAATCACGACCCCAACTCCCTGCGGTTCGATGGCTTTCTGAATGGTTTCAGCGATCTGAGTGGTAAGCCGTTCCTGGATCTGCAAACGCCGAGAGAAGATTTCGATCAGACGCGGAATCTTGCTCAGACCGACTACCTTGCCGTTCGGGATGTACGCCACATGCACTTTGCCAAAGAATGGAAGAATGTGGTGCTCACACAAGCTGAACATCTCGATGTCTTTCACGATCACCATCTCGTCGTAGGTCACCGTGAACAACGCCTTCTTGAGCATTGCCTCGGCATCTTCCTTGTAGCCCTTGGTCAGGTGCTCGTAAGCGCGGTGCACCCGATTGGGCGTGCGCATCAGGCCTTCCCGCGCCGGATCCTCACCCAGGCGCACGATCATTTCCCGCACCAACTCCTCAAAGCTGGCTCCCGTCAAGGTCGACGTTTCAACAGAGGGTGTCATGGTCTCCAGATTTCTCAGATTGGGTAATTTAGCAGTTGTGTAATTTAGTAATTGTTGCCTTCAAATTACCCAATCACAAAATTACGCGATTACCCGATTCTCGCCCCAATACTCGAACGAATTCATCATCGTCTCTTCAAACCGCACCTTTTCAAGATGAGCAGCCTGGAACCCACGCTGCAAAATATCGTAAACGGCGATGCACAAGTTTTCCGTAGTCGGGACCATCTCGGCGAATTGCGGCAAAGTGTTCAGGTTCTGGTGATCGAAGCGTACCAGTATTTCCCGCTGGACGAACCCGTCGAGATCAGTCAGATTGCAAACCATCCCCGTGCTGTCATCGACCGTGCCGCTGACCATAATTTCGAGCGCGTAGTTGTGGCCGTGTCCATAGGGATTGTTGCACTTGCCATAAGTCGCGGCGTTTTCCGCGTCCGACATGGCCTCACTATGCAGCCGATGGGAAGCCGAAAACATGTATCGCCGTGTCAAGTACGCCTTCATGCTTCCCCGTAGAAATCGACGAATAAGTCGGGCGTCTCATACACCCGCACGCGGTGCAGCTGCGCTGCCTTCAGCTTCGGAGACAGGCGCTGCCAAATCGCGATCGCCAAGTTCTCCGTCGTGGGGATGCGAGTGAAGAATTCAGGAACTTCTTTGTTCAATAAACGATGATCAAGAGCGTCCAGCACTTCCCGGCTCATGGTCTCCTTCAACTGCTTGAGGTCGACGACGAATCCGGAACGCGGGTCCACTTCCCCTTTTACCGTGACCTCTAGCGTGTAGTTGTGGCCGTGCCCATTGGGGTTATTGCATTTGCCAAAAATGCGCTGGTTCTCCTCCGCCGTGAACTGCGGGTTGTGATAGTAATGCGAAGCGGAAAACTCAGCTTTGCGCGTCAAATAAACCATGTTCACCTTGAAGCAGCCTGACTTGCGACGCCGGCGTCCTTCCGGCTGTTATGAGGGCGTCCTGCCCGAGGTTCATTATTGATGTTGAAGTTGCGGTTGACGATCCCCGCATATTGCCGTCCCTTCCACGCAACAGCTCCTCTTCGATGACCTTTTCTCGATCGCAGGAGCAGATACGAAAACAGCGGCAAGCCAAAAAGTGCCCACACGTTTGCATCCCAGGAAGAATGGGCCTTACGGATGCGCTTAAGAAAAACACCGTATAAAACGACCGCGACAATTGCGCTCACGAGGCTCGCGTACCATCCGCCGCGGCTTGCATCGGCGACTGCGAGCGCAAATCCACCCACGATCAGAACAAATTCCGTCAGCCGCAACACTGCCAACTGTCCTGCTGACGGAAACAGGAGTACCAGATTCTTACTCCATCCCTCTCGCAGTTGAGCAAAGCTGCGATACATGCGCGTCCGTACCGCATCACCGCCGTAGCGAAAGAATATCTTGCACCCCGAAGCCTTCACCGCCTTGGCCAGCGCTACGTCCTCGAGCAAACTGGTGGCAACTGCAGTATGTCCGCCCACTGCGTCGTAAGCTTCCCGCAAAACCAGAATGTATTGCCCATTCGCGGCCGCAGCTGAAGATGCCGGGTTACTGACCTCCGACGGACGATAGCTCGACGCCAGTTCGGCAAAGATTACCGGCATCACCGCCTTTTCACAAAGCCTGTGAAGTTCCTGTTCAGGAGAATACGAAAGCAAAGCCGCTTTCTGTTGCCGTGCTTCCGTCACACTACGCAACAAAGATCCCGGGCAATGCACCGTGTCCGCGTCGGTAAACAGCAACCACTCTCCCCGTGCCTCCTTAGCACCGGCGACCAGGGCGTTGCTCTTCCCACTCCAACCTACTGGCAGCGGTCCCGGATCAACCAGTTTCACGCCGGAAAAAGATCGCGCAACCTCACGCGTGCGGTCCGTCGATCCGTCATCCACAACAATAATTTCGAAACTCACACCCGTCTGGGAGACCAGCGATTCCAGGCAAGGCCCAAGACTCACTTCTTCGTTGCGCGCCGGTACGATGACCGACACCGTCGTCCGTGCCGCTACTGCATCTCCCATCGCCATAGCCCGAATTAGGTATTATAGCTGGGTGCGACGCGCCCCTGTTTTCCTCGCCATCCTTACAGTTCTGTTGTCCGGCTGCTATCGCGGCTCCCGGCCGCCGCGCATTGGCACAGCAGCCCCCGGCTTCACGGTTCAGGACGACGACCGCAAAATCTCGCTCACCGACTACCGCGGAAAGGTCGTCGTCTTGAACTTCTGGGCTTCCTGGTGCGCACCCTGCGTGGAGGAGATGCCTTCACTTGTACAGCTAAATGAACGCTTTAAGGACAAGGGCATAACTGTTGTTGGGGTTAGCATTGACGTTGATGGCGATGCTTATCACAAGTTCTTGAAGGACTACAAAATTGATTTTCCGACAGTGCGTGATCCGGATCAGAAGACCAGCGGCCTTTACGGTAGTTTCAAGTGGCCCGAGACCTATATCATCGATCGCAATGGCATTGTCCGCCGGAAGTTCATCGGGGCGGTGGAATGGAGCCAACCCGAAATCGTGGATTTCTTGAGCAAGCTTTAGCCTCCCTACCCAATTCAGGAATTGCCCTTCTCAGATCATCTCGAAAGCGGCCCAATCGGTGTACAATGCCGTCGGCTTCAGGGGCTACCATCAATCCATGTCTGCGATCAAACAGTTAAATTTCGGGGGAAAGGACTCTGTTAGTGCTCAAGGCCCGAGCTTGCATTTCGGCTCGGCCGCGAGCCTCGAAGAGATCACTCGCAGCGCCCAGCATCTGACCGGCGCGAACGGAGCCGCCCTCGTCCTTTCGGACGGAAAGATCATGCTCTGCCGGGCTTGTTCTGGCGAGCTGGTGCCGCCTGTGGGGACTCGGTTGAACACCGATGCCGGCTTCACGGCAACCTGCGTGCAGACTGCGAAAGTAGTGCGCTGCGACGATACCGAAACCGACCCAAGGGTGGATGGTTCGCGATGCGGCAAACTGGGTATACGCTCGATTCTGGCGGTGCCGGTATTCGACGGCCAGCATGTCGCTGGCGTTCTTGAAGTACTTTCCAGCGAACCAAGAAAGTTTGGCGACCGGCATGCCATCGCGTTGCGCCTGTTGGCGCGAGTGATTGAGACTGTGGCCAACTGCGCCTCTCGAGGTGACGGATCCCTCGGCACTTTGACTCCCGAGGCAAAATTCCGAACCGGCGCCGACGACGTCATGTTGATGTGTCTTTCCTGTGGACACCAGAATCCCCAGGCCAGCCAATTCTGCAACCGCTGTGGGGTCATTCTGCTCGTCTCTTCCCGGCCGCCGGATGCGACCGCGGATCGCAGCTTGCCGTCTGGAACGGGGTCGACCGCTGACGAAGGCCTCACGGAGATCTACAAGCTCATAGCCGGAGATGGTGGCCTGGCAACGTGGAACGAGATTTATACGAAGCTGTTGGCGAACATGCGTTCTTCGCCGCCGCAAAACAAGCCGCC
>DATNHO010000168.1:0-23599 GCA_035604895.1 Terriglobales bacterium | reverse complement strand
CTAAGCGAATAGCGCAGGTACCAACGAAGGCAGAGGACGATGATCTCGTCTTGAAAGTGCCGCCCGCGAAACAGTGCTGGCCGCTTGTTCTCCACTCGTTCACCCTACCAGACCCGTACTCAACGCGTTTGCGACACATCCTTCGATTCCAATCTCTACAGCGTGCCCTACAACCTGGTGCACGAGTTGATGGAGATTCGCTCCACGCCCACCACGGTCGAGATTCTGCACAAAGGCACACGCGTGGCGTCCCACCTGCGCAGCCGTGGACGCGGACAGGCCCTCACCCAGGATGAGCATCGACCCAAGAGTCATCGTGCCCATCTGGAATGGACTCCTTCGCGGATGGTGCATTGGGCGGAAACCATCGGGCCCAACACCGCGCGGCTGTTTGAGCGGATTATGAACGACAAGCCGCATCCGGAGATGGGTTATCGCGGCTGTCTGGGCATCATCCGGCTGGCGGCAAGGTACTCGGCGCAACGCGTGGAAGCGGCAGCCGAGCGCGCACTTGCAACCGGCGCGTGTCGCTACAAAAGCGTCGAATCGATTCTGAAGAACTCTCTGGACCAAGTGCCGCCGTCGCCGCCACCGCCCGCGGCTACACCGCCACCCCATGACAACATCCGCGGGTCGGAATACTTCGAGTGAGGACATCATGCTACAGGAACCCATGATGGAAAAACTCGTGGCTATGCGGCTGCTCGGCATGGTGGATGCGCTCAAGACGCAGGAACAAGACCCGGCTTCGCGCGAATTAAGTTTCCTGGAAAGACTCGGCCTGCTGGTGGATCAGCAGTGGACGTGGCGCGAGAATCAAGCGCTGGCGCGGCGACTGCATGCCGCCAAACTCAAAGGAGCCTGCGTCGAAGAAATCGACTATCGGGCTTCTCGCGGACTGGACAAGAGCGTGATCCGGGCGCTGGCGCAGAAGTCGGTCTGGGCTCACAATCACGAGAATATCTTCGTGCTCGGACCCACCGGTGTCGGCAAGAGCTTCGTCGCGTGCGCACTGGCGCAAAAGGCGTGTCGCGATGGTTACTCGGCGTTCTACACTCGCGCCGCCGCACTGTTCCGCGATCTGGCGATCGCACGCGCGGACGGCAGTCTGCGCAATCTGCTTGTGCGACTGAGTCGAATCGACGTGCTGGTGATCGACGATTGGGCCATGGCTCCACTCGCCGAAACCGAGCGGCGCGACTTCTGGGAGATCTGCGAAGACCGTTATCAGACTCGATCGACGATTCTCACTTCGCAGCTTCCAGTCGCACGCTGGCACGAGCAGATCGGAGACCCTACCGCAGCCGACGGCATCCTCGATCGCCTGGTTCACAACGCTCACCGCATCGAGATGCGTGGCGATTCCATGCGCAAGAATCGGAGGAAGCCGAATGCTTAGCGCTCTCGCCATGCCCAGAGGACGACCGCTCGGTCAGGGTAGTTTCCGCTAGCGCGTTATTCGACTTTTGTGATCGTTGCTTGGCGAATCCAGAGCTTCCAGACGCCATTAAACTGCTTCCACACATCCGTGAATCGGCGATGCTCGATTTTCCCCGCGAAAGGCGCATTCTTATTGGGACGCGTGACCTCTTCGCCCATGATCACGACGACATCGCCACGCACGCCGGCAAAATCGATTGTGCGCTCGGTACCCGGCACGTAGCTGATTTGGCTCGCTTTGAGGCGAGCGATCACATTCTCCCGGTTGGCGACTTTGTTGATCGGTGCGTTCACCAACAGATCGGGTGCCATCAAATTCTCGATTCCCGCAACATCCAGCGCCTGCATTATTTCGCCAAGACGTTTTTGCGCTACGAGCGCAGCCACCACGCGCGGATCGCTCGCGGATGGTTCATACACTGTGTCTGAAGCTAAACATGTCGACATCGCGAGGACGATTATACCTACGGGTGCGCAGGCGCGTGAGATCGACGCAAGAAACATTTCTCCTCTCAGGAGGAAACTCTCACTCTTCTCCCAGGCACTCGCTTTCTGTTTCGATAGGTGTCCGTGAGTCACAAAAGCTCCTTCCGGCTAATAATACCGCCTCGCCCAGGCTGACCTGAACCTGTTGGTCCTGCAAATTGTGGAGGGCTTCAGCGGAACGCCACGGGGAAGCTCGGCTAACCGAAGCGCTGATCGCGCTCCGGGTCTCTCCAGCGCTGGGTGGGGACAGGGACTGCTGCCCCTTTCCCCACACCCCTTTCTCCGCTAGCGGCGCTGTTCCTCCGCTACGCTCAGGACAGGTTTTTCTTGACGAAGCCGAACACTTCCTGCACAATCGAAGTGCCAGCGTCGCTGCGCTCCGAGAACTGTTCGCCTTCGGCCCGGAATGCCGTTCGCGTTCCCTTCGGAATCAGTGTTCGCCTTCGGCGGAATCCTCAATTACTCCTAAGATCTTAAAAATGAACATTTTTTTGTAGAATTATTGCCGTTTCAAACCGCTGGACCCAAACCAGTCCTTTCGAATGTTCCACATGGCTCAGACTTGACGCGATCTTCTGATGGGGGGAAGTTGCGTTCAAAGGAATTACAACAGAGTTTGGGATAGTCGGTTCCGTGCTTCGCCCCGACGCTAAATCATTTTTTTGAACAACGAAAGTTACTTGGAGTTTGCGCCGAAATCGCAGGTGGCGATGGGGTCGATCCAAAATCGAGGATCGGTCAACTTCAAGACGATGCAGGCAATCTCATCGAGGGAACGGCCCGCAGCTCCATCCCCGAGGTATGACTTTAACTCGTCAATTCTTCCTGCGTAACACTGTTCTCTGCATTCGGATCGTAACTAGAAGTCAGGATCTTGAGTGCGAGCAAGAACTCGTTCAATCGCGCCTTGATCCACATTCACATTCTGGGCGACAAGGAAAGGCGGAGACAATTAAGAAATTCCTGTGTTGCAGGTAGGACTTGGGATCGACCGAATAATGTTACTGAATATACGGCTATGGCGGTGACCAAGACCGAGTTTGTCGTTTTCACGAAAGCCGCCTAACATGGCCGTCCCATCGAATTCTCGCGCAGAGCCGAAAAATTGATCATTAAACGGCCTTGAATTTCGCAAAGCAATGAGCTAAATTACAATTATTAACCTCAGGAGCTTAATCCCCACCGACACTCGGGCGCACCCGTGGGGTACGGTTCCGGTCATTGAGGTGCGTTTTGATAACTCAAAGACCCGAGCGGCTGTCGGCCCGGACAGCTGCAAACAAACCGAACACAGACCTGCCCTTTGACCCCAAGAGATTCTTGGAAAAGGTCGGCCAAGGAAAGACAATTGCTGATTACGCGGCGGGGCGGATTGTCTTCTCGCAAGGTCAGCCTGCGGACGCAGTGTTTTACCTCCAGAAGGGCAAGGTCAAGGTCACGGTGGTATCGAAGGCAGGACGCGAAGCAATCCTCGCAATACTGGGGACTGGCGACTTTTTCGGGGAAACCTGCCTCGCTCAACCTCTCCGCGTGTCAACCGCGACAGCGATCAGCGATTCAACAATCGTGAGAGTGGAGAGGCGAGCTATGATCCGGGTGCTGCATGAAAGGCACGAGGTTTCAGAACTCTTCATAACGCATTTGCTGGCCCGCACCATTCGAACGGAAGAGGACTTAGTGGATCAGCTCTTCAACTCTAGCGAGAAGCGTCTGGCGCGAGTTCTTCTGCTACTGGCAAATTTCGGGAAAGAGAAGCCCGAGCTCATGATCCCGAATATCAGCCAGCAAACGCTGGCAGACATGATTGGTACCACCCGTTCGAGAGTCAGCTTTTTTATGAACAAGTTCCGCAAAATGGGCTTTATCGACTACAACGATGGGTTGCATGTTCACAGTTCGCTTCTCAATGTAATTCTGCTCGATCAGGAGCCCGCCGGGCCCGGCAGAACGTCACTGCTGGCGAACGCGGCTTCCGCCACGCCAGAGAAATAGGCTTCTTCAGGCCTTTGAGTGGTGGGGAAGCTAGGCTCCTGCCGTCCATTCCCTCCGTCGTTACCTAATAAAAGCCGGGAATTTCCGGAAAAATAACATAAAACAAAAAGTGCCAGTCGTGTTCAATATTGTACATACAACATCTCGAACCAGATATATCCTAGACCAAATCTAAGGGTTTTCTTGGATAGCATGCTAGTTGCTTCCATTGCCGATCCAGTATCAGAGCACTTCGCAGGCCGACTCGTCGCGAGCAAGTTCAAGCTCTCGATAATGTCGCCATGCTGGAGCTGCACGAATGGCTAAACCACATGCGTTTTAAGCTGTTCGGCGGACTGCGGCCATGGGACCAACAGGACGCCGTCGAAGAGACCTTCATTCGGACGCTCGAATTCGCGTACAAGATCCGCAATCCAGGTGCGCTCTACGGGGCATGTTTCACGATCGGGTTGCGGGTGCGGGCGCAGCGCGTTACGGATTACATCCGAGAGCGTTGCTGCCTGCCTGGCGTGGTGCCGTTCGTTCCGTGGCATCCGGAGCGTCGTCTGATTGAAAGGGATCGCTGCACGGGCGCGCTGCTGGCTATCCGAACCCTCCCGGCGTTTGACCAGGAAATACTCCTGCGGTTCTTTTTCAAGGAGCAAACGCCGGAGCAGATCCAGTTCGAGATGCACCTGACCGAAACACAGTTCCGGCTGCGCAAGAACCGTGCCATCAGCCGGGTTCGGCTGCGTGCGAACGCCATACTGGCAAATGTTCGGATCAGCAGATACAGCGGAAACGGTGGTGTTGCCCATCTATTTTCTTCAAAGGGACCATCGCGTAGTTAGGAGCGCACTTCCATGCTTGAAAAAGGTGTGAAGGATGTTCTGGACACGGAGCCTCAAACCTCCCCACCATTGAAGAGTTCGCATTCCCCGGTTTCTGAGGAAACCGTATCGCGCGACGAAATGGAACGCAGGTTGCTGGTCGCCTCCGAAACGCGATTCCGGCGCCTGTTTGAAGCTGCAAGAGATGGAATACTGCTTCTCGATGCGGACACCGGAAAGATTACGGACGTGAATCCATTCCTCGAAGAGATCTTGGGGTGCTCTCGCGAGGAGTTTTTGAACCAGAAGCTCTGGGACATCGGCCTATTTGAAGATGTCGAACTGTGCAGGCGCACTTTTGAGAGACTCCAGCAGGAATGGTATGTGCGTTATGAGAACCTACCGCTGCGACACAAATCTGGAGAACGCATTGAAGTGGAGTTTGTCAGCAATGTCTACGAGGTTAACGGCAAGAAAGTAATCCAGTGCAACGTTCGCGACATCACCGAGCGCAAGCGAGGAGCCCAAGCGTTGCGTGAGAGCGAAGAACGATTCCGACTAACATTTGATCAAGCTGCGGTCGGTATCGCTCATGTATCCCCCGATGGACAGTTGCTGCGTATCAACCACAAGTTCTGCGAAATTGTTGGCTACTCGCCCGAGGAGTTGCTAGCGGGGAAGTTTCAGAACATCACTTATCCCGGCGATCTGGAGGCGGACCAGGCGCATGTGCACCGGATGCTCACCGGAGAAATACAGTCGTACTTGATGGAGAAGCGCTATGTCCGGAAGGATGGTTCTCTGGTCTGGATCAATCTTACGGATGCGCTCGTGCGCCACTCTTCGGGCGATCCTAAGTATTTCATCTCAGTCGTTCAAGATATCACCGAGCGAAAGCATTTGGAAGAACAGTTCCTTCAGGCTCAAAAGATGGAAGCAGTCGGCAGTCTGGCAGGCGGTGTGGCTCACGACTTCAATAATCTATTAACCGTCATATTCGGTTACTGTGAGATCCTACTGAACGGACTTGGAGACCACGATCCTATGCGCCGCGAGATCAACGAAATCAAGACGGCCGGAGAGAGGGCCGCCACGTTAACCGCGCGGTTGCTTGCCTTCAGCCGCCGCCAGGTTGTGCAGCTAAAGGTGACTGATTTGAACACGGTAGTGGCAGACATTAAGGAGCTTCTGCATCGTTTGATCGGTGAGGATATTCGGCTGATCACGAGTGTTGAAACTGGGCTCGGGCTTGTCAAGGTCGACGGGGGGCAGATTGGGCAGGTCATCATGAACCTGGCAGTCAACGCTCGCGACGCCATGCCCAAGGGCGGCACTATCAGCGTTCAAGCGACCAATGTCAGCTTGGATGACGAGTACGCCCGCAGCCATGTAGGAGTTCAGTCAGGCCCTTACGTGATGTTGAGCGTTAGCGATACGGGATGCGGAATGGACGCGCAGACTAAAGCTCGGATGTTCGAGCCCTTCTTCACCACTAAGGAGCAGGGTAAGGGTACGGGCTTGGGATTGTCGACTGTCTACGGGATAGTCAAACTACACAATGGACATATCTCGGTGGACAGTAAACAGGGAATGGGAAGTACCGTCAAGATTTACCTGCCAAGGGTCGAGGGAGCCGTTAAGGCGTGCGCCGAACCGCTGGCTGAGGTCAAGGGAACTCGTGGTATGGAAACCGTTCTCCTTGTCGAGGACGATGATCAATTACGGCATCTGACTTCCCAGATCCTCCGAGGCCAGGGTTATACCGTGTTGGAGGCCGACAGCGGCGCTGAAGCACTCCTGATAGCTGAGCGACATCCCGGTCCGATCCAACTGATGTTGACCGACATAGTAATGCCCGGGATGAATGGTTACGTTCTCGCCGAGCAGCTGAGGTCGTCGCGTTCGGATACCGCGGTGCAGTTTATGTCCGGTTACCAGGGGGACGCAATTTGGAATCAGGAACCACTACCCCCGAACGTCTCGCTAATAACCAAACCATTCACACCAGAACGCTTACTCGGTAAGATCCGGGAGGTACTGGATACCGTAGAAAAGGGATCCCACGGTAACGCAATGTCTGCGTCTTTGGGCGCCTGAGAATATCTTGTTACGAAGTGTTAATTATGCGATCAAAATGGGCGCACCATGACTTGCGGCGGCTACGAACGCCTCCCAGATTCTAGACACGCTCGGGATCGCCTATCGTAGCCAGCGGAAAAGCACCGCAGCGCTAGCGAAAGAAGGGAACACGTCATGGTCAAACAACGGAACAAGCCCGACCCAACAATCGATCCAAGCACGAAAACACTAAATGCATGCGCGCGGATCGACGGCAACGGACAAAAAGAGACAGAGCAAATTGCCACACTCGCCTACCAACTCTGGTTGGACCGAGGAGGACCGCACGGATCACTTGAAGAGGACTGGTTGCGTGCAGAACGAGAACTGCAAACCAGACAGTGAAGTGCCAGACCGAACGAGGGCAACCGCACTCGTGTGGACGAGTAGGGAGAGCACTTCAATGAGCGAAAACAGTCGGGAGAGGTGGTCCCATCGGATCCGCACAAGACCTGTTAAACGAACAAACCCGAACAGCATAGCTGCCACCTATTTCCCTCGTTCTTCTCCGGCTCCGGGGAAGAGGAGATGCGTGATGGGAAGGATGCCGTCATGAAAAACACCCCCGAGATCACGACGAACGGAATTGTTCCAGTTCTGTCGATAAGCCCGATGGAAGAGGATCACTTCTTTCTGCAAAACATTCTCAATCGCTTGCAAGGAACGCTAAAGCCGAGCGGTACCTTCACAGTAAAGTCCTGCGCCACGCTTGCCTCCGGGCTTACTGCTCTGCGGCAGCGTCAATTCGAAGTTGTCGTCTGTGAGCGGGATTTGCCGCCGGGTTCGTGGAAGGACGTGCTCGAACAGGTGACCATCCTGGCCGATCCGCCATCTCTCATTGTGACGTCGCAGCTTGCAGACGAACGCCTGTGGGCCGAAGCCCTGAACCTGGGTGCCTACGATGTGCTGGCAAAGCCTTATGACAGGACTGAAGTCATGCGAGTTGTCAGTGGAGCGTGGCGAGCTTGGGGTGGGCCAGTGCGGCTCCCAGCGCGGAAGGAACGCTTTAAATGTAAAGTCGCTCTGGCGGCCGAAGCATCGTGAGGAAGCACAAGTGTTAGGCTGAGTGACGTCACTTGTGTATCTCACAAATCCCGATCTGTTTGAGATCATAGAGGTTACGACCTCCCCGCCAACTTCGTTCCGATGCTCAGCCTTTTGCTCGCGGGCCAGATACGGGGATCGAAGAGATCATAAGCGTCGGCGACCGGTTCAGGGCTCAAACGATTAGAACCGGACTTGAAGGCGTGATCCCTTGATCGCCCATTTCGGTCGGCACAACCCGTTCCGCCACGCTCATAACTAACCTCGGATAACTTGGCCGCGTTAACTTCTGGAATATTGCTTGGCCCCTGGTCGCGCGAGCAGACTGGTTGTAGAACATTGCGAGGAACGACGCGCGTTTGGCGACTCGCAAAAGCTCGGTGTTAAGGTCCGAGACCGCCATGAAGTCGTTTCGACCGGTGTGCATATCGCTCATCCCGCTGGCCCCTAGTAGGCGAGCTTGGATCCTCGCAGTTATCGTTTCTCTTGGTAACCCACCAGTCTTACCTGGACAAGACGCGAAGTCAGCGCCCCCCCTTCCAGTCCTTACACAAGCACAGAAAGTAAGAGTATTGACGACGGAACAGGCGAACCTTGGCTATACTGTCCGCTTACGCGGAGTGGTCACATACGTTGATGACTTTGCCTTGTTCTTGCAGGATACGAGTGCCGGGATTGCGGCTCTGGCCCCCGGTGTATCGCACAGTGTGCATGCTGGCGATCTGGTCGACTTGAACGGCATCACGGAGTGTCCCGACTTTGCTCCTCAAATCAATAACGTGCAGCTTCGGGTTATCGGACAGGGTCGGATGCCCGTGCCAAAGCGCCTATCCTTCGAACAATTAGCATCGACAGAGGAGGACAGCCAATGGGCTGAAGTCGAGGGCATCGTACAAGCAGTGGTGAGGGACGAGATTCCGATTCCACCTGCGGTCGATGTAAGCCAGGCTATGGTTGTGGCAGTCAGCGGTGGCTCGTTGCTGGCGCGAGTTCCCTGGATGTCCGAAAGCGAAGTCGAGAGATTGGTGAACTCCCGTGTACAGCTCCGTGGGGTTGCTGGCGCGATCTACAATCAAAGAAATGAATGGGTAGGTGTGCGGCTGTTCGTTCCTGACCGGCGGCAACTCGAAATCCTTGAGCCTCCGCCAGCCGATACCTTCGCAATTCCCTTACAACCGATTTCCAGCGTCCTGCGCTTCAACTTGAAGAATTCATCCGGTCACCTTGTTAGGATCGAGGGTATTGTTACATTGCAGAGGTCAGGCAAGGAACTGTTTGTTCAGGATGCCACTGGCAATATCAATGTCTTGACGCGACAGACCACGCAGCTCCAACCAGGTGACCGCGTGACGGTTGTGGGCTTCCCGGCTGTCGGGCAATATACCCATGTATTAGATCACGGTGTTTTTAGGAATCTCGGTCATGGCCCAGTGCCCTCTCCGGTGTCTATGACCGCTCAACGAGCGCTAAATGGTGAATGCAACGCTAGTCTTGTGAGGATTGATGGTCTTCTTCTCGGACGATCACGCGAACAGCGGGAAGAGGTACTTACAGTCCAATCTGGATCCGTAACGGTCGAAGCCAGTTTGGAGGTTGGGCATCGTGCACTGGACTTCCTTGAAGAGGGTGGGCGAATTCAATTGACCGGAGTCTGTGTGGCAGAAGCCGACGAAGCACATGTCGCCCACGGCTTCCGTCTTCTGCTGTCCTCCCCCGCTGATATCGTGATCTTGGCACGGCCTTCTTGGTGGTCTCTGGGCCGGTTATTGGCGCTCGTGGGTCTCCTGGCCGTGTTCGTTCTGGCGACTGCAGTGTGGGTCTGGTTGTTACGGCGGCGCGTCCAGCAACAAACCGAGATGCTCAGGGAGACACTGGAATCCACGGAGAATGGCATTCTGGTCGCGGATGCCCACGGAAAGATCATTACCTACAACAGAAATTTTGCAGAGATGTGGAAAATCCCTCGCGACATTATGATGTTGAACGATGACAAGCGAACACTAGAATTTGTTGTTGGTCAGCTGAAGGATCCGGACGCATTTCTGACTAGAGTCCAAGAACTGTACGCCACTGGCCAACAATCGAGCTATGATCGGCTCGAATTTCTGGAAGGAAGAGTTTTTGAGCGGTATTCCAGGCCGCTCGCTTCAAGCGCTCTCTCACGGTGCATCATCCGCGTTTGGAGTTTTCGAGACATAACCGAACGCATACGCGCTGAAGCGGAACTTCGGCTTGCCAAGGAAGCCGCTGAGGCTGCAAACCGTGCTAAGAGTGAGTTCCTCGCCAACATGAGTCACGAGATCCGCACGCCGATGAATGGGATCCTTGGGATGACGGCGCTAGCTATGGAAACCACGTCCCCCGAGGAGCAGCAGGAATATTTGCGCGACGCCTCCGATTCCGCGGAATCCCTTCTCTCTCTACTGAACGATATTCTGGATTTCTCGAAAATCGAGGCGGGCCGGATGGAGCTGGACCCGATTCCGGTGTCGATCGATCATTTACTTGAGGAAACCACCCGCTTCCTGAGAACGGCTGCTACACAGAAAGGTCTGGCTCTTAGTTGGAACTCCTCGGCGAACGTCCCAACCCGACTTCTAGCCGATCCGTTGCGGCTTCGGCAGGTTTTGTTAAACCTGCTCGGCAATGCGATCAAGTTCACAGATCGCGGATTTGTCCAGGTTGCGGTGGACGTGGAAGGTGAAAATGACAGTGCGGTTTTGCTGAGATTCGCGGTAAGTGACACGGGCCCCGGAATTCCGCCAGACAAACAAGAGAGCATTTTCAGAGCGTTCTGCCAGGCGAATAGTTCCACGAGTAGAAAGCACGGAGGCACGGGACTTGGATTGACGATTTCCGCGCGGCTGGTGGACTTGATGGGTGGGCGCATTTGGGTAGACAGCCGGCTCGGCACTGGCAGCTCGTTCTATTTTACCGGATGGTTCCAAAGACCGCCGAGCGACCCACCACCCGTAGCGCGAGGGCCGGCGAAGATGGATTCCCATTCCCTTGTGCAGGGCGGCCAGCCGCTGGCAGAGTGCAAAGTCTCACCGTGTCACCGCTGATTCCTGCAGACCGCAAACTTCTTCGCAGAGCGCCCTAACTAAGCACGTGGATGATCACAAGCGTCGTGGTGGTTTCGAATATCGGCGAGTAGTGCAAATCAAGCAGACGAGAACCCGGGCAGGCAACAAGTCCGTAAGCGTCCGAAGGCGGTCGTCTTGATCGCTTAGGTGGCTTGTGACTGGGTGATACGCTGATAGCGGAATCGGCCGCGGATGTGGCTCAGGAAGTAGCGGCCTCGAGATTCGGCGCGGAGGAACTCCTGATACAGATCTTCGGGAACCTCGAAGTAGCCATAGACCTCGCCGCTGCGGAAGCGCAGGTATAGAGTTCTTGGTTCTGGCTCGTAGGCCACCGCGGCCAGCATCTTGGAGTCGAGCGGTTGCCAGTCCGTCGGTTTAAGTGTCCACTTAGAAAATACGTGGACACTTACTATTAAGAGTGAGTTATCGCAGTGTTCCATGGCAGCAACTCACCAATGCGGTTGATGGGATGATCGGAGATGCGCGTGAGGACATCGCGCAGATAGGCTTCCGGGTCGAGACCGTTCTGCTTGGCCGTTCCGATCAGACTGTAAATCGATGCGGCGCGCTCACCGCCGGAATCAGAGCCGGCAAACAGGTAGTTCTTACGACCGAGAACGACCACGCGCAGAGCGCGTTCGGCCGCGTTGTTGTCGATTTCCAGATGGCCGTCGTCGCAGTAGCGCAGCAGCGCGGGCCAACGCCCGAGCGCATAGTAGATGGCGGCGGCAACTGCCGACTTCTTCGACAGCTTGCCGAGCATGGAGTTCAGCCACTGATGCATCGAGTCAAGCAGCGGCCGGGCGCGAGTCTGACGTGTTTGTTTGCGCTCATCCGGTGGACGACCACGAATCTCGTTCTCGATCATGTAGAGTTCGGCGATGCGTCGCAGGGCTTCGGCGGCGATCGGCGAAGCGTGTGCCTGCTCGAGATCGTAAAATTTGCGACGCACATGGGCCATGCACGCCGCTTCGCAGATACGGCGGTCGGCATCTTCATACAGTGCGTTGAAACCGGCGAATGCGTCGGCCTGCAAGGTGCCGTGAAAGTCTCGTAAGTGGCGCTGCGGGTGTTCCCCCTTGCGATCCGGCGAGTAGGCAAACCACACCGCAGGAGGAGACGAATCGCCGCAGGGGCGATCATCACGAACGTAGGTCCATAAGCGCCCAGTTTTGGTCTTGCCTGTTCCCGGAGCCAACACCGGCACCGGTGTGTCGTCCGCGTGGAGTTTGCTTGCAGCCAGCACGTAGCGGCGCAACGCATCCACCAGTGGCGCCAGCAGACCACTCGCTTCCCCCACCCAGTCCGCCAGCGTGGAACGGTCGAGATCGAGGCCCGAGCGCTCGTAGATCTCAGCCTGGCGATAGAGCGGCAGATGATCCGAATATTTTGAGACGAGCACGTGTGCCAGCAGGCCAGGTCCGGCCAGACCGCGATCGATGGGGCGGCTCGGTGCCGGAGCCTGTACGATGTGGGCACAGTCGCCACAGCTCAGCTTCGGCCGGACGATGCGGATCACTTTGAACCGCGCCGGCACAAACTCGAGCAGTTCCGATACGTCTTCTGCGAACTGGCGCAGAGTACCGCCGCACTCCGGGCATTTCGTCTGCTCTGGTTGGTGGGTTTGCGTCTCACGCGGCAGATGATCCGGCAGCGGGCGCCGCGCAGGTCTTCTCCCTGGCATGCAGGCTGCGGTCGTCTGCGGCTGCACGTCGTTCGGTGGAGGAGCGCTTGCCGTTTGCGTCGATTCCAGATCCTCCAGCCGCAGTTCCAGTTGCTCAATGTGGCGGTCCAGCTTCTCGCTCTTGCGTCCGAACTGCATCCGCCGCAGCTTCAGGATGAGCAGTTTCAGATTCTCGATCTCGGTCTCGCGCGAGACCAGCGTTTCGTGTTGCGCGAGAACCAGCGCCTTCAACGCATCCGGATCCAGAGCATTCAGATCCGGCAGTGTCGGGGGCGTGGCAGCCATGGCTTCACTTTGCCATATGGATATTGCAGCCTCATGACAAGCTGCAAACAATCGCTGTGATTTTTGTTTTTTCTACACTGCCATCTCGGGCGTTGCGGTGCGCACCGGGCTGCGCCAGTCGATGCCTTCCAGCAGCATGGATAACTGCGCGCGGGTGAGCGCCACGGTGCCGCTTTCCGCTTTCGGCCAGACGAACCGGCCCCGCTCCAACCGCTTGGCAAACAGACACAGCCCGTCGCCATGTCGAGTAGGTCCAGGGAATCTCACCCTGAACCCCTCACAGAACCGTGCGTAAATCTCTCGATTTACACGGCTCTTGTTATCCAACCTCTTTCTCGAAAGCACACCAGTGGAGAAATAACCCCGGAGAACCTTCCTTCAGCCTGGCGAGCCATTCCGCGCTGCGCCGCTTGTGCCGCGACAGCGTCTTGTACTTGCGTCTGGCCCACTGCTCGAGCTTGCGGTCAATGTGTCGCGCTAGCCCTCGCATCGCAGTTTGATAGAACGCTCCGTAGTAATTCCACCACCCTCGTAGCACCGAGTTGTATTGCTCCGCCAGTTCGGCCAACGTCGCCGGCGTCTGGCGAGGAATGCGCCAACCTCGCACGACCTTCCGCATGCGTTTCACCGCATCAGAGCTCACAGCCGGCAGGAAACTCGTAAATAGCCGGTGCTGCTTGCTCATCGCCTTCCTTGGCCGGAAAGTAAAGCCAAGAAAAGTGAACTGCACGTTCGGAAAGGGCTCAGTGCGATTGCTGTCCTGGCAATACACGATCTTCGACTTCTCGGGATGCATCGTCAATCCACATTCCGCCAGCCGTTCCGCGATGGACCGCATGACATGCTCCGCCTGCTGTCTACTACTGCAGTGGACAACTGCGTCATCCGCATAACGGGCAAACGGACAAGATGGATTAGTGCGCTTCATCCAGACGTCGAACGCATAGTGCATGAACAGGTTCATCAAGATCGGACTGACCACTCCGCCTTGCGGCGTGCCACGCCCCCGTGGCACTTGAGTGCCTTCCGTCGTCTCGAACGGCGCCGTCAGCCACCGCTCGATATACAGCAGGATCCAGTCTTCCTTGATGTGGCTGCGTACCGCTTTCATCAAGAGGCTATGATCGATTTGATCAAATGCCCCCTTGATGTCAAACTCAACCACCCAGTCGAATCGCCAGCACCGTTTTCTAGTGACGGCTATCGCCTGCTTGGCCGACCTTCCGGGCCGATATCCATACGAGTCCGTATGGAACATCGGGTCCAGCTTCGGCTCGATGATCTGCTTGACCACGGTCTGCGCAATCCGATCCGACACAGTGGGGATCCCCAGCTTTCTCGTGCCGCCCTTTGCCTTCGGAATTTCTACCTGCTTCACCGGCGGCGGGAAATACGAACCCGATGACATCCGGTTCCGCAGCTTGTACAAATTCTTCGACAGGTTTTGCTCGAACATCGCGATAGTTTCCTCGTCGATGCCGGCAGCACCCCGATTGGCCTTTACTTGCTGGTATGCCTCCCACACTGCGCGTTTCGCAATGACATAAGGCTTTGTTGAGGTTCCGTCGCTCCTCCCCGCTCTCGGGTTGGCGTCTTCGCTCAACTGGACAACGCTGCCCCTTCGCTCCTCCCTCATTACAAGAGATTCTTCGCTACTATGGGCAGCTCCGCCCCTCGCCCTGGCATCGGTATTCTTCCTCATGGTGTCAGCCACTTGTCATTTCCCTTTTCATCCAGAACGAGGTTCTCACGTTCCGCACCAAAGCCTGCGCTGAGCTCATGCCGCCTATACACCGACTGTCGCCGGGCCAGTACGCAGGTTTCTTCCCGGCTCATCCTGGAGCTAGTGGGCGGCTCCAGTTTCGACAGTTTCTTAAATTCTTGACGATGCGTCATCGGACGGTTTGCTTTCGCTCATCTTCTCAACGCTCACCTGACGTCCTCTCGGACGCCTTTTCCTCGGACGTTCACTACCACGCCTTTTGAGCGCAGCAGCTCCGGGCGGTTTGAAGCCGACTCCTGAAAGCCGACCCCGGGAGACCTTCTCCCATCTTCAGTACAGCTCTGCAAGTCTTCACTTGCATTCGTGACACACCCCACCACAGAATCTTGATCAGGTCACCGCGCCGGCCGCGAAACACGAACACGTGCCCACAGAACGGGTCCTGTTCCAGCTTCGTCTGGACTGCTGCGCTGAGCCCGGTGAATCCACGCCGCAGATCGGTCACACCGGCTGCGATCCAGATCTGGGCGCCCGTAGGGACGGTAATCACGCCAGTAGGCAGTTCAGCACGACGCGCAAGCAGTCCGCATCCACAGCGCCTTCGATGCGCAGCCGGCCTCGCGGCAGTTGCAGTTGGATCGTCCCCGGCGAGACGGAGGATGAAGTTGCGGCCGGAGGCTGAACCGGAGCAGCAGGCGTATCAGAAACTGTTACCGGCAGCAGTTCAACGGCTTGTGCCGCGCGGGTGTGTGCGCCCAACCGACCGCGCTGATACAACCGCCGCCAACCGAAAACCTGGTTGGCATTGACCCCGTGCGCACGTGCCACTCGCGCCACCGAAGCTCCCGGCTGAAAACTCTCTTCGACCATCCGCCGTTTCTCAGCGATCGAATATCGCCGCCGCTTAGGCGCTGCTGGAGTTTCCCGCAACCCTGGCTCGATCGTGACTTGGGCCGAACTGCTCATCATCCTCTCCGTGGCTTCCCCACATCAAGGATGATCCGTTAGCCCACCACAAATCTAGACGGCCAAGACCGGACGGTTACACAAGTCCCTGGATACGGCGTTCTCGCACATTGCACGAGCAGGTCGGCCGTCTTGCCGGGCGGGGAAACGAGTGATGCCACCAGCGACCCAGACTTAGCGGCCCTCGCGCACAATCCGTTGCCAGATGCGGTCGATAGCCTCCTGGAGTTCGGGTCGAGCTGTGCCTCGAACTTGGTCCAAGTACGGCTTGGCTCCGCGGCCCATGACCAGGAGGTCCTGTTCCGCCATACGCCGCACGATCGGATCGCGGTCGAGCAATTTGGTCGCCTGGCAGATCGGTCGAACTCCCGGCTGTAACGCAGCTTTTTCGTGAATGTTGATAAGCCCACCGGCGGTACCGAGCGTCATCAACATCTCGATATGACCCTGGCCTCCAGCAGTCACCGCCGCATGCCCTCGCACGCTGGTTGTATCCTCCCGAGGCATATAGGAGATCTCGGGCGTGGAGAAGGTATAGAACAAATCTTGTTTCAACTCTTCGGAGAAGCGCAGCCACGTACTGGCTGCATCGGTTGCCGCCTCCTTGGAAGGCGCCGGTTGCAGTTCTGTGGCAAAGAAAAATTTCAGGTCCTCAATGGTGGATACGAAATCAACTTGGCCGTTTTTGACAAAGAAGACATTCGAGCATTGGAGGTCCTGCGTCTGGGGGCACAGCATGGCGACGGGGTACTGACGGAAGACTACGCCGAAGAAACTGAAATTCGGAAAGGCTCGGCCTACGTAACCATCGACGATCGGCCTCACGGCAGCACCGTTGGCTCCGCGACTTTTAAGATAGTCCTCGACCAGTTGCTGGTCGTCCGCCTTGGCAATAGTTGCCGAGCCTAACAGCACGGCGACCAGACACTTTGCGTATGCTGATTTCCAGAACATCGGGCACCGCCTTGGCCCTGTTGGCTAACGTGATTATCCCATGCCGTGGACGCATGTCTGAAATGGCTGTGTCATCAAGCAACGGCATTCGAGGAGGCCATCCGCGACAGCGACTGATTCAGGGCTCAAACGAATAGAACCGGACTTCCGAGTCCCTGGGCCTAAGATCGGTGGGTCTGGCATTACGTGTCAACTTGAGTTGGCGGGCGTTCTCTGGTGGTGGTCCGGCATGTTTTCGAAACGTCACGCTCGGCCGACTTTCCAGCAGCCTGACGTTTCAACATATCGAACACGACAGGTGCTGTATCGAGAATGTTGTGATCTTTTTGGAAACCTTGGTCAGTGGAGTGTCGTGACGGGCCGTTGTGCTCGCCGCGCGAGCAGATAAAGAGTCGCCGGGCGCGTTCCCTCTTCCAGAACTTGAAAGCCCGCTTCCTCGATGCGCGCCGTCCACCAATTTGCGCCGTGAAAGCCCTGGTGCATCAGCATCGGTCCAAATGTGTATTGGAACCAGGGTTCTTTGGCTACGAGAATGATGAGGAAATCCCCATCGGGCTTCACGACCCTGGCGGCTTCGGCCAGCGACTGTTCGATCCCTTCGCGATTCAGGTGCTCGAAGACATACGCGCTGACGATGGCGTCGAATGTCGCAGGCGCGAAGGGAAGCTTGCGCATATCGGCGGTCACAATGGCTGCCCTCTGGTCCACGCCAGCGGCCTTAAAATTAGCTAGCAATCTCTGTTGCGGACTTTGGCTCGGCCCGAAATGCTGCTCAAAAGATTCACCGAAGAGATCGAGTGCGTCCAGAGTTGCGTGAGGACGAGCTTTCAGCACCATGATCGATGACCGGCCGGTACCAGCGCCGATGTCGAGGACTCGTCCCACACCGGAGCGAAGAAAACTCTGCGTGGGCAATGCCGCCTCGCCATTGATGTTGAGAACGAAGCGCGCCGCCAGGAAGGCAGTGCTTGACCACAGGAAGAGCGGACTCAGAAGGATTAAGGTCCATTTGGGCCACTGACGCCAATATCCAACAAGCAATGCTAAGCCAGAGCCGGCTACCAGTGGCAGGTGGCCATAGCTGAGCCACCAGGGATAACCAAAATCGAGATGAGCGCTTGTGATCATGAACCTAAGTGTGCGCTAGCGTTGCTGAACCGTTCCTGAACGCCTCGTTCAGCTGCCGTTCATCTCAGCTGCGCTATAAAGGTGTGATTGCGGGTTCTGGTTGTAGAGGACGAGATACTTCTGTCGCGGCAGTTGGCGAAGGCGCTGATGGCAGCCGGATACGCCGTGGATCAAGCCGGTAACGGGGAACGCGCCGACTTTCTGGCGCATACCGAGCAATACGACGCGGTTGTGCTCGATCTTGGAATACCAAAAGTGGATGGGCTTACTTTGCTTCGGCGCTGGCGAGACGGGGGTATCCTGGTGCCCGTTCTCGTTCTGACCGCTCGCGGCAGTTGGCACGAGAAAGTCCAGGGAATCGACGGCGGCGCGGACGACTACGTCGCAAAGCCGTTCCGCATGGAAGAGCTCCTGGCCCGCATTCGAGCGCTCATCCGCCGCGCCAGTGGCCTCGCCCAGTCCGAACTGCGGTGCGGCGCGCTCGCTGTTGATATACGCAACGCACGCGTCTCGGTGGGTGGGCATCCCGTCAAGTTGACCAGCCATGAATTCCGCGTGCTTTCGTACCTGATGCATCACCACGGAAGGGTCGTGTCGCGCGCCGAGCTTACCGAGCACATATACGCGCAAGATTTTGATCGGGACTCCAACACAGTCGAGGTCTTCGTCGCACGGCTTCGGCGCAAACTCGGCGCGCCGTTCATCGAGACGGTACGCGGACTCGGCTACCGCATGGCGGAACCGCCCCGCGGAACGATGCGTTAGTCATGTTGCGATCTCTTCGGTCCCGATGGATCCTCGCCTCGGTTCTGTGGACCGCTGGGATGCTGATGCTGATGCACATGTTCGTGCTGGCGGTGATGCACGTTTTTCCAGCCATCCGGGGAACGCATAGCGCCATTGCGGTCCTCGTCGGCGGCGCTCTGATGGCGGGAGGCATCGTCGGAGTACGCCAGGGCCTGATGCCGTTTCGGCGATTGCGGGAAAAATTGTCGGCGGTGCGCGCCGGTGAGGACCGGCGAGTAGCGGGAGAGTATCCCACTGAAGTCCAACCCCTCATCGATGAGATGAACGCGTTGCTGGAAGATCGCGAAACGGCCGTGAAACGCGCGGTTACCACCGCGGGAGACCTGGCACACGGACTCAAGACTCCGCTCTCATTGCTGGCGCAAGTGGCGGATCAGGCGGGAGCTGAGGGCCATGCCGAACTGGCGGAGAACATCAGCCGGCAGGTAGAACGCATGTCCCGCCAGGTGAACTATCATCTCGCGCGGGTTCGCGCGGCCGCCTCGGGAGCCGCCGGTGCACCCCCCTGCCCAGTGGCGGCCTGCGCCAGTGCTCTAGTGCACACTGTTTGGACCCTTTATGCGGGCCGCGGACTGAATATCTCGTGCGGCATCGCTCCAGAGCTTCGTGCGCGAGTGCAAAGGGAGGATCTCGACGAGATACTCGGAAACCTGCTGGACAATGCCTGCAAATGGGCAAAATCGAGGATCGTGCTGGACGCGTCCCGAAGTGGCGCCATGCTCCTGCTGAGGCTCGACGACGACGGACCTGGGCTGCCACCTGCTCAGCGAACCGTGGTGTTAGAGCGAGGGGTGCGGCTTGACGAGGCGTCTCCTGGTTCTGGACTCGGCTTGGCTATCGTCCGCGACTTGGTGGAACTCTACGGCGGATCCATCTCGCTCGAGGAGTCTCCGCTGGGCGGATTGCGCGTCGAAATCTCACTCCCGGCCCCCTAGGTGGCACAGACGCTCACACTACGAGACACTGAAGCTTCCGAAACGGCGTTCGAGGACGCCGCTGGCGCCATCCGCATTGCCGCACAATACGCGATGCTGTTTGCAGTCCGGACAACACAGCCACAAATCCTCCAGCCGGTACACCGCCTTCGTCAGCAACGGCGGCACGGCCGGTTAAAATGAGAGAGGGAATGCCTTGCATGAGCAATTTGCGAGATCGCGGCCATTTCGAAACCGCCTATGCCGGCAAGGCGCCCTGGGACATCGGCAAGCCGCAGGGGGCCATCGCCGAGTCGGTCGATCTGGTCACCAGCCCGGTTCTCGATGCCGGCTGCGGCACGGGCGAGAACGCGCTCTTCCTGGCAGCCAGCGGACACCAAGTCACCGGCATCGATTTCGTCGACGAAGCGATCCGCATGGCTCGCCGCAAGGCGGAGGAGCGTGGCTTGACCGTGGAATTCCAGGTGAAAGATGTGATGACGCTTAGGGATTGGGACAAGCGATTCGCCACCGTAATCGACAGCGGTCTATTCCACGTTTTCTCCGACGAGGGCCGCGTTCGGTACGTCGCCGGGCTTACCCATGTCACCGAGCCAGGCGGACGGCTGTTGCTACTATGTTTCAGCGACGAGGAGCCTGGCACGCAGGGCCCCCGGCGGGTCTCGCAGCGGGAGATTCGGGCCGCTTTTGATGATGCTTGGACGGTTGAAGAGATCCGAGCGGGGCACGCGGATGTCCGGCCCGACTTGGAGGGTCTTTCATTCTCCGCTGGCGGGCCGAAGGTCTGGTTCGCGATCATTCGCCGGAACAGTTGAAGTATACGCCGGCGCGGCACGACGCAAAGCGCGAGCTACAAGCTGGTGATTTGAAGGCGCACCGACGACCGGACGGACAGTTACAACCTCTGGGGTTAGGCTTCAGATATATCACCGGCACAAGCGCGGTTTGGGCGTTCGATCGGCCTAGGTCATCCGCCGACGCTAGGCCGATCATGTCTCCTATATTTCAGGGCAGACCAGAGATATCGCCTCCCCTTAATCTCTCTTTTTTACCAAGCTGACCGCCTTGAGGATAATCGCATTTTTTGGAATAGGCGGTCCGTAGCTGCTGCTGAAGCCTTGTGCAGCACCCCGAAAGCTGGTAGTCCCCTTCAGGCCTATCTCGGTAATCTTTTTCCCGAGCCGGGGGTTCTTCCATTCGTACGCGAAGAATGTGATGGGGTTGTCCTGTTGTCCTCCCAGCGGTACTGCGTCGGCGCCGTAGCAGTAATCCCACTCTGAAGGCCGCTTCGCCCAACTCCATTCCTGGATGTTGACGCCATAGCGAATGGGGATCGTAGTGACGAAGCCATCTTCGTAAACGACTTCGTACCAGCCCAGGAGATCGGCGGTGTCGTCCTGGTCCCAAAGCAATGCCCACCCCGGCCTGGTCGTGGCCGCACGCGCGGAAGCATGCAAAAAGATCAGGCTTGTGGCGTCTTCGCCGATCGTAATCGGACCGGAATCCTTGGGTAGTCCTGCCTTTTCAGCGCCATCGGTTCCTACGATAACCGCGACCTTTCCAGCGCGCTCGGATAAATCGAAGGGAACCTTCCCGAGCGTGGCTGTTGCACTCTCCATGCCGGCGAGGTTGACGTCCAAGCCTGATTCAACCGGCGCCATGTTGAAACTGGCGGAAATATGGGCCGGAACGATTGACGTTTCCGTGCGGCTAGGAGGTTCTTCGCCCCGAAATCGGGTTCGAATTTCCGGCATCATGGACTGGATAACGCCGGAAAGGTTCCGGCCGTACAGTGCGTCGCCGCGCCAGAGCATGTTGGCGCCGCCCAAAAAATCGGACAGCTGATCTTTCCCGAAGCCAATTTCATTCGTCGCGAACCAGACCGATGGCGCTCCGCCGACGATCGAGGAGCGCTTCATGCGGGCCTGCCAATTCTCCGCATTGGGATGCAGGTTGCCGAAAACCTGGTGGAATCCCATCTGGTCGAGTTGGGCTTCAAAACTCTCGACCTCCGCTTCGCTCTGCCCCGTGGGCGATGTGCCGTCTCCCGTATCGAAGGTTGACCAGAACCAGTTGAAGATCAGGACATCCTTTGGTATGAGACGGCTCACCTGTTCCGGACTCATCCCACCAGCCACCTTGTAAGTAAACCCGTCCGGAGCCTTCCTGGTTTGCAGGCCCTTACCGCGGACACCTTCCAGAAGCATGTCGCCCCAGATGATCATCGCGACACCCCTGCTAGCCAGGTAATCATAAATGGTTCGGACGTCTTCGCCGAACCGCTCGCCGATGTCCTTGTCCTTGCACCTTGGGCACAGCCCGACCGGCTGGAACAACTCATCGTGGCCGGCATGGACCCATTTCGGTTTCAGCAAGTCGATGTACTCGTCGTATACATCGAAGAGAAGTCTATAGCTGTTGGGATTCGAGGGGCAGTACACGCCCGGCCATTTCGCGCCGGGTGTCTCCGTCAGATCCGGATGCTCCGTCATGAGGTAGTAGCAATGCGTAAACGATGGCAGTTCTGGAATCAGCTCGATGTGATATCTTTTTACGAACCGCGCGAGATCGGCCACCTCTTCTTTCTCCAGATAACCGCCATCGGCGGTGTCCTGATGCGTGGAATCAGTCTCCCAATTGTGCGGCGTGCCGGGAGGAGAATGACGGCGCGAATAATTGGTGTCCTGCGCGAATTTGACCCAGCCAGTGTTTAACTCCGGATGCCGCTCAAAACGCATGGACGCGTTCATTTCCATGATGAGCGTGTTGTATTTGTACAAAGCCATGAAATCCCGGATGAAGCGCTTAAAGAACGGGATGTTGTTGCGCCCTGGAATATAAAGTTTGATGCCGCGAAACGGTTTGGCCGGCCAATCCCGGACGCGCACTCCTTTGAAGCGGAGCTGACCCTGCTCGCGGAATGCGAGTTGACGCAGCGACTGCAAGCCGTAAAAGGCGCCGGGGGCATCGCTGCCGGCCACCAGAACGATGTTCCCGCTGGTCTGGAGAATGTAGCCTTCCGGACCCGGATCGCGCAGGCTCACGGACAGGCTGTGACTTCCGCAATACGTCCGCACCAGGGGATTGTCGATCGATCCGATCACGATCATGCGGCGGTCCGGATCCAGCCGGGCCAACCGCTCGGTTTTCAGATGGACTGCGAATCGATCGCCCAGATCGTCGGCCAAGGACCGAGCCAGGAATAAATCTTGCTCTGAGGGGTAAGCCGGGACCGCTACGACCGCCTGCTCGTCCAAAACGAAATCGCTATCGGGTGTGATTTCGCGAGGCGTGGGGAAGATCGAAGGACCTTCCGCCGCAGCTACGCTTGGGCACAAAGCGAAGATTGCATATCCAGCGGCCGCAGCGATGACGCACACCTTTTCAAATTGAAATCTTCGCACCGTTCCTCCTTGTGAAAGCCGTAATTGTACTCTAGCTGTCTGATGTAAGTGATTTCTTTCTGAAAGTGTCAAGTTTTTCAGACGGCCTTTGGAAGGGGAAAAGCTTGGTAAATGAGCACGTCCAGTTGGGCGTCGGCGCGGTCGAGAGCGCTCCGCAGCGGAAACGGTAGAACAGCGTCGTTGCCGGTGAACATCGCCATGGCGGGCCGGAATACACGGGCATCCAGGCGGGAGAAGAGCCGTGCGACCTTCCAGCCGTAAGGCGTGACAAAGTAACGGTTGGTTCTGGGGGGTCGGTAGATCAGGCCTTTGAGCCGAAGCCGCCGCAAGTCGTAGGTCATCTGGTTGGATGTGTACTCAGCCACACTCACGCCCAGCAGGTCGGCCACGTGTTGGCGCAGATCGTGATTGCGAAAGCCGTCGATCAGATGGTGGAACAGCGTGAGCGCCAGAAACAGTGCCATCACGCGCGGTTGTCCGAACTTCAGGCCCGGTGACTTTTTGCCGTCCTCGGTGACGGCAGGTTGCACCTATCACCACTCGCAGCGGGTACGGTAGTCGACTAAATTGTTCCGCGCGGCCGGAGGTTCACCCGACGGCCGGTCGGGATGCCATCTTTTTTCCCCAAGACTCCCGCCTAACATGCACCAGAACGGTGAGATTCGTTCCAGCTCTGCCACTCGCGCCTCGATGTCTTCCGGGTTGTAGCGGAAGATGGCGAGCGGTAACGATCTGCGC
>DATNHO010000167.1:0-29289 GCA_035604895.1 Terriglobales bacterium | reverse complement strand
GTTTGCACACTGATGCTCCCACGTGCATTGCTGCCTGCTTTTCCGTTACAGTAGTTCTTCCCTATGCTTGATCTGAGTTTTGTGCGTGACAATTTGCCACTGGTCGAGGAAAAACTGCGCCAGCGCGGTATGAAGCCGGCGGAAGTCCTGAAAAACTTCGCTCAGGTCGATGCCCAGCGGAGGCAGGCCATCACCAGCGCGGAGACCATGAAGGCGCAGCGCAATCGCGCTTCGGAAGAGATTGCGAAACTGAAGAAGAGTGGGCAGGATGCGTCAGCGTTGATTGCCGAAACCAAGGAGTTGCGCGAGCAGGTCGAGGAGTTGGGCAAGGCGGCGGAGGAATACGAGACCCGGTTGCAGCAGATACTGGTTGGTATTCCGAACATTCCGCACTCGAGCGTTCCCGTCGGCCGAAGCGCGGAGGACAACGTGGAAGTCCGGCGCTGGGGCGGCGCGCCGAAGTTCGACTTTGCTCCCAAGCCGCACTGGGAAATTGGAGAACAGCTTGGGGTGCTCGACCTGGAGCGGGCAGCGAAAATCTCGGGCGCGCGCTTTGCCGTCTATTGGGATCTGGGAGCGCGCCTGGAGCGGGCGCTGGCCAACTTCATGCTCGACCTGCATATCCGCGAGCATGGCTACACCGAGGTGTTGCCGCCGTACATGGTGAACTCTGAGTCGCTGTATGGGACGGGGAATTTGCCCAAGTTCGCCGCTGATCTTTTTAAAGTTCCGCATGGGGATAAAGATTTGTGGCTGATTCCGACCGCGGAAGTTCCGGTGACCAATCTTTATCGCGATGAAGTGCTCGATGGGGTGCAGCTGCCGATCTTGCTCACAGCTTATACGCCGTGTTTCCGCAGCGAGGCTGGGTCTTATGGCAAGGATGTGCGGGGGATCATCCGGCAGCATCAGTTTCAGAAAGTCGAAATGGTGAAGTTCACGCGACCTGGCGATTCCTACGAGCACCTGGAAAAGCTGACTCACGACGCCGAGGAAGTATTGCAGAAGCTCGGTCTTCATTATCGTGTGGTCGCGTTGTCCACCGGAGACATGGGTTTCTCGGCAGCCAAAACCTATGACATCGAAGTGTGGTTGCCGGGGCAGCAGTTGTTTCGCGAGATTTCTTCGTGTTCGAACTTCGAATCGTTTCAGGCAAGGCGTGCCAACATCCGTTATCGTCCTGAGGGCAAGAACAAAACTGAATTCGTGCACACCATCAACGGCAGCGGCTTGGCTGTCGGCCGCACATGGGTGGCGATAGTCGAAAACTATCAGCAAGCCGATGGCAGCGTGCTGATTCCCGAGGCTCTGCGCCCGTACATGGGAACGGACCGGCTTACTCCGAGGAAAATGTAGTGCGACTTTGCGAGTTCCGTTGCAAAGACGGGGAGTAGAAAATAGACTTGGACAGGGCGAAAACACATGCGACGGTTATGGCCGCTCCCCCGGTTCCGATGACCGGGATCTGGCGCACAATCCGCGACTACATTTTTTGGTCCTACGAGCGTGGCACCGTCCAGTACGACGTGATGGTGACGTTGATCCTGCTGTTTGTTTTTCTTTCACCCAGATTCATCAATTTTAAGGACAAACCGGTCGAGCATAATCCGCATCGTACCGGAGTCGCCGTGGTTGTACCCGACGGCCAAGGTGGGCTGATTTACCAGATTGAAGCGGCGGCCGTCGTGGGCCAGATTGTGGGCACGGACGACAGCGCGATTCGCGGCCAATTGCTGCAAATCATCGAGCCCATTTCTGGTGAAGTCAGCATTACCAAGGTTGAGCCGGTACGCGACAACTCGGGCCATGTTTTAAGCTACAAGGTTTGGGTGACGCGAGAGTAGCGACCTCGGCTCCGCGACTGAAAATGAATCTGGCTCCAATCTTCGAGTGTTTCGAGATGAACTGGGCGTTTGCCATCATTATTTCGCTGGTCTTCGCTTCGCCCCAGGCTTCGCCCCAAGCGTCGCCCGAACCGCAACATATCTTGAGCCAGATGGACCAGACCGCCGCGAATTTCCGCACCACCCAAGCTGTCTTTGTCTGGGACCAATATCAGAAAGTAGTGGACGAGCACGACATACAGAAAGGGATCGTGTATTTTCGGCGTGTCGGGAACGAGATTCAAATGGCCGCCGATATCCAGGATCCCGCGTCTCCAAAGTATGTGCTCTTCACCAACAGTACGGTCGAGGTTTACCAGCCGAGAATCGATCAGGTCACGCGATACAGCACGGGAAAGGACCGTGCCACGGTTGAGGGTTTTCTGGTGTTGGGTTTTGGCGGCAGCGGGAAGGATATGCTGAAAGCCTTTGAGGTGAAATACGTTGACTCGGAGACGCTGAACGGCGTCGACACGGTGAAGCTCGACCTTGTGCCGAAATCAGAAAAGGGACGCAATATGTTCGATCACATCTGGTTGTGGGTCGATACGGCGCGGCGTGTGTCTGTGCAGCAGCAACTTTTTGAACCGTCGGGCGACTATCGGCTGGCCAAGTATTCTGACATCCAGTTGAATCAAAAAATTCCGGATGCGGCTTTCAAGTTGAAGACCACCAGCAAGACCAAAGTTGTGTCGCCGCAGGGATAAACTTGGCTAAGTGCTTGCTGGGATGACGTTTATGGTTGCCGATCCCGATTCGTCGACGGTCGAAAGATAAAGGCTGAAAAACCGGGTGCGGGACGTTATACTGCGAGAAAGCCGTCGGTTAGAGATAGAAAGAAGATGGCAAAAAGACTCCGGTCGCGCTCTTAAACTCTTATGGCCAAGGTTTTCACCATCCCGATCCCTCCCCAAATTGGGCGCAAGCGGCGTGAGCGAACCTCTGATCCGCGCTACGTTGATGGCCAGCGGTTATTGGTCGAGGCCATGCGATATCTGGCCCAGGCCGACCCGGTGAACAATCGCGGTGCCATCGAACTGCTTTCCGAGCACGTGCGCACCCGCTTCCGCATGACCGATTCGCCCCTCGGCTGATCTAGGAAGGCCGCAGTCTGGCGTTCTTTCCACAGTTTCACTCGACTGGCCTGGACGAGGCGTCCGCGGGTACGTGATTTGTGCAGCTTCCTCAGAAGCTGTAGCGCAAAGCGAACTCCATCACCCGCGCATTGGACAGAGTGGAGCTGAAGTTTCCAAACAGAGTGCTGTTCGAGAGCAGGTTATTGAAATTCAGCTGCATCGTCCCTACGTCGAAGCGCGGAGTGTTGGTGACGTTGAATGCCTGCCAACTGAACTTGATCGCCTGCGCTTCGGTGACGTTCCAGATTTTGCTCAGCCCGGTGTCGACATTGAAAGTTCCAGGTCCGCGGAAATTATTACGCTGTCCCGATTCACCTGGATAAGGATCACGGAATTGCAGGATGGCCTGGTTGGGATCGTTCGGGTTGGTAAGATTGTACGGATCCTTGAAGACATTGGGAGTAGGTCCGTTCACTCCCTGCACCGTAAAGCTTCCTGTCTCCGGACGTTTACCCACCAAAACGGCTGCAGAGTTAAGTTCCCAGTTCGTGGGATAAACCGGACTGAATATCGAAAACGGGTATCCTGTGGACCAGCGGAAAAGCCCCGAGAGCGTCCAGCCTCCGACCACAGCATTCATGAATTTCCCCATGGTAGAGCCGTAACGTTTGCCCTGACCGACGGGCAGTTCCCAGACCCAGTTGGAATTGATCTGATGCGTGGCATCGAAGTCGGAAACGGCACGAAATTGCCCCGGGTTCCATGCGTTGAGGATTTGTCCGGAAAAGCCGATGCCTTCGAATGAGTTGATACGCTCGGCGTCAGATCCCTCGTCCATGGACTTGGAGTAGGTGTAGTTGAGGTCAAACTCGAGGCCGTGAGTCATGCGGCGGCGCAGGCTGAACTGGCCGGCGTTGTAGGCACTGTTGCCGATGCTCCGCCACGCGTAGAGAGAAGCAAACTGCGGAGAATAGAAGGCGTAAGGAGTGACCTTCCCATTGATGGTGGCGCAGGATGGATAGCAGTTGTTCACGGGCCATCCATTCACCTGGCCGGGAATGTCGATGAATTGCAATGAACTGACGGCGTTGCCTCCGAAATAGGCGAACAGATCGTACATTGCTTGAGTCGAGGTAACTTGCGTGGGCGGCGTACCGGTCGCGCCACACAGCGAACCAAATGTTCCGCACACACCACCGATCTGGGTGGCAGAAAGTCCCTTTGCCGCCGGAAACATGTCCTCCCAAAAGGGAATCGGAGCGACATTCTGAATGGGAACTCCGGCGTTGAATTGTTTCGTGAGCAGCGTGGCAGCGGTGAAGTAGTCCATGTGGCTCTTGGGATCGTACATGTCCACCGGCGCTGCGAGATCTTCTTCTTGCAGCAACCGATGGGCGAAACGGCCGACGTACGAGGCTTCAAATACGAATTCGCTGGGAAGTTCGCGCTGGAGGGAAAAGTCCACCACGTGGGAGTAGGGCGTTTTCAGTTTGTCATCCAGACCCCAGTCGACTGCGAATCCACCGGCTCCAATGCCAGTCGGCGGAGTCACCGGGAACGAGCCGGTCGGAGCCGGTTCCACAATTGGACAGGGCGCCGCCGGGCACGAGCCCGTGGTGGCCGCGCTCGTGGTCGGGATATTGTATAGGCCGGAAAAACGCGCGGCAGTGTCTACGGTTTGCACGCTTCCGGTATTGGAAATGCTAGTGGTCAAGCCGAACGAACCGTTGCGGTCGAAAGTGTTGGTAATGCCCTCGCCAAAGTGGTCGTAGTAAATTCCATATCCGGCGCGGATCGAAGTTTTTCCCGGACCACCCCACAGCCGCCGTTTCCAGCCACTGGCGGCGTCGGGCGAAAAAGCGATGGCAAAGCGGGGCGCAATATCTTTGTAGTCCCATGCCCAATAAGGCTTGAGTCCGTTGGCTTGTCCGGAGAGCGCAAAGCTAATCGTCGGTTCATAGGCTTGGCCGACCAGCATGTGCTGCGCGCGTTGCTGAAACCATTCGTTCAGACTGGTCGTGGGGGCGACCTGCGTTCCCGTGGTTTCGTACGGCGGTTCCAGTAGCGTATAGCGCAAACCATAGGTCACTGTGAGGTTGCGTTTCACCTGCCACTTGTCTTGAGCATAGAACTCAGACTCGTAAGCGCGGAAATGGCGGGGAATCATCGCGCCTTCGGGAAGCACGGAAAGATTCTTGTTCAAGTTGTAATTGGATACGACCTCGCTGATCAGTCCGGTGAGCGCGGTCATCGCATAGTCGTAGTTTTGCCCGAAGCCCGGGTCCACAGCCGGGAAGCGAAAGCTACCGGGATCGAGGCTGGTTCCGCAGCCCGCAATGCAATCAGGGTTCAACCACAACGCGTTGGTTTGAGCGAAGAAGAATGAGGTGGAATTCGATTCCCGGATATTGTCCACGCGGCGCAGGTTGCCGCCGAACTGCAGAGTGTGAGCACCCTTCACCTTGGTGACGTCATCGACCCAGTTGTAGACCGGGACATCGGTGTTGGTGGTGGGGCTGAAAGCGGTAAGGTTATCCAGGCCGCGGAAGTTCACGTATTGAGAGCTCTGCAGGCCAGCTTGGTCAATGCCGGCTCGAATGTAGCCGAAGTGAAAAGCGTTGAGCAAGGTATTGCTGAGCGTCGCCGTGTAGCCCACGCTCACGCCTTTGCTGTTCACGTGATCGGTCGTGGTTGCGGGCTGCCCGGGAAATTGCGAACCGCCGTCTCCTGTGACTGATTCTGGATCGGTGCTGCTTCGTTCCGCCTCACGATCATTGTTTAAGACGCCTCTCACGAACAGACGATGGTTTCCATTGGCGGTGATGTTGTAGTCGATCTTTGCCACGTAGGCATCCTGCTTTGCCGGCAGCGGGGATGGGAACGTATATCCCTGAAAATCAAAACCGTCGCCAACCGTGAAGCTGTTGGGTTCCGGATACAGATTGAAGATTGCACTGGGATTCGCGCCGTCGATGTTGGCGATAAGCGGGTTCGGGCCAGCGCCCAAGGGGCAAGTTCCGTTGGCTCCGCAACCGGTATCCATACTGGCTATTTGAGCGGCGTTCAGGGTGGCAATACCGCCCACCGGACATGTCGGATCCTGTGTGCAGGGATACTGAATGGTCCCCTGGCGCAAAAGCGCGCTGGGAACGACGCGCGTGACTTGCAGATCTTCCCGCTTCCGCTGCCCCTCATACGCCAGAAAATAAAACAGGCGATCTTTCTTGATTGGACCACCGACGGCGACTCCGAACGTATTGCGCAATAGAAAAGGTGGAGTGTTGGGCTGGCCGGAGAGTAGTTCTGACTGTTTGTTGAACCAATCGTTGGCCGTGGTAAAAGTCGGACGGTAATATTCGTAGAGCGTGCCGTGAATATTGTTGGTACCACCCTTGGTCACCAGGGATACCTGTCCACCAGAGGAGCGGCCCGTGTCTGCGTCGGCGTTACTGGTTGTGACTTTGAATTCCTCAAGCGAATCTAGCGGAACCCGCAACGCGCCCTGGAACGCCGTGCCCAGAAGTTGATCGTTGTTGTCGACTCCGTCCAGCACCACGTTGGTTTGGTCGCTGCGCGCCCCGTTCACCGAACCGCTGCGGCTGTCTGAACCTGGATCGATGTGGTTGCTGTTTCCGGTGAAGACCACGCCCGGCTGCAAGCTCAGGATGCCAGTGGGATCGCGGCCTTCAAAGGGCAGGTTTGCGATCTGGTCCGCGCCGAATGCGTGACCTAGCGTTGCGTCCTGGGTGTTTACCAGCGGCGCCGTGCCGGTTACGTCCACGGTCTCAGTCACGGAAGAAACTTTCATGGTCACGTTCACGGTGGCCGGCGTGTTGACCATGAGCTCGACGTTGGGTTGCCGGATAGTGGCGAATCCGGCGGCCGATGTCTTCACCTCATAGGTCGCGGGGGGCAATTGGAGAAATTGGTATTCGCCCTGGGCTCCAGTTTTGGTGGAGCGCGAAAATCCAGTTGCGGGATTATTGATGGTCACCGTCGCGCCCGGCATCACTGCGCCGTTAGAATCGAAGACTGTGCCGTGCAGCGAAGTCACCGCGGATTGCGATAAGAGAAGCGCGCTGAAAGTCGGAACAAGTAAAAGCAGTGATGCGAATGACCGCGAGGCAGATCGCATAGGGGCTCCTACCTAACTCGTATAGTCCTGTGCTGGTATCGCTCAAGATTTTCAGCTACAGGAAAAACTCCCTCGAGTGTTGGCGGGTATTTTGCAATCGCTGACTCAGCAATGCAAGTCGAAACTTGCGTTGTGCGCTGTTGACCGCACTTGCATGACCAATAGTCATTCATGCAGTTCATATTTTCCCTGGAACCACGCAGCCGCCAGAACAATCAACACTGGATAACACTCCAATGTGTAGCGTGGTTCAGGATTTTCGAGCGACCCGAGGAACAGTGATCGCACAATCACGAATGTGAGCAGGACACCGAGATGCGGTGCAAATCGCCCTCGCAACAGTCCCGCGAAAGCCGCGCTCACATACATAAGATTGATAATCCCCAGGCCCAGTGCCAGCGCCAGCCACTTTGGGTCGTCGTCGAACTCCCACCAGCGCGTATCCGAGGGCAAGGTTTCAGTGCGCGGCCGAAGCCACATGTCGGCGATGCGCATCAGCGGGAGCGCAACGTAATAGCGGAAAAGAGAATGGTGTATGCGCGCGGCCGCCAGCGCCGCGAACCGGGCATCGAGCTCAGGAGTCACACGCTCCGCGGCGTTGTAGTCCTCCAACAGTTGTGTCGTTTGTTCCTGCTGCGCGGACGAATCAAAGGCGCGCACGGGAAGCTTTTCGGCATCCATCGTGTGGCCGGGCACGGCCCAATAAATTTCTTCGACGGACGCATAATCCACAATCCAGGTTTTCACCCAGCGATTGAATCCCGTGGGCACGAAAGCATTTTCTTCGTTGGCGTAGCGCGGCGCCAATGGCTGGAACTCACGCAAGGTATGCAGATTGCGGAAGGTCCACGGGACGAGCGAGGCGAGCGAAACGAAGATCACGATCAAGCTGCTTCGAAGAAGGTGGGGTACGTGCGCCCCCGCCCTCGGCTTTTGCACTTGAGACAGAATCAGCAGGTACACCACGATCGCGACCAGTAGAAGTCCACCATCCGGACGCAGGAGCATCGCTGCCCCGATCGCCAGCCCGCATCCCAGCCACGGTCTTATCGACGACTGAAGTGTTTCGAGCCCCACGATGGCGAAATCCAAACTCAGTACGGTAAAAAACACTTCCAAAGTTTCCGTGAGCGCGTTGGCGACATAGTTGGCTAGAAACGGACAAAGCGCCGCCAGGAGAAAAGCAACCCGCGCGGCTCGGGGAGATACTAAACGCCGTGTGATGTCGGCGACTACGAAGCAACTGGCGATGTCGACGAACATCTGCAGCACCAGCACGGCGCGGTAGTGTTCCATGCCGAAGATGGCAAACACCGCCGCGAGGAAAGCGGGATATCCCGGCAGGCGAATGTAGGTGGGCGAGATCTCATTCACTCCGCTCAGGCCGTAAATCCCGTGCTGAAGCCAGTTCTTGGCGATGTCGCCATAGACAAAAGAGTCGCTGGTGACACCGGGAAAGCGGAGAATGAATAGCAGGCGCAGCGCCACGCCTGCGAGTGCGGCGATCAGAAAGAAGCGGAGATGTTGGCGCAGCTGTTCGCGCACGGAGGCAATATAGCAGAAGGGCTCAGGCGTCAGGCTCTGGGCTTCCGGAATGAGCGCAAGGTCAAGTCGAAGCCAGCAGCGCCAAGCCAGCAGGCACTTCAAAGTTTGACCCGACTTTCTCCACAGCTTAGGATGGACTAACTAACTCACCCTATGGCGCAACCGGTTTTCTACGATCCTCGACAAGCACGCTGGAAGCGGTTGCGACGCCTGTTTGACGTTCTTGGCATCAGCCTCATGCTGATCGTGGTCTTCTTCATCTATAACGCCTTGCAGGGCGAGCAATTGCCTGAGTTGATCTGGCAGGCGCAGAAAAAACCCTATCACGCGCTCAAGGAAAACGAAAAAGAGAAGGCCAGAGAGCGGCGGCGCAAGCTGGCAGCGCAACTCGGGTACAGCAAGGCCAAGTCGAATCCTTCGCTGGTAACACTCAATTCCAACCAAGGCGTACGTGCCGCTTTCTATGCCCCGTGGGATGCCGCCAGTTACTCTTCCTTGCGTGAGTATGCCCGCCAGGTCGACTTGCTCTATCCCGACTGGCTCCACGTTTTAACCGCGGATGGCCGATTACAGGGCGTCGATGACCAGACCAATAAATACTTCGATGTGATTCAGGGCTCGACCGTCCATCCTGTGGACGACAAAGTCATGCCATTTTTGAAGTCCGAAAATACCGGCATGGAAGTGTTCCCCATGGTGAACAATTCCGATGGCTTGAACTGGGTCGATATTACGTCCTTTTTGAATGATGGGGACGCACGCGCGCTTTTCCGCAGGCAAGTGGATGCATTTCTCGCCACCGATAAATACCACGGCCTCATGGTGGACTTCGAGGAGATCCCCGTTGAATCTCAGCCGGGGTACCTGGCCCTGCTGCAAGAACTCTCCGCAGATCTGCATGCCAAAGCCATGAAGCTTTACGTGAGCGTGCCTCCTCACAATGCGGATTTCAATTACCCCGCCGTGGCTGGCAGCGTAGATGGAGTCGTGCTCATGAACTACGACGAGCACTACCCCGAAGCCACACCTGGGCCGGTCGCTTCCCAGGATTGGTTCGTCGCCAACCTGGAATTCGCCCGCAAGGTGATTCCTGTGGGCAAGCTCATCTGTGCCATCGGCAACTACGGTTATGACTGGGTGCAGAAGCCGAAGCGCGGAAAGCTGCCGCCCGATGTACACGATACCAACGTCTCCGTGCAGGAAGCGTGGCTGGTAGCACGCGATTCGGAAGAGGATGTGGATTTTGACGGCGACAGCAGCAATCCGCACATTAACTACATGGACGAAAAGAACCGCCGGCACGACATCTGGTTTCTGGATGCGGTCACGGCGCTCAACGAAATGCGCGCCGCCCAATCCCTGGGAATTGAGACTTTTGCGCTGTGGCGTTTAGGCGCTGAAGATCGGTCGCTGTGGCGCGTTTGGGATGTGCCCGGCGAGGCCTCGGCGCCCGATAAATTGAAAGACGTTCTCCCCGGCCAGGACGTGGACATGGAGGGTCAGGGCGAAATTCTGCGCATCGAAGCTCGCCCCGCCAACGGCAAGCGGGACATCACTGTGGATCCTTCGGGAATCATCACCGACGAAACCATCGACCCTCTGCCTGAACCTTACCGTGTGGCTCGCTACGGGTACAATCCGAAGGCTGTTGCCCTCACCTTCGATGACGGCCCTGATCCGACGTGGACTCCGAAAATCCTCGACGTCCTGAAACAAGAAAACGCGGTTGCAACGTTCTTTCTGATTGGGCTCGAGGCCAAAGATTTCGGCGGCGTTACTTCGCGCGTCTATCGCGAAGGACATGAGATCGGGAATCACACCTTCACTCATCCGGACATCACCGACGTATCGACCAGATATATGAAGGTGGAGCTGAGTCTCACCGAGCAGCTCTTTGCGAGCCGCCTGGGAATTCATACCATCCTTTTTCGCCCGCCCTACTCAATCGATCAGGAGCCTGACACCGAAGACCAGGTCCGGCCATTAGAAGTGGTGCAGGACATGGGCTACATCAGCGTGGGCAACAAGATCGACCCCAACGACTGGAAGGACAATCCGCGCCACTCGGCCGAACAGATCGCTGCCGATGTGCTCGCTCATATTCCACCCTGTGATCCCAAAGACCGGCTCTGCGGCAGCGTTATCCTGCTGCATGACGGAGGTGGCGATCGCAGGGAGACCGTCCGCGCCTTGCCCATGATTATCGATGGCGTGCGCGCAAAAGGCGACGAAATCGTTCCCCTTCATGAATTGATCGGGAAGACCAGAGCCGATGTCATGCCCCCGATTCCGTACAACGAGCGCTGGGCTGCCCGATTGGATTGGATGGGCTTCGCGCTTTGGGATTTCAGTACGCATGCCATTACGTGGATTTTCTTTCTTGGCGATTTGCTTATGACTGGGCGCTTGTTGTTTGTGGGAGCATTCGCAGTTTTCGATCGCTTCCGGCAGCAACCGTCCGGCAGTCCGGCCGAGGTGGCATCGTATAAACCCGCCGTCGCCGTGCTGATTCCGGCCTATAACGAAGAGAAAGTGATTGAGCGCACGGTTCGGGCTGTGCTGGCGTCGGACTATCCTGGCTTGCACGTGATCGTGATTGACGACGGATCGAGCGACAACACTCTGGAAGTTGCGCGCCGGGCTTTTGTGAAAGAAGTCGCCTCCGGCCGCGTGCTTATCTTGACCAAGCGGAATTCCGGCAAAGCCGAGGCGCTGAATTTCGGACTTGAGCATTTGAGCGATGAAGAGATTTTCGTTGGCATCGATGCTGATACAGTCATCGCCCACAATGCGATTTCACGGCTGGTTCCGCATTTTCTCAACCCCAAAGTCGGAGCCGTAGCCGGAAACGCGAAAGTGGGAAACCGCGTGAACCTGTGGACCCGCTGGCAAGCACTCGAGTACATCACCAGCCAGAACTTCGAGCGCCGGGCGTTGAATGTTCTTGGAGCCGTCAGCGTAGTGCCAGGGGCAATCGGCGCGTGGAGAACTTCCGCGGTCCGTGAGGCCGGCGGATATCACACCGACACCGTCGCCGAAGATGCCGATCTGACCATGGCGCTGCTGCGCAATGGTTACCGGGTGCAGTACGAAGACCTGGCGCTTGCCTACACTGAGGCGCCCATCAATGCCAATGGCCTTATGCGGCAACGCTTCCGCTGGTCGTTCGGAATCCTGCAGTCAGTCTGGAAACACCGTGACGTGTTTGCGCGCAAAGGAGCTTTGGGTTGGGTCGCTTTACCGAATATCGTCATCTTCCAAATCTTGCTGCCGTTGGTCTCACCCTTCATCGACCTGATGTTCGCGGTCGGCGCAATCTGGTATTTCATTCAAAAACATTTCCATCCGGATTCCACCGACCCGGCCAGCTTCCAGCGGCTTCTGGTGTTCTTCGCCGCTTTTCTGATCATCGACTTCATCACGTCTGCAATCGCGTTCGGCTTGGAACGCCGCCAACCCGAAGCCCGCGAAGACGGCTGGCTGCTGAGTCAGGTCTGGCTGCAACGCTTCGCCTACCGTCAACTGTTTTCGGTCGTGCTGTTCAGGACGGTGAAGCGCGCCTTCGAAGGCCAGCGCTTCGCCTGGGACAAACTGGAACGCACCGCCAAAATGAGTTTCCGCACGGCCGAGACTCACGATTCGGTGAAAGTGCCGTAATTTGTCATTCCTCTGACCTAAACCGGGCGATGGATGCCGAAAGTTATCGCATCCAGCCAAGCGCATATTTCCGAACTAGGGTATTCTGGTTACATGCTGCTAAATGGAAGAGAAGCAATCCTCAGTCGCGTTCACCTGCTGAAAGCGGAGATCAGTGACATCCAGAGACTCAACGAGCAATACACTCAGCAGAGACGCACCTTGCCAGCGCAGCAGAATCACGCCCAGCGCCGCGGCCGGCTGGAGCAAATCGTAGAAGAATTAAAAGCCCTCACCAACCGAAAAATCCAGTAGCACTTGCACGTGTGGGGACAGCCGCCGAGCCTGCCCTGAGCAAGGTCGAAGGGGCTGTCCGGTGGAGCAAGGCTCGGCGGTTTATGCATCGGGGCGTTCCTAAGCCCGGGTGCTACAATTGATAGTTCCGCGCCCCTCCGCGCAGCATCCATATAGCTTTCGAGGTGCACTTATGGCAACCGTTGAAGCTCCCACACGACCGCAGATTCGCCTTCATCAAGGCCCGTTCGCCAATGAACCGTTGACCGATTTCGGCAAGGAAGAGAATGCGCGCAAAATGCGTGCCGCCATCGAGAAAGTTCGAGGCCAACTTGGCCGCGAGTACGATCTCATCATCGGCGGCAAGCGCATCAAGACGCAGGACAAGATCAAATCGCTGAACCCGGCCAAGCCGTCGCAGGTTGTCGGCCTGCACCAGAAGGCAGGCAAGGAGCACGTCGAACCGGCCATGAAAGCCGCGCTGAGCGCATTTGAGCATTGGAGCCAAACTTCGGTTGAGGAACGTGCCAGCCTGCTCTTCCACGTTGCCGACCTGCTGCGCGCACGTAAATTTGAGTTCGGCGCCTGGATGACCTTCGAGGTAAGCAAGAACTGGGGGGAAGCTGACGCCGACATCGCCGAGACTATCGATTTCTGCGAGTATTACGGGCGCGAGGCGCTGCGCCTTGCAAAAGTGAAGCCCGACGTACAAATGCCGGGCGAGCACGATTCGCTCCGCTACATTCCGCTAGGCGTGGGCGCGGTGATTCCGCCATGGAATTTCCCCTGCGCAATCATGGCAGGAATGACGATGGCTTCGGTCGTCGCGGGCAACACCGTCATTCTGAAACCGTCGAGCGATTCGCCGACGATCGCTGCCAAGTTTATCGAACTCGTCGAAGAAGCCGGCATTCCTGATGGCGTGGTCAATTTCTGTCCCGGCGCGGGTGCGAGTTTCGGCAATGCCGTGGTCGCGCATCCCAAGACGCGTTACATCGCTTTCACCGGCTCGCGTGAAGTTGGTCTCGACATCCACAAGCGCGCCGCCGAGACGGTTCCCGGCCAGGTGTGGATCAAGCGCACTGTCCTCGAAATGGGTGGCAAGGACGCGATCATCGTCGACGCCGACGGCGATTTTGATGCCGCCGTCGAGGGCGTTGCCCAGGCCGCATTCGGCTTCCAGGGCCAGAAGTGTTCAGCCTGCTCCCGCGCCATCGTTGACGAGCGTGTCTACGACAAGTTCCTGGATCACCTCAAAGCTCGCGTGGAAAAGATCACCGTCGGCGATCCCGCCGAGAACCCGAACATGGGCGCGGTGATCAACGAAGGCTCCATGAAGTCGATCCTTGAGTACATCGAATACGGCAAGAAAGACGGACGCCTGATCACCGGCGGGAATCAAGTGACCAAGGCGGGCGAAGGCTATTTCATCCAGCCCACGGTGATTGCCGATATCAAGCCCAAGTCAAAGCTCGAGCAGGAAGAAATTTTTGGCCCGGTGCTGGCGGTGATCAAGTCGAAGAATTTCGAGCACGCTCTGGAGATCGCAAACGATACCGAGTTCGGCTTGACCGGCGCGGTGTACACAAGTTCGCAAGACAAAATCGATCGCGCTGTCCGCGAATTCCACGTCGGCAACCTGTATATCAATCGCAAATGCACCGGCGCGATGGTTGGCGCGCATCCCTTCGGCGGATTCAACATGTCTGGCACGGATTCAAAAGCCGGTGGGCCGGATTATTTGTACTTGTTCACGCAGGCCAAGTCGGTGGCAGAGAAGATCGTGTAGGCGAGCGTCTGGTCAATAAGAAAGGCCGCCCACAGGCGGCCTTTAGCACAGAACAAACTCTTACGAGGGCAATTACATCGTTGACTAACCAAACGTCCGCGCTTTAGAATGATCCTATTCAAGACGATTGGGCGCGGTGACCAGCCGCCATCGGGTTTGGAGAAAAGGCTCCGAAATAGCAGTACAGATTCTTGCCTGTGGAACCTTGCCTGTGGCCCGATGGATGCCCCGGCGACTATACCCCCGCGCCCAATTCCCCACTTTCGTTTCCCATTATAGGTCCGGGAAAAGAATTCCACGACGCGGCGCTTGTTCAAGTGAGATCGCCGCGCATAGGCTGATCCCATGAAGCGGAATCAGTTTGTCACGACTATCTTTCTGTGGGCGGCACTGACTAGCCTGACGCTTTCTCAGGAATCCCCGCCGCCGCTGGAACCAGTGCTGCTTAGCCTCTATTCTCCCTCTTCGCGCGGAGGCTTCCGAAGCAAGCTTCCGGGCCGGGACTCATGGTTCGGCCACCTGTGGATCGATCATCGGAAAATTGGCCTCATCGTTCCCGGAAAGTTCGTGACCCTTAAAATGTCAGAAGGTGAGCACATCATTGCCGGAGAGCGGGCCGTGAACGGCGTTCGCTTCGGCGCGGCCCCCGAAAGCAGCATCCAGACAGCCGTTTCCCTATATCGTGGAACGCGCTATTTTATGCGCCTCACGGTAGAGAGCCGACAGGTCGCTGGCTTTGGGCCGCTTCATTATGTTGCCGAACCAGTCACCTGCCAAGAGGCTTACTCCGAGGCTGTAGCCCTGGAGTCGGTGAAGCTGAAGCATATTGAAAAGCCATCTTTGGAGCAGGTCGTCCGCGAATCCTATTTCCCGGAGTGTGGGAAGTGACCGTGCCCGGCAATATCAGCGGTGCGACGGCCAAAGTTGAACGGGCCGAAAAGCACATCGCGGAACTCGAAGATGAGCTTATCCGATTCGGTCACACAAACCCCTATAAATTCGGGCCCCAGCGCAATCCGAATACGCGAGAGTTGCTCTATCGCATGATTGAGGTGGCCGATCCGCCCTCCTCTCTCGCGCCTATCGCTGGCGATGTGCTGCAAAACTTGAGAAGCGCCCTTGATCACCTCATCTACGCTTTCGTGCCGAGTCCGGGAAGCTTCACGGCATTCCCAATCTTTGACCCTGCCAAGACTGAAGAGTCCTACCTTGGGAAAAAAATAAAGGGCATCTGCCCAGAGGGTCGCGAGATCGTTGAAAGGTGCAAGCCATACAAGGGAGGGAATCCGGTTCTCTGGCGACTCCACGCACTCAATCTGATCGATAAACACCGCAAGCTGACAACCGTCGCGGCTTCGTTGGGACTCTTGAACGCCAATCGGCACGCTGCTTACCTGAAACACGGTAGCAGTAGCCTGCTGAGGCGGACGGCGGACGGTCAGCACTTCGTCCTCAGAATCGCCGCAGACATTTACGTCGCTCCGCAAAAGCGAATCTGTCCTTTGAAAGCAGGCGACATAATCCTCGTTGATCCCCCGGATGCAGAGCCGGATCAAGACATTGATTTCACCTTTCATATAGCGTTCAGCGAGCCTCAGATTGCTGAGGGTGAGTCGGTTATCGAAACGCTCCATCAGGCGCGTGATCTCGTGGCCGAGATCGTTGCCGCTTTCGCCAAGCTGTCCTGACACACACCCACCATTCCGCCGTCACGTATATACTGACGGCAGGATGACGGGCAAACGCTGGTGAGCGGCCAAACTAACCAGAGCGATCAACCCGGCAGCGAGAAGTCCTCTGAATCAATAGGATATATTAAGGCCAATGCCCGCGAAGCGAAAACCCGGAACCCCCGCTGAATACGAGGCGTTCTCCAATGTGCTGCGAAAGGTTCTCCGGGTTTCCCACGCGGAACTGCAATCCAGACTCGCGGCGGAAAAGAAGGCCAAGAAGCGCAAGATCAAACGCGCTTCCGCTTCCCGCGATGCTGCCGAGCGACGTTAGAGTTCTCCTCCGCCCGTCAACTCCGCATACGTGAGCCGCTTCCCCGCAACCTGCGAGAGCAAGCTGTAGAAACGGGCCGAATCGTCCATCGGCTGTTTGCGATTGTTGAAGCGGAACGTCTGCTCATCCAAGTAGCGGAAGAGATGAAACGGCTCGACGCTCACATAGGTTCCACTGATCCCACGTTTCAAAAGCGACCAGAAATTTTCCATCCCGTTCGTGTGGACGCGGCCATCCACATAAGCCTCAGCGTGATCTATAACCTTGTGCGCGTACTCTTGCGTCAGGCCATCGTAGGACTTGAGAGCATCGGTATAGAGCGCAGTCCCAGAGGCGACGTGCTCTTTCACTTTCTCTTGCAGAACGCCCTTGCGACGGCTCGGCACAACTGCCAGCCGAACCTTCCCGCCGCGCTCAAGGATGCCCATGACCGCCGTTTTGTCTTTGCCGCCCGTGCCCGTGATCCGCCGTTCCCGCTTGTCAAGGTGCATGTTCCGGGCCTTGCCGCCGATGAAGGTTTCGTCTACTTCCACTTCGCTGCCACTTCCGCCGACTTTTACCAGAGAGCCGTCCTGCATCGCTTTGCGAATCCGATGCAGCATGAACCATGCCGACTTTTGCGTGATGCCGAGATCGCGGGCCAGTTCGCAACTGCTGATCCCATTCTTACAGTTTCCAAGGAGCCACATCGCGCACAGCCACTTGTCCAGAGTGAGCGGGGAATCCTCAAAGATCGTCCCCAGCTTTACGGAGAACTGTTTGTAGCATTCCTTGCATTTCCAGCGGCGCTGAGTCTTTAGGTAGTAGTGCTCCTTGTGGCTGCAAGCGGGACAGACCGGGCCATCCGGCCAGCGCATCTTTGCCACGGCATCAATGCAGACCTGCTCATCGCTGAAATACCGGATGACTTCTTGGAGGGTCTTAGCTTTCGCGGTGTCCATGACCAAACAATAGCAGGATTCGCTTGGTTAGTCAAGGATATAGTTGTCCTTACGAGGGTACAGCCTGTCCCTGCTGCGGCGGTGCTGCTGCAGCCGTGGCCGCGGCGGCTTCGTTCAGAATCCGGTGGTGAATGGTGAACAGCGCCAACTCCAACCGGTCAGACACCCCGATCTTGTCATACACGTTTCGCAGATAGTTCTTGATCACCTGCTCGGTAGTCCCAAGTTGCGTGGCGATTTCTTTATTCTTATAACCTTGCACGATCAGCGCGACAATCCGCAATTCCTTCGCGGTCAGGCGATCGCGGACGCGCAAACCGACCATGTCGTTTTCGGTAAGCTCGCTGGGGACGGCAATGTCCTGCACCCAAGTTTCGCCGCGAGCCACCTTGCGCACACAGTCGACTAGCGCCGCGCTGGTCACGTTGCGATAGACCACGCCGTGGGCGCCCGCAGCCATGTAGCGTTGCGTGCTCTCGCCGGTGTCGGCCAGCACGACAACACGAGTCTTGGCTTTGTTCGCGGCTTGCAGCACGGCAAGAAAGTCGCCGTGGAATCCGCCGGCGATTACCAGCACGGCCGCCCGGAACTTATCCAGCGCCATGAACATCTGTTCCTGGGTTTGCGCCTGCGCCACAATGCGCATCTCGTCTTCAACCGCCAGCACTTTGGCGATTCCCGCGCGGAAGATTGCCTGATTGTCGGCCAGAATCAATTTAAGCATCGCTTCAGCACCTCATTACGAGTCACGACACGAGCGACGAACTTTAGGTGTGGCGAACAAAATCGTATGAATCAATCACGCAGGCCACACCCCGGGCCTCCGCGGGAGAACTGCTGCCGCCGGTGGCAGGTTCGTCGGTGCGGACCACTCGTCCCTTGCACTGCACCGTCACGTTTTCTTTGGCCCCGGTGACTTCGGGCGGCAGAACGATCTCGAACTCGACATTCGAGCCCACTTCCAGCGCCGCATCCGCCCGGATGTAAACTCCGGCGGCGCTCAAATTCCCGGTCACTCCGCTAGCTTGTCCCGCCTCGTCCGCCTTATGAATCTTGATCGGCAGTTCGAGGGGGAACCGTTTTCCAGTCCGCGCTTCGGACACAAGTCCTCCTAGCTCCTGGCGTTTGCCAACCGCAAAAGCCAACTCCATCACGGCATCTCCTGCTATGGAGCGGAACAATATCTTACCCGGTCCTTATATCACGGATGCCGCTCTCTATCAAAGCCTTATGACTCATTTGGATAACGGTAGGAACTAGGTTCCCCCCGCAGTTGGCCATTTGGCACCCAGAGTTGTCCGCCGCTTTCCACGCTTGCGCAGTTTTCTGTCACAATAACCGCTCGTCACTCATCTAAGGTTATTTGGATCGGTTATTTGAATCATGATACGTACCTCCAAGGAGTCGCTTCCATGCTCGTTCCGCCCGGTGCTTCGAGAAGTTCCTCCAGTGCCTTATTCCTAGCTCTGACCGTCACTGCGATGTGCGTCTTTGTGACCCCGAGCCATGCCCAACAAGCAGCGCCGAAGTCTGCACCCGCGACTTCTCCGCAGAAAGCAAACCCGGCAACCGAAGTGGGAAAGGCTGTAGGCTCGCGTCCATCCGAAGCTCCGGAGGTCCTGCAACAGCTCAACTCCGCCCTCGAAGCTCTTGTGGCCAAAGTTTCGCCAGCCGTGGTTCAGGTTCTCGTCACCGGCTATGGAGCCATCGAGGAGAGCAATCGCAGTCAGACCGCGCTGATCGCCCGCCAGCATGCGGTAGGCTCGGGAGTGATCGTGGATCCTGACGGTTACATCATGACCAATGCCCACGTGGTCGAAGGAGCGCAGCGCATCCGCGTCGTGCTGCCCATGCCTTCGCTGGATTTCCCACAGGTTGAGCCCGTGGGCAAAGAGCATGTGCTGGAGGCAAAGCTCATTGGCATTCACAAAGAGACAGATCTGGCCCTGCTTAAGATTGACCAGAAAAACCTGCCGACGCTCGAACTGGGCGGCGCGCGCAGAGTGCATCAAGGACAGCTGGTCTTCGCCATTGGCAGTCCGGAAGGTTTGCAGAACTCGGTCACGATGGGCGTGGTCAGTTCGGTCGGCCGGCAGCCCGATCCTGATCGACCCATGGTTTATATCCAGACCGACGCTCCTATCAACCCCGGAAACAGCGGCGGCCCGCTGATTGACATGGATGGCTACGTCCTCGGCATCAACACTCTTATTCTTTCCGAGGGCGGAGGCAGCGAGGGATTGGGGTTTGCGATTCCCGCCCGCATCGTGCGTTTTGTTTACAAAAGCCTGCGCCAGTACGGGCACGTGCATCGCGTCGAGATCGGAGCGGTTGCGCAAAATATCACACCCAGCCTGGCCGAAGGACTCGGACTTTCTCGAAGCTGGGGAGTCATCGTGTCAGATATAAATCCCGGAGGCCCCGCGGAAAAAGCCGGCTTGAAGACGGGAGACATTGTGGTGAGCGCCGACGACCGGCCGATCGATACCCTGCCCGCACTCACGGCTGCCATGTATCTGCATCCGCTCGACGAAGTGATGAAGGTGGTGGTTCTGCGCGGCAACGAAAAGCAGACCCTCTACGTCGCGGTCAGCGAGCACCGCGATGCGATGGACAAACTCATGGACACCGTCGATCCCACTAAAAGCCTGGTGCGGCGTTTGGGAATCCTGGCGGTTGACTTGAACGACCAGATGCGGTCCATGGTCAGCGGTTTGCGCATTTCCGGCGGAGTCGTTGTGATTGCCCGGGCCGCCGACCTCATCGGCCCTGAGACCGGCCTGACTACCGGCGACGTGATCCACAGCGTAAACAAGACTTCGATTGATTCGGTGGATTCGCTTCGCGCGGCGCTGCAGGGCCTGAAACCGGGCGCGCCCGTCGTACTTCAGATTGAGCGCCAGGGTCAGTTTCAATGGCTGCCGTTCGAGATGGAGTAGTTCCGCGATCGTGGGGGGGTCGGGTTCTGCTGCGAGGATTGCTAAAAGGCGCTGCCGCCTCCGCCGCCGAAGCCGCCTCCCGAAAACCCGCCACCACCGCCGCCGCTCCAGCCTGATCCCGTCGAACTGGCACGCGGCGCGGAGACGAAGACCTGATGCATGTCCGTCGTCATGCTATGCATTGAGCTTGAAAAGAATATGGGATTAAATCCCATCCCGCCGTTTGGCGAGACATACCAGGTCGGCGCAGTTTGCACGATCCCCGCGAACGCCTGCGCCCACTGATGTTCGACGCCGAGCGCCATCGCGTAGGGCAGAAATTTCTCGAACGTGTCTGGAGGCATGCGCTTCAGGCGGTCCGCATCCACGCGATTCATGAATTCCTGAAAACCGAGAACTGCGATTCGCGTGCGTCCGCCTTGTACCGTCTTCGCGCTCATCTGTCGGGCAAACAGCCACCAGATAACTGCGGAGATGATTCCACAACCAATCAGCAAGACAAATGAACTGAAAACGGATCTGTTCCAAAGAAACTGCATCATTAAGAACGGCGCCACAACGACGACGACAGCCGCTATGCTGTAGCCATTCGCCGAATCCGGATCCAGCAGATACATGCCCTTCTTCTTCAGCGCCGACTTGATATCTTGCTGGATCGCGGGAATCGCCGTGTAGAAGCGGTTTTTCAGGCTCGACAATCGCGTATCTTCGCCGCCTGCAAAAACATTCTCCAGCATGATCCGCTCATGGGGCGCCAGCCCGTTCCACTCAGCCCGCGGCTTCACCAAATGGAAAATGTAATCCTTGTGATGAAACACTAAGCCTTTGTCATCGACTTCCTCGATCTTCACGAATCCCCGCACCGCCAAATCCACCAGCGTGCACGTAATGTCGCGAGGGTGAATCGTGTCGTCGAGCAACGTGCCTGCCTCAGCTGGAGTCATCCCCGCCGGCGGCTCGTACATCGGCGCGACCGAAATCCCAGGGTCGGGATCGCGTCCCTTGTACCACCAGAGGGTGAACATCACCGCAAAAGTCCAGAACGGCAGAAACACAATCGGATTGCTGCCGACAAACCACAGCAACAAAGTGAACTCGCTCGGCTCTTGCAGAATGCCCTTGGGAATGAAGATGTCGATCGTCATTCCACCGCGCATAGGCAACGGATTGCCGGTCTCGAACGAAACCTCAGAACCTCGGACTTCCGCGCTGGCGCCGCGTTCCGCCGAACCGTACGCCCCGGTGAAGGCCTGCGCGCGCAGCGATCCAGCGGCGGAACTCGGAAAGCTGACCAGCGCCGACGCATGATCGATTGGTACTGGCCAATCGTTGCCGGTTACGTTCCAATAAAACTCGTCGTGATCCTCGAAGAAGCGTAAAGCGTTGCGAACCGTGTAGTCGATCTCGACGGTGCGGTTGGCGTCGACCGCGTCAGGAATGAAAATCTTCAGGTCGCGAAAGCCATTTGCCGTGGACGATTCGTATTTCAGCTTGCCGCCGTTGCCATCGGTCACGCCCGTGACGTTTAAGAAGAGGGTATAGTTCGTGCCCCGCGCTCCCGGATACTCGACCGGGATGAAGCGATGAATTCCATTCCACGATCCGGCAAAAGCCAGCGTAATTCGCTCATGGACCGCAGCCGAACCATCTTCGTGAATGGAAATGGTGTCGTTGAAATCGGCAACCCGCCAGCTACGCCCAAGCAGAGGGGAAACAAAAAAGATGACGAGGAACAGAGCCCTGTAGAGATGCAGCTTGCTGCGTCTGGGCGACGCTGCGAGCAACGTAACGCTGGCTGCGCTAGGCATGATTCTTAGAACTTCACCGCCACAGGTTCGCGGTCAGCCGCATCCACTTCGAAGAATTGCCGCACCTGGAAGCCGAACATCCCAGCCAGAATATTCGTTGGGAAAGATTGAATCTTGGTATTCAGGTCGCGCACCACGGCATTGTAATAGCGACGCGCGTTCTGAATCGTATCCTCGACTTGACTGAGCGAACCCTGCAGTTGCGTGAATTCCTCCGAAGCTTTCAACTGAGGATAATTCTCCGCCACGGCAAACAAGCTTTTCAGCGCGCCGGTTAGTTGATTCTCCGCCGCAGCCTTGTCCGCGGGCGAACTCGCCTGCATCGCCTGGGAACGAAACTTGGCGATATTCTCGAACGTTCCCTTTTCGTGCGAGGCATAGCCTTTCACCGTCTCCACCAGGTTCGGAATAAGGTCATGCCGGCGTTTGAGCTGTACATCGATGTCAGACCAGGCAGAATCGCAGCGGATACGCAACTGGACGAGGCTGTTGTACATTCCAACCAGCGCAAACGCGATGACCACCAGAACGCCCAAAATAATCCAGGCCATGAATGTTTTCCTTTCCCCGGAAGTGGGAATCAAAGGGACGGTACCACAGCGGCGGGATGGGCGCAATTGAAGTCCATCGGCGCGGAGGAGGGCTGTCAATCACGCAGACTCGTCTCGCAATCCACCCCTGGACGTGTTCGATGAGAATTCCGCTGGGTCGCGTCGTAGAATGGAGACACTATGGGGACGCTCAGTAAGACGCCGCTCAAGGTTCGCATGGGGATTTTCCCCGCGCTCGCGCTCATTCTGTGCGCCGGCTTTGCTCATGCCCAGACCTGTTTCACTGCAAGCGATATGGACGAACCCACCCGCACTGCGCTGCTGAACACGACGAAACGCTATTTCGACATGGCTTCTCACGGCGATTCCGCGGCCCTGAAGCAGAATTCAATTGCCAGTGTGGCGTCGGATTTCTCCGGCATCGAAACTGTTGTGAAAGATAACCAGGCGAATTTTTCCGGAGCGCAAGCTACACCGCGTGCGCCGTTTCTGTTGAAGGCGGAAGGTGCCGCGCCGATCGAGCGCGCCGAGTTTCTATGCGGCGTCTTTGGCAAGAGCGGGCAGACGGCGGACAGCGCCGTATTCGTTTTACCCAACTTGCCTCCCGGGACCTATGCTGTCGCGATTCTGGACGTTCCGACCCCCAAGCAACCTTACACTTTGTCCTTCGTACTGCAACAAGAGGGCAAAGACTGGAAAATTGGAGGCTTCTACGTAAAGGAAACCCAAATCGCTGGGCACAACTCGAACTGGTTCGCCGAGCGCGCCCGCGCCTTCAAGGCCAAAAACCAGAACCGCGACGCCTGGCTCTACTACATCGAAGCCCGCGATCTCGCTGTTCCCGTGCCTTTCATGTATACCCAGGTGACCGATAAGCTGGCCGACGAGTCGGAAACCGTGAAGCCATCGGACCTCCCCGCCGAAGGCAGCACCGCGGAGCTCGCTGCCGCAGGAAAGACTCAGCGGCTGACCGCGCTCTTCCCGCAGGCCGTCGGACAGGATCTCGATCTGGTCGTAAAGTACCAGTCGGCGGATGTTTCAAACACCACGCAGACTTTCCAGGAGAATGCCGCAGTAATGAAAGCCCTGATAGGAAAGTATCCCGAGTTCCGCGACGCCTTCGATGGCGTAGTAGCGCGCGCCGTCGAACCAACCACCGGCCGGGACTACGGCTCGCTCCTGCCCATGAAAGACATCAAGTAGTCCGCCAAGAACATGTAGGCCCGGACGCCTCGTCCGGGCAGCCGAGCAAAGCGAGCGGCTGCGTCGCCGGCGCATTACACTCGGAGCCCCGGTCAATAAGTGATATTGCGACCTTGCGACGGCTACGATCGCCGTTGGGAGTATAGTGGCAGCCGCCTAGAAGCTGGGTCGCCCCCGGAAGCTTTTCTTGTCTGAAAGCTTCACCCAGCTTGGAGTCCGCCGAGTTTTGAGGAGACATTTATGCCCAGCAAGAAGACCCTGACCCTGATGGGCGCAACTTTGATTGCGTTTTGCGGATTTCTGATTGCCGCAGTGCCAGCCTTTGCAGCCAGCAAAGAGAAGGTGCTGTACAGCTTCTGCGCTGGCAACAACTGCCCCGACGGAGTTGGACCGTCGTCCAGCCTGATCTTCGACGCGGCTGGAAACCTGTACGGCACGACCGCCTACGGCGGAGCATCCGGCGTAGGCTGCGGCGGCTCCGGATGCGGTACCGTCTTCGAGCTCCAGCCGGGGTCAGGAGGCACGTGGACGGAGAGCGTGCTGTACAGTTTCTGCCCAACCAACGACTGCACGGACGGGTCCATCCCCTTCGCCACCTGATCTTCGATGGTGCTGGCAATCTATACGGCACGACCTCGCAGGGGGGTGCTTATGGTAACGGTTCCGTTTTCCAACTCGCGCCCGGAATCGTTAAGTGGACCGAGAAAGTGCTGTACAGCTTCTGCTCTGCCAGAGGCTGCGCGGACGGAAGAGATCCCTCCGCCAGCCTCATCTTTGATGCCGCCGGGAACTTATACGGCACGACCGCACACGGCGGCGCCTACACCAAGTGCAGCGTCGGCTGCGGAATCGTCTTTGAGCTGACCCCGGGAACCAACGGGTGGACCGAGGCCGTGCTGCACAGCTTCGGTAAGAGCAGGGATGGCGGGTTCTATCCCGTCGCCGGCTTGATCTTCGATACTGCCGGCAATCTCTACGGCGTCACATATGCGGGCGGCGTTCACGGCGCAGGCACAGCATTCGAGCTGAAGCCCACGGCGGGCGGAGGTTGGACGGAGAAGGTGCTACATGCCTTCGACGACGACGACGGTTACGAGCCCGACACTGGTCTGATCTTCGATGCCTCTGGCAATCTCTACGGCAACGCCAGCGGCGGTATTTATGCGTTAGGTACGGCGTTCGAGTTGAAGAAGCCGAAGGCCGGGCGGGAGTTGGACGGGGAAGGCGCTGCACAGCTTCGGCGAAGGAAAGGACGGCTACGATACCGGGACCGGTGTGGTCCTCGATGCCGCCGGAAATCTCTACGGCACGACGGGAAGGGGCGGCGTTCCCGGCGGCGGTACAGTATTTGAATTGAAGAAGCCAAGAACGGACGGGAGTTGGACGGAGAAGGTGCTACACGGCTTCTGCTCCGCGAGTGACTGTACGGACGGGGCCGGCCCGTGGGCCGGCCTGACCTTCGATGCCTCCGGCAATCTCTATGGCACGACGCGGGGCTATGGTGGCGGCACAGTCTTCGAAATCACGCCATGAGTTCCGGCGACGTACGCTAACTTCCGAAATCAGGCCATTACACTCTTTGAGGAATCAAGGCCGAGGACACTGAACTTAGTCGCTTTGTCGCGTTGAAGTTTCTTGCCGGAAGGCGTGGCTCGTGACCCCCAATCTCTCGAACGCTTCTGGCGGGGAAACACGGGCCGCTTCTGGACAAGCTGCCATTTTGATTGTTTGGTTCACAGAACCAACTCGTAGTAAATATGCGGCACGTCGCGGTACGTTACTCGGGCGAGTTCGCGGAAACCGCACTTGGCATAAAACCCGCCAGCGCCGGCGTCGGCGTCGAATGCGTCCAGGCGAATTGCGTCGGCAGGCCATGCCCGCGCATGCTTCACCGCTTCTTTGAGCAGCAGGCGACCAATTCCTTGCCGTTGCAAGGCAGGAATCACCGCCATGTGGGTAAGGTAGAGCGATTTCTTTACAGGCGTAAAGTACGAGACATCAATTGCCCAGGGTTTCTTCGTAGGAAGGTGCAACGTCCCAACGATGCTTTTGCCTTTCCGCGCGATGACGACACGCGAGTGCCGCATGTCTGACAGCACTCCTCTTTCAGTTGTTATCGACGACCATGGTCCGCGCCCGTAGCGCCGCGTGAGCTCCGCAGAAACACAAGTGTGCAGCGCAGCCAACTCAGGTGCATCGGCCTGTACAGCGATCGAGAAGGACACCTTCATGATTTACGGGGTACTCACCAGTAGCGTTCGCAGGGTTCTTAATTCTCTTCATCCGTGAACGTGCACTCTTTCGGATCTTTATCCTCCCGCAAGCCCAGAAAAACCGGAGCTCGCAACTTCATCCCACCTTCCACGGTTTCATGCGTCCACTCGGTAAACTTGATCTCAGCCACTCGTTCCGGTCGAACCCAGTGCACATTGGCTGCGTCCACATTGCCGTAAAACGGAGTGCGCTTTGTCTCCAGAGCTTTCAGTACCTGCCAGATTTCCTTGAGCATCGCCTGGTTGAATCCTGTTCCCGCTTGCCCAACGTGAATCAGCCGCCCTTTTTTGTCGTAGAGCCCAAGTACGATCGCCCCGAAATACTGCCGGCTGCCCTCGGGATCGGTGTAACCTCCAACCACGCAATCGGCCGTCTGCGTGACCTTGATCTTCAGCCACTCCTGGCTGCGCCGTTCTTCATAGTGGCTCGCCCGCTTTTTCGCGAGAATTCCTTCCAAGCCTTTTTGCTTGGCGACTTCGAACAGCGCCAACCCTTGCGGGAAATGGTCGGAGTAGCGAACCAACTCGCTGGGAGCGACGATTTGAGAGAGAATGTGTTTGCGCTGTTCCAGCGCAACCCGCCGCAAATCGTAGCCATCGAGATAAATGAGATCGAAAATGTAATACACCACTTGCAATTCGCGGCGCGCGCCCGTTCGTCGCCCACCCTTGCGAATGCCAGTGCGCTGTTGCATCAGGCTAAAAGAAGCCCGGCCTTGTTCGTCGAGCACCACAACCTCACCGTCGAGAACTGCACTCTTCGCCTTGATCAATTTCGATAGCTCATGCAGTTCGGGAAATTCCCCCGTAAGGTCATTCTGGTTTCGCGAAACCAGGCGGACTTTGCCATCCTGAAAGAACGAAACCGCCCGGTAGCCGTCCCACTTGATTTCAAACAACCACTCCGGATTGTCGAACGGCTTCTCCACTGATGTAGCCAGCATGGGATGAACAGCCACGGGCATAGATTTGCGAACCGCGCCAGGCAGATCCTTAACCACAGAGGGCGCGGAATTCACCCGGGAAGTCGCCGTTCCCTTGGGCGCAGGCGGCTTGGTTGAGGGTGGATCAGCTTCGGCCTTTTGCTTGCCGTTTTTTTTTTCTTTGGGTAACGGAGCCTGCCCTGAGCGAAGTCGAAGGGTGTCCTTTGTGGTTAAGGATTTTTCCTTATCCAGCTTAGCCAGCGTCTCCGCCAGCCACGGCGCTTTCACTTTCCCACGTGACACCGGAGGGCTGCTCGTCCACTGAGCCGAATCTGCATCGCCCGCGATCTCAGCCATCGACCGCTTGCTGAGCACCGAGCTGTCATATTTTTCAATGTCGTAACCTTCAATCACATTGTCGTCATGCTTCTTGATCAGCAGCCATTCCGTCCCTTTGCTTCCCGGACGTCGCCCGCGAATGTGAATCAACGCAAAGTCACCCTTGAGCCGCTGCCCATGCAATCGGATTTTGAGATCGCCCTTCTTCAACATCGCATCTGCTTCAGCCTCGGTCCCTGCCACATACTTTCCATTCACCGCCTGCGGCGACAACGGCTCCCAGGTGCCCACATCCCAAACCATCACCGTGCCAGCGCCGTAGTTACCCTGCGGAATCGTGCCTTCAAAATCAAAATAAGAAACTGGATGATCTTCCACCTGCATAGCCAGCCGCTTGTCCGCCGGATCGAGCGACGGCCCTTTCGGAACCGCCCACGACTTCAGTACGCCTTCCATCTCCAGCCGGAAATCGTAATGCAGCCGCGTAGCCCGATGCTTCTGCACCACGAAGCGGTGTCCACTCTTCTTCTCCACTTTAGGCGGAGGCTCCGGCGTTTCCTCAAACCGCCGCTTGCGTTTGTATTCCTCTAGTGCCATCGAGCTATTCTACTGAGAACTGGTCTACTGAGAATGGGTAACTGACATCTGAAAACTGCTTCCCAATCCAGCGGTTTTGTTTAGAATCGCATGCGTGACCATGGCCAACCGGATTCCTCTGCAATGAAGCGCGAATACCCAGACGCCCCGCTCGTAGGCGTAGGCGCAATCATCATCGAGCAAGACCGCGTTCTGCTGGTCAAGCGCGGACAAGCCCCGCTGGCTCGAGAATGGTCGATACCCGGCGGCGTGTTGGAAGTCGGAGAAACCCTGCGCCAGGCCGCGGTTCGCGAAGCGCTCGAAGAAACCGGCCTGACCGTCGAAGCAGGCGAGTTGTTAGGCGTATATGATCGCATCGTGCGAGATGCCGACGCGCGCACGCGCTACCATTATGTATTGATCGATTTTCTCTGTCGGAAAACCGCCGGCGAACTCCACGCTGCCGGCGATGCCGCCGACGCCCGCTGGTTTACCCGCAGCGAACTGAACCAGCTTTCGCTAGCCGAAGACACCGCGCAAGTAATCAATCTGGGCTTCGAGAAATCCGGCAGCATTTGAGCAGATAACAATAGAATCCGACAAATTCCAAAAGCGAGGTGACCATGTTCGACAGAATCGTGCATACAAACGATGACTTCGTCGTAGCCATGCTTCGTCTGGTGATGGGATGCGTATTCTTCGCCCACGGCGCGCAAAAGATGCTGGGCTGGTTCGGCGGATACGGTTTCAGCGGCACCATGGGTTTCTTCACGCATCAGATGGGAATCCCAGCGCCCTTCGCCTTTCTCGCCATCTGCGCCGAGTTCTTCGGCGGACTGGGCCTGATCATCGGATTCCTCGGCCGCATCGCCGCCTTCGGAATCATCTGCAATATGCTCGTCGCCGTCATGATGGTCCACAGGCACAACGGCCTGTTCATGAACTGGTCAGGCGATCAGAAAGGCGAGGGCTTCGAATATCACCTGCTGGCCATCGCAATCGGACTGCTGATTGTATTCAGGGGCTCGGGCGCGCTGTCCGCCGACCGAACCTTGACCGAGGACCGCCTGTAGAAAACAGAACGGCCCGCGCTATCAAAGCCGCGGGCCATTCCGGATGACTGTTTGGGATTGACCAAGAGGTGGTCACTCTATGTGGCCCCTTCGGAAAACTCCGGGTCTTACTATGGAAGCCCCGGCTCGAACTGAAAGCCGGGCGGATTCAACCCTAACTCGCCGGTAGTCTAGCTAGGTTCTTAGAGCGACCGCTCTAAGTCTCAGCCACCTCACCTGGTCTTATGCTTCTACCACTACAATCAGAACTTGTCATTCGACCACCTCCTTTCCGGTGTAATCCGACATTAGTACAAAATCC
>DATNHO010000166.1:0-20846 GCA_035604895.1 Terriglobales bacterium | reverse complement strand
GAAACCCCCTGCTCCAGCCGCTGGACCGCGGCCCGCTTGAACTCCTTGGTGAACATCCTTCTCGACAACCCCATGACTCAATTCTCCTTTGAATGGATTTTGAGTCTTAACTGGTTGTGTCAAAAATGGGGGCAAGTCCATGTTGACCTTAGCAAACCTATCTTTACGTCGTCTGTTCACAATTGCTCACGTCGAATTTGTTTGTTTTGCGGTCAGTCACTGTGGCAATCGAAAATGAAGGGTTGATCTGGGCCACGGTAATTTCGGCATGTTAGTGCAAGTTTTGCATCTACGGGCTGCATCTTGGCGGAATTCATTTTTCTGATCGACTGTCAGAAGGCGCATCGGCATGAAGCCATTGAGAAAGAGGAGTGGCAACTGACATGCCTGAAGCCGCAGCATGATCGGAGGGGCGAAGGCCGGGCGGTTGATGGGTTTGAACCCAACCATTATCGGTGCTTCGGTCATGTGGGTGCTCTTGAGTGCTTCTCCGGCGCAGTCACAGGGCATGATTGCGACCATTGCGGGCAACGGCAATACGGCTTTTGCCGGTGATGGTGGCCCGGCCACGGCCGCAGCTTTGAACCATCCATTTGGCCTGGCCATCGATTCCACAGGCGGTATCTATATCGCCGACACGGACAACGCACGAATTCGGCGAGTGAGCCCAAGCGGAATGATCTCAACGGTAGCTGGGAATGGAGTCCCGGGCGCTTCCGGAGACGGCGGCTCAGCGTTAGAGGCTTCACTGAGCGATGTCGCCGGTGTGGCACTTGACGCAGCCGGCAACTTTTACTTTGGCGACCCAAGCAACCGGCGCGTCCGCAAAGTGACGCCCGCCGGGATCATCAGTACGGTGGTTGGTACCGGTGTACAGGGATCTTCCGGCGACGGTGGCCCAGCCACGAATGCGAGCTTAAATCGACCAACCTTTGTAGTCCTCGATCCGGCCGGTAATTTGTATATTGCCGACACTTCCAATCAGCGCATCCGTCGAGTCGATCTCAATGGGACCATCACGACTATCGCCGGCAACGGCATGGCGGGCTTCTCTGGCGACGGCGGCCTCGCTAGCAACGCCTCCCTGATGTTTCCATTGGGTATGGCGATGGACAGCGTTGGCAACCTATACGTCGCTGATGCTAACAACCACCGCATCCGGAGGATCGACCTTAGCGGGGTCATCACTACGGTGGCAGGCAATGGCGTTGAGGGCTATTCAGGCGATCTGGGCCCTGCCACAAGCGCATCACTTAACTATCCCGAGGATGTGGCCTTCGACCGCGCAGGCAACCTGTTTATTGCCGACTCCGGGAACAACAGGATCCGTAAGGTAGATGCTTCCGGCATCATCAGCACTATAGCCGGTACAGTACTTAACGGATTCTCCGGCGATGGAGGGCCGTCTGTCGAAGCCGTGTTGAATTTTCCGTGGGGGCTGGCGACCGACGCTGCTGGCGATGTGTACATTGCCGACCGCGTGAATAGCCGTATTCGAAAGATATCCCCAAGCCGCATTGTCTCTCACTTGGTGAACGGGCAAGGATGGAAGACGACAATCCTATTGGTAAATGCCGATACGCACACGGCATCATTCAACTTGAATTTCTGGGCGGACAACGGCTCGCCACTGGTTCTGCCGTTGGGGCAGGACGGGAGGGCAGCGTCGGTATCGGGCACAATTGCGCCTGGTCAGTTGCGGGTCATTGAAAGCAGCGGTGGGGGCGGCGCCATCGTAGAGGGCTGGGCTGAGTTAATGACGTCGGACGCGATCGGGGGAGTCGGCATCTTCACTGCCAGCGCGACGAACCAGCCTCCCTCCGAAGCTGCCGCGTCCCTGAACTCAATTGCAGGCACGCAGTTGTTCATGCCGTTTGATAACACCGTTTCGAGCGTTATGGTGTTCTCGACGGGAATAGCGCTGGCGAACCCCAACCAGCAAGCCGCCGTCGTCGGAGTCACATTTACCGACCAATCCGGACAGAACGTTCCCGTCAAAACCAGCCAGATCACAGTGCCCGCAAACGGACATTATGCATCCGTGCTGAGTAGTGATTTTCCTGAAGTGAACGGCAAACGCGGAACCATCCAGTTCAATTCAAATGTGGAGATCTACGGGTTAGGCATCCGCTATAACGGCAAGGCATTCACGTCGATCGGCGCACTATCCAATGTGCCGCGGGGCGCAAAGTGTATCTCACACCTGGTGAACGGGCAAGGCTGGAATACGACAATTCTGCTGGTAAATGCCGACACGCACACGGCATCATTCACCTTGAATTTCTGGGCGGACAACGGCTCGCCACTGGTCCTACTGCTGCAGGAGGACGGGATGACAGCGTCAGTGTCGGGTACAATTGCGCCAGGTCAGTTACGGGTCATTGAGAGCAGCGGTCTGGGTGGCGGCATCGTACAGGGCTGGGCTGAGTTAATGACGTCGGATGCGATCGGGGGAATCGGCATCTTCACTGCCAGCGCGAGGAACCAGCCTCCCTCCGAAGCTGCCGCGCCCCTGAACTCGGTTGGAGGCACGCAACTGTTCATTCCGTTTGATAACTCTTCGGGTGCTCTGGTGTTCTCGACGGGAATTGCACTGGCGAACCCCAACCAGCAACAGGCTGTCGTAGGGGTTACATTTACCGACCAATCCGGCCAGAACATTCCCGCCAAAACCAGCCAGATCACAGTGCCAGCAAACGGACACTATGCATCCGTGCTGAGTAGTGATTTTCCTGAAGTGACCGGCAAACGTGGAACCATCCAACTCAATTCAAACGTGGAGATCTACGGATTGGGCATTCGCTATAACGGCAAGGCATTCACATCGATCGGTGCGATTATCCCTGGCGTAAATTAGACACGCATTTGCCTGTTCGCCGAGCGCAAAAAGAAAATTCCACCGGGCTTTGGCACTTGCACCGGAATCGTTTAGTGGCTGTCCCCTGGGCATCCCTCTGTATTCGCTGCCAAGACCCGTAGATCGAGGCGATACAGAAGATCCATTAAGCCAGTGACACTCGGAGGCCACGTAGCGTCCGGAAGAAAACGCATGACGCACGATCACGGCAGGGCGAATACTGGGTGAAACTTGTGCATGAGTACAAAACTGAGGAACGGTGCGGATGGATGAACGCCCCAGAGGATGTCGCCCAAACGATCACTGGCTCCGTGGCGCGCCGGCCAAAGCTTACTGGCGGCAGGCACGAAACATTCTTTGTCTCAACTGCCTGGTCAGAGAACAACCCCGACCGAGAACGGTCGCTTTCCACGACCCGGCCTTTCGGTTACATCTCAAGCCCCACATTTTCGGCCGGAGCGTGACGGCCGAAGGTCGGGGCGATGAGCAAAACAGGTGTGACTGAAGCCGGACGCACTGGCGTGCCTCCAGACGATGTCAATCAGCGAAATCGCCTTTCGTAATCAGCGCAAATGAACGGGAACAGACTTAATTTGACGAGGTGGCCTTTTGATTCTTAACTTGCAACTCGTTCACTACCTGCAACACATTTGGAACTGCGGCAGCGATCGTTTCGGCCTGCGCGCGCTCGGATTGTGAACTCACCTCGCCAGTCAGCGTGACTACGCCATTTTTGACGTCGTTGTTCACGCTCTTGTGAAGCTTATTTTGGATCAAAGCAGCATCCAGGTTGTTCTCGATACCCTTATCCAGATCTGAGTTCACAGTCTTAGCATCACTTTCGGCACCAGGCGGAATCACGGCTATCTGATCCGACACAACTTGCCCACCCGCGATGGACGTCGCGATGGATTTAGCTTGTGACTTGTCAGCGTCGGCGGCTACGTGTCCGCCAAGGGTCACTACACCCTTGTCGCGATCTTGACTAACGGAAACATTCTTGAGATTAGCCTGATCAAGCGACTTGCGAATAGTGTCCGCAACGTCGGGCGATTTCGTGGCTGTATGTGAGCACCCTGAAAAGGTACCTAATGCCAGCAGGGCGATCAGTGTTACGCATGGTGTGAGTGTTTTCATAGCTCTCCTTTTGAGGACGAATAGAGTTCAGGCAGCCGTTAGCGTCTCGATGAGCGAGAAGGCGAAGCGCCTCGTTATCGAGAACCAAAGAGCGTGCTGTTGCAGCATACTTAACTTGCGACTCTAGAATGTTTTCGCAATTCCACACGCTGTGAGCCGACACGCGGGTTCATGGTACACCTCAGCGGCCGCGAATCCGTACTCGGCCTCTCAATTGGAGCCAATTCGGCTGCGGCGGGTTACTAGGCATGAAGATCAGGGCGTGAGCGAAATCCACTCGCCGATTTTTGCACCCACAGTAAGCGTGACCCGATCCAGAACGTCCAGCAGCAGGTTGTGCAACGCGTCGCTCCTCTTCTTGACTCCGCCGAATAACGCGAACCCCTGCTTGATCCTCTCCGCGTGGTACTGCGTCGAGCCGGTTTGGCTGAGCATGGGGCGCACTTCACGATGCCCCGTGTATCCGGGAGGCGTGTCGATCACACTGGCTTTCTCGTGGCCCTGCTGAGACTTTCCAAAACCGCCTTTGACTAGGGTGTGTACGTCGCCGACCACCGTCTCGATCGGTTCTACCAGTTGCGTCTTGCCGGGACCGGTCGAACCGAGAAACAGGAAATTGCCAATAGGCCGGTAGGGACTGTTCATTCGCGCCGGATCCGACGCATACTGGTCAGGATGCCGAAACACTCCGAACCGATCTGCATTTCCAGGTTCTTCTTTCGCATATTTCTCATTCACAGCATCGTCTCCAGTTTTACCTTCAGTGCTCCCAAGGCTTCAGCAGACGTTGTTTGTTTTCCGCAAGCTGAGTTCATGAAGCAGCTTTCATATGGGTGGCCCCCGGCTCACTGACCAGTTCCTCAAAGAGGGTCCGGTAATGGATCATTGCCTGGCGCAGGTCTTCCGTGCTGGCCTGCCCTTTCGTTTGGCGAAGGGCGATTTCGTGGGCTGTTCGATAGCTTTCCAGAACCAGTGGATGGTCCACGGAGATGTCAGCCGCGCGCTGTTCAAACTCGCTTACGGGATAACCACGTGTGGACATCACATCACCCAGCAATTGGTCGGCTTCCGCTACCGCGCCGGCGGGCCCGTCCACAAACCGTGCCTGGATTTTGCTCCACGACTCCACGAAGCGCGCGCGATCGCCGGGCCCTAGAGGCCGGACATGGAAACTTTCGACTCGATCCGTGCGCTGTTCGAGGCCGGCCTCCCCATGGCGCCGGTTGCCGCCTTCCTTCATGGCGCGGGCATATTCAGCGCCACCGAACTTGCTACGCAGCCTTTCGGTCCGGCGTTTTCGGAGAAAGAGCCACGTCGCGATGCCGGCAATCACAATCACAACGAACGCGATGACCGCGACCAATTCTGTCGTAGTTAACGCGGTTATGCTCATAACCTGCCTCCAGTTTTAGTGCGACTCTGTCAGTCCAAAGATCCATGGGCGCAAGGGAGCGAAGACGCGCTGTGTGCCGATGCACTTAGGTTGGCAAGCGACCCGAGACAAACTCAGCCGAGGACATTTGCTTCCAACTAGTCATCATCATAGGCGCGGCGACGCGGGATGTCTGTGCACTCTTGAACACATTGCGTAATTCGAGTGAATATTCCTCGTCATATGATTCACTAGATCGCTGCGTCGTACCTAAGATCATGGTCCGCAATCGTATAGGCGAGGGCCAAGAGCGAGCCCCTGCCCCCGAGCGGCGGGCCACAACCGCTGTATCCGGAACGCGCGTTCCCCGGCGACGCTGCCTGCCCCCGTCAACCCATATCTGCTTTCGACTGGGCTTGAAGTAGATAAACTGCGGCGCGCCCCCCTAACGCCCAATAGGTTGCGCAAAACCTGCACCACGGCCGCCTTATTCTGCATTTGCTTCACTGGTTAGTCCCGAGACATCCGGTCAGGAAACTTAGGACTACCGCCACCTGCGCCCAGGACTCTTTGTAAGCCAACAACCTGCCGTCGTCAGCGCTGAAAAAGGCCGTACGCGCCCCAGAACTCTTTGGCCCAGTGCAATCTTATTGATTAGAAGGTACTTTCAGAGGCCATCGGGTTGGCAGGACTGCGGCGGCATACGCCCGACGATTGTTTTCAAAATAGGATCACTCGACTGGATATCTGTCATCCAAGCAATCTTAGGCACCGCGCGTGCATGAGGAAAGACGTTGCCAATAACTCCCGTAACGCGTATGGAAACCACATTGGCAGATCAATGTATCGAAGTATTCTCCACTTGCCCCGTCCCCGGCGGGGCCGATCGGCAGGTATTCCTGCAAAGAGTCATCGACGTCGCCAGCTGGAGCGAAGAAGCCGGCTGCAAGGGAATCCTGATCTATTCGGACAACAGCCTCATAGACCCGTGGATGGTCTGTCAGATCATCCTCGAAAACACGCAGCACCTTTGTCCGCTGCCGGCTATCCAACCCGTTTATGCGCACCCCTATGCGATTGCCAAATCCGTAACCACCCTGGCCTATCTCTACGGTCGGCGCATATGTTTGAACATGATCGCTGGAGGCTTCACGAACGATCTGCTCGCATTGAACGACACAACTCCGCACGATAAGAGATATGCGCGGCTGATCGAATACACCATCATCATCAAAGAGCTTCTGGCGGGCGAATCCACTGTAAGCCGCGACGGCGAATTCTATAAAGTGGACAGACTGCGATTGACGCCGCCACTCGATCGGGCTCTCTTTCCTGGGATTTTTGTCTCCGGCTCATCGGACGCGGGGCTTGCCGCTGCGAGAGCGATCGGGGCTACCGCCGTCAAATATCCCAAGCCGGCCGGCGAAGAGATTGCCGTCCCCAGTGACGGCATCAATTACGGGATTCGCGTCGGGATCATAACTCGGGAGACAGATGACGAAGCGTGGCGAGTGGCGCGCGCGCGCTTTCCTGAAGATCGCAAAGGCCAACTAGCCCACCAGTTGACGATAAAGAAATCTGATTCCGTCTGGCACAAGGAGCTCTCCTGCGTGGACGAGCAGAGCGGCGGTAGTCCTTATTGGCTGGTGCCATTTCAGAACTACAAGACATTCTGTCCCTACCTCGTGGGAAGTTACGAGCGCATTGCACACGAGGTAGTGAGGTATGCAGAGGCCGGCTATAAAACATTCATTCTAGATATCCCGCCAACGCAGGAAGAACTATCGCACATCGGCTTAGTCTTTAAGCAGTCGCTGAGACTGGCCATTGCATGATCAAAAGACTCCAGAGCTGGGTAGCCGCGCAGGCCGAACACCGTCCCGATGCTACTGCCGTGGTTCTGAAGTGCGAAATAATGACCTACGGCCGGCTGGAAGAGATTTCCAACCAGTTAGCCAGGACGCTCATTGATGGCGGTTGCAAGCGGGGAGACCGCGTGTGCCTACTTCTGCCGAAATCCCCGGCGGCCATCGTCGGTATTCTCGGAGTCCTGAAAGCAGACTGTATCTATGTCCCGCTGGATCCTTCCTGCCCGGCGGCCCGCCTGGCCAAGATTCTCGACACCTGTGACAATCGCTGGATCCTGGCTGGGGGATCTGCAAGCCGGGTGCTGAATGAGCTTGCCGGCCGCTCGGGGTGTGCAATGCGAATCGGCTGGCTGGACGAGCGCGGCCCAGCCAGTGAGAGTTGCGAACCAGAATTCTCATTCGCCGATCTGAGCGCATTTTCCGGCGGACCACTCGATTCGTGCAACACTTCGCGTGATCCGGCCTATATTATGTTTACCTCCGGCTCAACGGGAAGCCCCAAGGGCGTAGTCATCACACACTCGAACGTTATCCATTTCATAGAATGGGCTGTTCCGTATTTCGGCCTCAACGAGACCGACCGCGTTTCCTGCCATTCGCCCTTGCATTTCGATCTCTCCGTATTCGACATCTTCGGTGCATTCGGGGCCGGCGCCGAGCTGCACCTGGTCACCCCGGAATTGAATGTGTTGCCCAACAAGCTGGCTGACTTCATTCGCAATTCGAGACTGACGCAATGGTTCTCGGTGCCGTCGGTTCTCAACTATATGGCGAAATTCGACGTGGTGAAGGCAAACGATTTCCCAGCGTTGAAGCGCTTGCTGTGGTGCGGCGAGGTACTTCCGGTTCCGGCTCTGACCTATTTCATGGGGCGATTGCCTCACGTCAGCTTCACCAATCTTTATGGACCCACCGAAGCGACGATTGCCAGCAGCTATTACGCCGTGCCCGATTGCCCTCAGGACGTGAGGGCAGCCATTCCCATCGGCGAACCGTGCGGCGGCGAAAAATTGTTCGTGCTTGACGAAAAACTGCAAGCTGTTGAGCCGGGCGATACGGGATATCTGTACATTCAGGGCGTTGGGCTCAGTCCCGGATACTACAATGATCTGGAAAAGACCAACGAAGTCTTCGTGCAAAATCCGTTCAGCTCCGATCCTTCCGACCGCCTCTATAAGACCGGAGATCTGGCCAAAGTTGGGGAAGATGGCATGGTATATTTTCTCGGGCGGGCCGACTCACAAATCAAAAGCCGAGGACACCGCATCGAGCTGGGCGAAGTCTCAACCGCTCTGGCCACGCTGGAATTTTTGCGGGAATCGGCGGTCGTCGCCATTCCCACTAACGGCTTTGAAGGCGTGATCATCTGCTGCGCCTACGTGGCCTTGCCACATCGCGATGTCAGCCCCTCCACGTTGCGAAGTGAGTTGAGTAAAGTGCTGCCCCGCTATATGTTGCCGACTCGATGGATAGAGATGCACGAACTTCCTAAAAATGCTAACGGCAAGACTGACACCCGCCTGGTGAAGGAGCAGTTTCGACCGGCAGAGCTCCTATAGGTATGTCGGCTCAGATTCTGTACGATCAAATCGCCACGTTTTTCTTCGAGCGCTTGAATCTCACGATCTCGTCGCCGACTGAAGATCTGTTTGAAACGGGGGTTTTGGACTCAATGGCCTTCGTGGACCTGGTTATGCATCTGGAGCAGCAGTTCGGCGTCCGGATCTCCGCTGATGAATTGGAACCTGACAATTTTCGTTCGGTCGCGAAAATCGCCGGCTTTCTGGCTGATCACAAGGGTCTCAAAAGGATTGCATAGGGCAGCGATTTCCATGCACCCGAAACTCAGTAAGAACACCGCGGCGGTGGATGGCTGAGATGAACATGGGGCGGGTGCGGCCATTCGTCGACGATGATATTTCGCAGGTGGTTGACCTGCACCGAAGAATATTTGGCATGAGCGACAAATGGTCGCCGGAGCTGTACAGGGGCTATTTCCACGAAGTCTTCTTAAACAATCCCTGGTATGACAAGAGTTTGTGCTCGCTCGTGTACGAAGAAGGGAGCGGGAAAATAGGGGGCTTTCTGGGAGTGATGCCCCGCCCGATGTGGATGAAAGGCCGCCCAATTCGGGCGGCGGTGAGCTCTCAATTCATCGTCGAACCGGAGAGCCGGCTCAAGCTGGCGGGCGTGCAACTTCTGAAGGCATTCTTATCCGGTCCGCAGGATCTGTCCCTGGCCGATGAAGCAAACAATTCCTCGCGCGCCCTTTGGGAGCGGCTAGGGGGCTCGACCGCACTTCTATATAGCATCCATTGGACCTGCATCTTGCGACCTGCCCAGTACGTCCGGGTGCGATTGGGCCCACGCAATCTGCTGCGGCCCCTGACATTCTTGTTAAAGCCCTTCTGCCAGGTCATCGATTCTGTTGTGGCGCGAGCACCTGACAACACTTACTACCGCACAGGCGCGCGCTGCGTGGGCGAAGACCCCGGCGTGGAGACGCTGCTGAAGTGCTCCGATGCTTTCAGGCATCCCCAGTCGCTCCGGCCCGAGTACGACCAGTCTTCTCTCGAATGGCTCCTGGGAAGAGCGGCGGAGACGAACGGCCATGGCAACTTGCAGAAAGTGGCGGTGAGAAACGCCGCTCGGGAGTTGATCGGCTGGTTTTTATATTATCTCGACCGTCACGGCATGGGCGAGGTATTGCAAATCGGATCGAACAAAACCTCGGCCCACGAAGTACTCAACTATCTCTTCATCCATGCCTGGCGCAATGGCGCCATCGCGCTGAGGGGTCGCCTGGAGCCCGGTCTTATGCCGGAATTGCTGGCATTGCGTGGGTTGACTCACCGTCATCGTTACTGGACCCTCGTCCATTCCCAGAAACCTGAACTGCTGGACGGAATTCATCGGGGCGATGCGTTTCTGACGCGCTTGGAAGGCGAATGGTGCATGCGCTTTCAAAAAGGGCTCGGCGACTAACTAGTAAACATCGGGCGCCCATAGGACTGCGGAGTGCAGGCACTTGTAGGACGATTTGCGGATTCCCTTCCCTTATTTGCCGAGCGCCTCTAGCCGCTCGATTTTCCGGCAGAGGCTCTCCTTCCGGTCCGCCGCACCAGCTCGTTACCCGGCCGTGGTCTCACCAAAATGTGGGAATTGGAACCCGTTTGATCTTGAGTCGTTCGTTACTGCCTCCGCCTCTTTGTGAAATTCGGCAATGCGGTTTTGCAGCGTCCGAAGACTGATCCCCAGAATCTCGGCGGCACGCTTCCGGTTGTTATTCACTAAATCGAGTGTGAGTTTGATATAGGCTGCTTCCGCTTGAGAGAGTGGCTGGCCAGGCTTGAACGTCAGCCGATCATTCATGTGGGCCAATGTTGGTGTGGATCTCGCATCGAGGCTGGGAGAAGGTAGGTGATGCAGCCGAATCGCGCCAACGCTCGCCAGGATTGTAGCCCGCTCGATCACGTTGCGTAGCTCCCTCACATTGCCGGGCCAATGATAGGCGCGAAAAAGGTCCAGTACATCGCAATCGATACCCGTAACGTGGGCGTTGTACTTCTTGTTCAGACTCTGGATCATGACCTCCGCAATGAGCGGAATATCTTCCCTTCGCTCGCGGAGCGGAGGCAGCAGGATTTGAAATACGCTTAGTCGATAATAGATTTCCTCCCTCAAGTGCGCTGAAACGGAGTGGCTGGTGGCGGCGAGCACACGCGCATCTACAGAAACCTCGCTTTTGCCGCCGAGTCTTCGTACGCGCAGGTCTTCGAGAATGCGCAAGAGTTTTGGCTGCATGAATACCGGCATCTCGCCAATCTCATCAAGAAACAGGGTGCCGCCGTGAGCCTGCTCAAAGCATCCCGCCCGGCGCTCCGTCGCGCCCGTAAACGCACCCTTCTCGTGTCCGAACAACTCGCTCTCAACCAAACTCTCCGGTAGCACGGCTGCATTGATCGCCACGAAAGGACCATCGCGGCGGGGGGACAACTTATGGATTTCCCGCGCGACCAACTCCTTCCCAGTTCCAGTCTCTCCGCAGATCAATACAGGTGCTGAAGTGGGTGCGACCTGCCGGATGGTGGAGAAGATCCCTTGCATCGCTGGCGATGTTCCCACCAAGTCCCCAAGCCCTCCCCGGGGCCGAAGCATTTCGGGCGCACAAGGCTCCGCCGGCCTTCCCCGAGAAGAGAATGTCTTGGGAATCGCGAAAAGCGCTTCGGTTTGCCTGTTCGGCGCCATGGCGTGCTTCCTCGTGGGCAGCTTGTACGAATGAGAGGTTTCTTTCGATGAATAATCTAGCAAACCTAGCGTTGAGTGTCTGTCCAGAATTGCTCACATAAGTCTAGAGGAAGGCCCATTCCAGGAATGGCGGCGCCCGCACCGAGGCGTAAGCGCCTGTGCGACTTTTTACCAGCAGTTGGGTATTGTGAGCATTTCTGAGCAGAAAGCTCCAGTGCTGGCCTGATACCTTGGTTTCAGAGGGACCTGATGCAAGGTTTTCAGGGAGGAACACGCTTTCGTGACCGAGGAGGACATCATGAAAACAACCGCCAACCATGAGAAAAAGGGCAAGTTCCACGAGGTGAAGCGCGAGACTAATGAAAAGTCTCGGAAGCTGACGAATGACCCCACCTTGGAAGGCAAAGATGAAAACAAAGTCGGCAGAATCCAAAGGAAACTCGCCCTACGGGGAAAGCCGATAAATTGACCGTCAGCACTCGTGCCGGTCACGACCTCTAGTTAGGGCGCTAAATTACTTGACTCATCAATGGCCGGGTGCCATTACGAGGGGCTGTGGCGCTTTGTCGGCACCAGCGCCGGAAGGGCAGCGCGGGCGTGCTCAATAAGTTTCGGGTTTCGCAATTGAGGTAGGCATTCTCCAGAATCACAATCAGTTGGAAAAGCCGTAACCTGATCGAGCCGCCTCGTAGAGACGACTCTTGATGCCCAAGTAGGTGAAGTGGGCGTCATGCTCGACAATCCCCGAGACATCAGCCTGAACTGCTCTTTGAAGCTTAGTGGTTCCTCAGTGCATTCCGCCAACATTGCGGCCGTTTCTCTGCGCCTCGACAAAGTATTCTCCCAGAGCAGCGACGCCATTGGCATGCATTTCCATGAATTCTGTGCGGTTCATTTGACGCCAACCTTCCTATGACATATCGTTCTCGGACGGCCAATGTGCGCAAGCTAACCCGTTGCTGCACGAGCGCCGAGGGCCGGCTTCCAACGGGCTCTTTGATGGTCGCAGCCGCGATCGGTTTCTTTGCTGGCTCCGCCATCCGGCGAATGACACACTCGTGCGTAACGGGACGCGCCAAACAGGATCGCTTGGCGTGATACAGACGATTGTTGCTCGCCATGGTTTGCCGCCCGGCTGGTCAACCTCCGGGTAACGCGCGCTTCGGCGGCTGGAGTCCCAGGGCACACGCGGCTCCCTCTGGGATCAATGTACAGATCATGTGCTCCAGCCGCGTGCGCGCGCAACCAGACCGCTACGGCTCAAGAAGCGGGAAAAACCGGCAGCGGACGAGGCCGCCGAGTACCGATGTCTGGCAGCCCAGCCGTCACGCACGGCAGCGGCCACCGCCATGTCAGATTGCTTGATCGTCCGACTGGAGAAAGCGGCCATGATCCGTGTGTGCGCGATGAGCCGGCCTTTTCCGAGATGTTCCTGGCCTATATGCTCTCTCAACTATGCGGATTGAGGAGGACCTGAGGCCCCGGAGCCGGCCATTATTCGGTAGAATCTAGGACCATGACGAAAGTTAGCGTGGACAAACTCCTGGCGCTGCTCTCCAGAATCGCGCACGCTTTAGAAGTGATAGCCAAGAAGTTAGCGCCAAACTTCAAGCCGGTCCGCAAACCAGAGACTCCTGCAAAACCGGACCACCAGACCCGTTGAAGCATCTTGCTCCTGGAACACGTCTTCCATCTTCTCTGTCCAGCGGTTGAACTGATTCACGCCATGCCCCCCTACCCTGCGTTCCGGTCGTGCGTTCCTGCTCGTACGGATCAAAACCCATTTTGTTAGAATATGTTGGCACCAAGCCCGAAGGCACTCAGTTTCAGCCGCGTTGGTATGCGCCAAGCCAAATTGAAGGTATCTCGAACCCCGCTGCCAAAGACCCCGACAGGAATTGAAGGGCTGGATGAAGTCACAGGTGGAGGGCTGCCGAAGGGTCGTACCACGTTGGTGTGTGGTAGCCCAGGGTGCGGCAAGACTTTACTGGCGATGGAATTTCTGGTGCGCGGCGCCCTTCAATACGGCGAGCCTGGGGTGTGCATGGAATTCGAAGAAGCCACTGAGAAGCTGACGGCCAACGTCCGATCGCTGGGTCTTGATTTGCATGGGCTTGTGAAACGCAAGAAGTTGTTGGTGGACCATGTTCGCGTTGAGCGAAACGAGATTGAAGAGACAGGAGAATACAACCTCGAGGGACTGTTCATCCGGCTGGGCCACGCAGTGGACGCGATAAAAGCAAAGCGTGTTGTACTGGACAGCATCGAGACACTTTTTGCCGGATTAACTGACGCAGCGGTACTGCGAGCCGAACTCCGCCGCCTGTTCCGTTGGCTGGACGACCGTAATCTCACCGCTATCGTTACCGCGGAACGCGGAAACAACGGCACTCTAACCCGTCACGGACTGGAAGAATACATCGCCGATTGCGTGATCCTGCTGGACCATCGGGTCAACGAACAGATTTCCACCCGGCGTTTGCGAATCGTCAAGTACCGGGGTACTGCCCACGGCACCGATGAATACCCGTACATGATCGACGACGATGGCGTCTCGGTGCTGCCTATTACGTCTTTGACCCTGGCTCATAAAGCTCCCGCCGCTCGCGTTTCAACTGGAGTCATGGGTTTGGACGAGATGCTGGGAGGAAAGGGATTCTTCCGCGGAAGCAGCGTGCTGGTGTCCGGCACGGCGGGAACCGGAAAGTCCAGCATTGCGACGAAATTCGCGAACGCCGCCTGCGCCCGTGGTGAAAACTGCCTGTATTTTGCTTTTGAAGAGTCTCCCAGCCAGATCATCCGCAATATGCGCTCGGTTGGCATTGACCTTGAGCCGTGGATACAAAAGCGCCTATTGCACTTCCACGCCGTTCGGCCAACCAGCACTGGCCTCGAAGGGCACTTAGCCAATATGCAAAAACTGGTCAAGAACCTGCAGCCAAGCGTGGTGGTAGTCGACCCGATCACGAGCATCGTTTCCGTCTCAGGCATCTATGGCGTTAAGTCGATGCTCACCCGCCTGGTCGATTTTCTGAAGGTTCAACAGATCACATCGATGTTCACGAATCTCACATTCGGAAGATACCGCGAAGAAAGAACCGAGGAGGGCATCTCGTCCCTAATGGATACCTGGATTGTGCTGTGGGACGGCGAACGAAATGGACAGCGGACACGCGGACTTTATGTTGTGAAATCCCGCGGAATGGCTCATTCCCGCGAACTTCGTGAGCTGGTCGTGAGTCGCAAGGGCGTGGAATTGGGCAACGTGATGACGGGTAGTGGGCTGGCCATGATGGACGCAAGCTGAGTGAGGTATTACTGTGTGGGACAACTGTCCGGCAGCGCGTCTTCTTAACAGATCTTAACGCGCCATTAAGGTGGCAACGACCCCCCACACGTCTTTATAGCTGAGGTCCTGAATAGAGGACTCGGGAGGCCACACACATGACGAAACGCATCCGGGCCGAATACTGGGCACGGACATGAGCAAGACCTTAGCCAAAAAGCATCGCACTGCGAAGAGTACCCGTGGTAACTTTTGGGAGTTGCGGCTTTACATAGCGGGCCAAACGCCCAATTCAATTGCAGCTATTGCCAACTTAAAGAAAATTTGTGAGGACCAGTTGCGGGGCAAGTACCGTATTGAAGTCATCGACTTGCTCAAGAAGCCGCAACTGGCAAAGGGCGATCAGATCGTCGCCATTCCAACCCTGGTGCGAAGGCTGCCGCCGCCAGTTAAGAAAATCGTTGGGAACCTCTCCAAGACCGAGCGTGCATTGGTGGGTTTGGATATTCAGCCTGTGCGCTGAGGAAGGTTGAATAGCAAGTGTCTGACAGGCGAGCGGGTTCCCATGGCCGGGCCAAACGCAGGGCCGGTCCTGCAAAAGGCGGCTCGCCACAGAAATCCCCAAGAACACGCGAACGCGCTCCACGAAGAACCCCCACATCGAAACCGCACAGCCACGAGGCGAAACTCCGTGCCCGGCTGCAAACGGCGGAGGAAACTCTAGCCGCTATACAGTCCGGCGAAGTGGATGCTTTGATGGTTTTAGGCCCGCGCGGGGAGCAGGTGGTCTCTCTGAAAGGAGGGGAGCCCGCTTATCGCATGCTGGTGGAGGCCATGAGCGAAGGCGCGGCGACTCTTTCACCCGATGGCGCCGTGCTCTACGCGAACCACAGGTTTGCGGAAATGATTCGCAGGCCATCGGGAAAAGTTGCCGGGATCGCGGTTCATTCGCTCGTTGAGGAACAAGAGCGAGACAGACTGGGAAATTTGCTGGCAACGGCTCAAAAAGGGATTGCAAAGGGTGAATTCAAGCTGCGTTCCGGCGACGGGAGTCTGGTTCCGGTCCATTTGTCTGTCACCAGGTTTCGGGGATACGAGGGCCACGCTCTGGGCATGGTGGTTACCGATCTGAGCGAGCAGAAACGCAAGCAAGACGAAGAAATCAAGCAGGCGGAAACCACGCACCGGCTACTGCTGGAGCGCACGTTTTCGGCTCAGGAGGAAGAGAGGCGCCGGATTGCCCGCGAATTGCACGACGAAGCTGGTCAGTTGCTGACGTCTCTTCTGGTCGGTCTGCGTACGCTGGAAGATTCCCGGAACATCGCAGATGCTAAGGCAAAGGGACATCGGCTGCGGGAAATCACAGCGCAGGCTATCGACGAGATCGGACGGCTCGCCCGCGGTCTTCATCCAACGGTGCTGGAGGACCATGGTTTGGGTGTTGCGCTGAGCCGGTACGTTACCGAGTATGCAAAGACGCACAACATAACGGTGGATCTCACACTGGGCGGCTTGGACTCCTGCACCCTGCAGCCTGCAGTCCAAATCAGGTTGTATCGCATTCTCCAGGAAGCCCTGACCAACATAGCCAGACATGCGGATGCCAAGGCGGTCAGTATTGTATTCGTACGTTCGGCCACGGCTTTGAAAGTAGAAGTGACGGATAATGGACGCGGCTTTGATACCAAAGCCGTGGCCGTCTCCTCGAGCCGCCTGGGCATTCAGGGCATGCGAGAAAGAGCCGCCATGTTGGGTGGAACTGTCAGTTTCACATCGAAGCCCACGGGCACCCGGATTCTGGTCGAAATCCCACTGACTGGCCAGCAGGACGTCCAGCCCTTTGTGCCGCGGACGAAAATCTGAAATGCCCGCGCGAAAATCCAAGATCAGAGTCATGATCGCAGATGATCACGCCATTCTCCGCGCGGGGCTGAGACTGCTGGTCAATGCCCAGGCCGATATGGAAGTTGTCTCTGAGGCTCCCGATGGAGAGCAGGCTGTTCAAGCCGCATGCGAAACAAGACCGGATGTGGCATTGATGGACCTTACCATGCCTCGGACCGGCGGGATGCATGCGCTTCAGGAGATCGTGCAAACCTGCCAGGAAACCCGGGTGCTGGTCCTCACGATGCACGATGACCCCGCATATTTACGATCGGTACTGGCTGCCGGGGCCTCCGGGTACGTGTTGAAAAGGAGCGTGGATGCGGAACTGCTTGCGGCCATACGAGCGGTGCATAGAGGAGGGACCTTCGTGGACCCAAGTCTGGCCGACGTTCTTGTTCAGGACGCGCTTGCAAAAAAGGGTGCAAAAGCCCGTCGTACACGGCCGGTAAATATTCTGAGCGACCGTGAACTGCAAGTCCTCAGACTTGTGGCGCGCGGTTATAGCAGTCAACAAATCGCCAAACAGATTCTCGTGGGCGTGAAAACCGTCGAGACGTATCGTTCCCGTCTTACTCAGAAGCTCGGACTTCGGACGCGCAGTGAAGTGGTTCGTTTTGCTGTACAAATGGGCCTATTGACCCCGGAAGCGCTGGAGGCTGAAGAGGGCCCCCCGGCTCAGTAGCAATTCGTTTCTGTCCGGCTCCTCCGGAATACGTACTCCACCACGCGCTCTTGTCAGGGATTTCCCCGACAAAATCTTCCATTTTTAGCAACATCCCTTATTCTCTCCTGATGTCCGTAACCGCACACTGATCATAGAGGATTCGGCGTGTCACCAGACGCCAACACGGCGGAGCGGGCACATGCCTACAAGGCTGCGCTCGGAGGAGGACTTCGTGGCACGCCGAATGACAACATGGCTCCGAAACTGAAGCAGCTTTTCGATCCCAAGCTCTTCCTGGCTAAGGTTGGCACAGGAAGAACTATCGCGGAGTACTCAAAGGACCAGATGGTTTTTTCGCAAGGCGACCCGGCGAACACCGTCTTTTATATCCAAAAAGGCAAGATCAAGCTCACGGTCGTCTCCAACAGCGGCAAAGAAGCGGTCATCGCAATCTTGGGTAGCAGCGACTTCCTTGGCGAGGGATGTCTGGCAGCCCAGCCGCAACGTATGGCAACGGCCACCGCCATTTCAAACTGCTCGATCGTGCGACTCGAGAAAGCGGCCATGATCCGTGTCCTTCACGATGAGCCGGCCTTTTCCGAGATGTTTTTGGCCTATGTGCTCTCCCGGAACATGCGGATTGAGGAGGATCTGGTCGACCAGCTCTTCAATTCCAGCGAGAAGAGGTTGGCGCGGGTGCTTCTGCTGCTGGCCAACTTTGGCAAAGAAGGCAAACCGGAGCCGGTGGTCGCCAAGATCAGTCAGGAAACGCTGGCGGAGATGATTGGCACCACTCGCTCCAGGGTCAGCTTCTTCATGAACAAGTTCCGCAAAATGGGTTTCATTGAATACAACGGCGGGCTGCATGTCAACAGCTCGCTATTGAACATCGTCCTGCACGACTAAACAGTCCACGACTTGAGAAATCGCCGCCGCTGAATCAGCCCGCAACGATGTGCGGTGAGCACTCTTGAACAGACAAGGAACGGCGTGTCTGTTAGCCCAAAGTGCGTTTCACCGCCTAAACCAAGAAAAGGGCATGTTATGGAAGTAGTTCAGTTGAAAAAGTTCAAGCGCGCGCTGATGGCTCAGCGGATGGACGCGGATGGACAAGGATGCTCGCTGCCTTAGAGCTTGACGTCCAGCGGCGTAAGCTCGCGGTCACGGCGGCCGACGAGGTGCGATCGAGCGATGTGTACCGGAACTGACCGACCTCACGTCGATGGGCCTCGGCAGCATCCAGCGATGTTCGATACCCAAGTTGTAGTGTCCGGACTGGCAGGCCCCGAACTCTTGGTGCCTTGGGTATTCGTGTGTGGCGCTGGCGCTGTCGGTGGCGCGCTTGGGCTCGTCTTCTTCGTAGTGGATTGAGCGCACATGAGCGTCGGCACCATCGCTAAAACTAAAAATGTTTTGCTCAGATTCATCGTAGCCTCCTGACTTCACCATCAAGAACGTTTGCATACCCGAGAATTCCATACGTCACACGAAGCCGTCACCCAGACTAATAAGCTAGCTACCCCCAGCGCCCAATGGAGCCTCCAAGAGAAAAGAGGTTGCGGGATGCGTTTCCACCAACGTATCGGACCGTTCGGCTCGGCTTGCTCTACCCCGGCGGCAGCTACAGCGCGCGAACCAAGGACGTTGCCTAGCCTGGAACTGAAGATCGAAGGCTACTCTTACGAGGAAACATCGGCTCGCACGGGTTTTTCGATTGATGCTGTGAAATCCTATCTTCAAAACGGTCGGCGGATGCTCCGGCTGGCGGAGGATGCTGGCCTGGGAACGCGTGATTTGAGGAGAATCGAACTTGAACCCGGTGTACGTTCCGAAGTAAACGAGGGACTCCCCCTTCGGCTCCGGTGGAGATGAGAAGCCGGTCAGAACTGCGAGTCCAGCCGCAAACACGAACCGTGGAAGCGGTGCATATTCTGGTACGCGCGGAGAAAAGTATCCTGTGTTGCGTCTTCAGCCGGACCTCCGTCCGGAAAGAACCCCCGGCATGCCCCAAAAACCCCCTTTTTATGTCTGGCAAAGAGCTCCGCAAACCACTCGTTGTCGCCAGTATGCTGAAATCGGCGAACGATTTCCTCATCGGAGGGTACCGGCTGTGTCTGCGCCCTACTTGCCATAACGTAGAAAGATCGCCGATTCCATAATCAGGCAAAAGAAATTGAACCCCCGGCGTAAATCTCTGTGATTCATCAGGTTGGTTGGAGGCGAATCGCGGCAGAGAAGGAGGTTGCCACTAAGCCCGCGCAGAACGTCAGAGGAACGAAGTTTCCTTCGGTCGTTCACGGTAGCAATCGTGGCGATGATCTTCGTTGTGGACCCTAGGGAGGTCCACTGGAACACCGGGCGCGAAATGTTCCCCCCTCGCGGCGTCCGTTGTTATGTGGCAGAGCCGCTGTCAGACCGGTACGACAACCGGGGCGTTCCTGATCCGCGACGGGATAGAATGCGGCGGCGAAATTATAACACAGTTGCAGCGGATTGTGAGCCGGAGGTGAGGGAGGCCAACTTTACGATCGGTCGTTTTCTGGGAATGGTCAACCGCGCGGAGATGTTAAACAGGAGCCACTTGCCGCCAAGAGTTACCGGCTTGCACTCAAGCCGCTCGACGCGCCCTGATGCGTCTGATCTCCTGCGGGCTCAACCCACGGCGTGCGACCTTCAGATCATAGTGCGCCTGCAAGTTCATCCAGAACTCTGGGGTGTTGCCGAAATACAGACTCAGCCGCAACGCCGTATCGGCCGTAATACGCCGCCGGTTGTTGACGATCTCGGCGATCCGGTTCGGCGAAATCCCGATCGTTTTGGCGAGTTGGTTCTGCGACAGTCCGTACTCGGCCAGGAACTCCTCTTTCAGCATCTCGCCGGGTGTGACCGCTGCGAATTCATCCTTTGCCATAGTCTGCTCCTCAGTGATAGTCTACGATCGAGACCTTGTGAGCGTGATTCTCGACCCACTGGAAAACTATCCGCCATTGGTCGTTGATGCGGATCGAGTGAAAGCCCTTGCGGTCTCCCCGCAGTTTTTCCAGCCGATTCGAGGGAGGCACGCTCAAGTCCTCAAGGCGGGCGGCCGCATTGAGGGATTCCAGTTTCCTCTTCGCGCGCGCTGCAAAGCCCCCAAATTCCTTTACCACATTGTCGTTGAACAGCCTCTCCGTTCTCTTGTCGCCGAAAGATTGGATCAACAACAGGAGTATACCGCATACCGGGATGAGTTGCAGAGCAGTAGGTGAGGGCTATTCCGGAATCTGGAGGCGGGGGTCGGAATCGAACCGACGAATAATCGCTTTGCAGGCGATGGCCTTACCTCTTGGCTATCCCGCCCTCTGGATCTATCAACCAGATCTGTCCATGCTTGGTCTTTCCGGCTTTGGTGCAAGCTCAAGCCGACGGAGAAGATCGGTTAAGCTCCGCCTTGTAATTGATTGCGAATTGGGCTCAAGCTGCGAGTGCCGCGTTCCACAGTTCCGTCATCGTCGCATCGCACCCGCCGAGCTTGCCCGTTTTGAACT
>DATNHO010000165.1:0-41442 GCA_035604895.1 Terriglobales bacterium | reverse complement strand
TTATGGGGACGGAACACGAGATCGAACCACGGCTGCCAAGTCTTGCCGCCATCGGTTGAGGTCACAGCGGTCTCGCGCACGCCGCCGGTCATTGGCTTCCACTCGCCGCGAACCATCGGCTGCCCGGCCTTCGCGTGATCGATTCCGCTTAGAACCATTTCGCCAGCTTCAAACTTGCCTTCGATCACCAGCACTTCGCCTCGATTGGTTACCCAACTCTGGTGCCAAACTTTTCTGGACGCGTCGTAAACGCTGAAGCTCTGACCTTTGTGTCCGTCCGCGCCTTCGTAGTTCTCCAGCAGGACGCAGCCATCGAGGATGAGATCGACCCGAGTGCGCGCGACCTGGGTTGCGGGGTTGTCGAAATCAAATGCGTCCCAATCGCCAAGCCAAAAGTCGAACTGCCGATGCTCGGGTGCTGCGCACGCAGCAGGTTTGGCAGCTTCGGTTGCGGACTGTGCATGAGGAATGGAGACGGTGGCTACGCCCTGAATTCCGACAAAGAGAACCACAGCCGAGACACCGCCGACCTTCAGCCATCGAGTGATTGAGTTCATGTTGAGTTTTCCTCTCACTCACTGAGTCTTTGGCAACGGTAACGAGGACTGGCCGAAGACGTAGCGCCATCCGGTTGGAGTGCGCACGTAGGTGTCGCTGAACCACACCGTATAGTCGATTGGCTTTCCGTTTTCCGTGCCTTTCTCCCAGAGCTTGGCGGTGACGACCGCCGTATCGCCCCAGACGCGGACGGTCTGCGCAGTGTCCTCTTGATGTTCATAGACGATTTGGCCGCCGCGCGCTTCGTTGAGCAAATCAGCCTTGCTATAAATCTTGCCGGAGCCTGTCACCAACGTGAAATCGTCAGCCAAAATACGATCCATGGTGGTCGCGTCGTTCTTTTTTACCGCTGCCTGGTATTGGGTGTCGAGGTCGGCGACGGTTTTCTTGTCGTCGGCAGAGGATGCATGCGCGGCGGTGACAGCAATTGCAGCGAGGAGGCCGATCGACAATCCTCCTTTGAGAAATTGAAATGGTCGTCGATCAAACGAAATCTGGGTTGCTTCGGCTCTGTTCGATGGGTTCACAATCGTCTCCTCGCAGTCCGGCGCTTATTGTCAGGCTCCGTCAGATGACAGAGTTATTCTCCTGCACCGAGTGCAATCACGATAGGCTCTTTCGACCAATCATGTTGGACGTTTGCGGACCTTGCTCGATAAGAGGGCAGGGAATTTCCCTACCCTCTTGAGGCAACAGCCTACGGCCTGTGTTTATCGCGCGTCATGCCTTGGGGTCGCGAGAAATGCTGTGGTTGCGCTGGTAGCGGCGCAGCTACCGTTGGAACTGACGCAGGAACCACCGGTAATTTCACCGCGATCGTTGATGTCCCCGGCGTAGGCTAAAGCCTGCGAGCCGTGCGGGACGAGAGAGTTGAGGTCAGTCATTACGTCGTCTTGCCAGATGAAGGCGCGAGTGTTTCCATTGGCGCCGATCGATTGGCCTACCACTTGACCCTGTTCGTTGACGCCGTAGGCCAGGCTGTTTAGATCCCCGGGAAGCGTGCCGAGATCTTTGAATCCGCCGCTTGTGGTCCAAAGGACCGCGTGGCAGGCGGGCACGCACAGAGCTGTGTCGTTGGCCAAGTCGGCCCAACCCGCGATCAGGCTTTTCTCGTTGATGGCGGCAGCAGTGTTGAAATATTTGCCTCCGAAACTTGCGAGCTGCGTCACTTTGCCGTTTTGCCAGAGTACGGGGTGAGCGGCGCCCATTCCATCATCGTCCCCGCAAGGGCCGGAGATGCCCACGATCTGGCCCTGGTTGTTGATGGCCACGGCGGCACCATCGGGGTCACCGGAAAGTGTGGGAAGAACTTGCATCTGGCCATTCTTCGGTCCCCAAACGACGGGTTTGTATTGGTAAACAGCCGGCGAAATGCAGGTTGGGTCTTGAGTCGTGTTCTCGGCCCAGCCGACGATCTGGCCGTGATTGTTGGCGCCGGCAGCGCGGCTGTTATTGCCGCCTAGCGAGTTGGGGAGTTCGGCCATTACGCCATTGCGCCACAGGAACGCCTCACATTCATAGCCGTCGCCGAAGGCGCAAAAGTTTTCGTGCGCGGGATCCATGGTGGCCGTATCTGATATACCTGCGACGATGCCACGATCGTCTTTGATTGGGAAGGGCACGGAACTGTTTGGGCCACCTAGCGTGCCGAGGTCAAAGGTCAAGCCGTCGATCCAGAAGGTAGCGTGTTCTGTGTTGTTCGCCAGCGCGGCGGCACCGGTTACCCATCCGCGATTGTTGATGCCATTGCCGGCGCTGAACGTGCCGCCGAGTGTACCTAGATTCGTGATGGAGTAGCGCTGTTTGTGCGGCGTTTGCCGATTCTGCGCGGTGGACCGAACCGGAGTCGTCAGCGCCGCGAATACGGCCACTGCGGTGATGCAGGTCAATATCCTGGATTGCATGGTTCCTCCTGATTGGATTGTTGGGAATCGAAGGGCGGAAGCTGCGGTCTGCTCCTTCATCAGCGCGACTGTTTTGCCGGCAAGAAGAGCAAACTCGCGGCGTAGGTCCTCGTCAGTCGACATAGATGCCAGCGCGTCGGACGTTTGCGGCCGCTGAAATTTGACGGAAGCGAGCGCGCCCGGTTTTATACTCGAAATTGCGAATTCAACGAGTTTTGATTGCGGTCCGAAAACGTCCACTTTGTTCCGTGGGATCGACTATCATCATTTTGAAAAGTATGAATCTGGATTTGCAGGTGTGTTCCCGGGCCCGACTGTCGCGCGATGCGCGTTTCGACGGCAAGTTTTTCATTGCCGTACTCACGACCGGGATTTATTGCCGCTCGATTTGTCCGGCACGCACCTGCAAAGAGAAAAATGTCCGTTACTTTCCGAGCGCCGCGGCTGCGGAGGAAGCGGGTTTTCGCCCTTGTCTGCGGTGCCGGCCGGAATGCTCGCCGGGAACTCCGGCATGGTTGGGAACTCCGAATACGGTTTCGCGTGCCCTGCGGCTCATCAGCGAGAGTGGTCTTGAAGACGGTGGCGTAGAAGTTCTTGCCGAGCGTCTAGGCGTGGGTTCGCGTCACCTTCGCCGGCTGTTTCTACGGCATTTGGGAGCGACGCCTCTGGCTGTGGCGCAGACGCGCCGTCTGCACTTTGCCAAGAAGCTCATCGACGAGACGAGTCTGCCGATGAGCCAAGTCGCACTGGCTTCCGGTTTCGGCTGCGTACGGCGATTCAATGCCGGCATCCGTAAAGTGTATAAGCGCACTCCGACTCAAATCCGGCGCATGGCGCGGCAGACGTTCGTCCAGCCAGAGAATCAGTATTTCTTCCGCTTGCGTTTTCGTCCGCCTTACGACTGGGATGTGATGCTGAAGTTTCTTGCTGCTCGCGCCACGCCGGGCGTAGAGGCAGTGGAAATGGGCTGCTATCGGCGTTCAATTTCTGTGAATGGCGACCACGGTTATTTTGAAGTTTCACTGGACGAGGAGAACGTTGCACTTGTTGCGCGGGTTCAGTTTGGCAATCCTCGATCGCTCTTTTTTATTGTGGAACGAATCCGCGCTATGTTTGATCTGAACGCAGATTGGGCAGCCATCGCGCGAAGTCTGAGAACTGATCCGATCTTGGCCCAGCGAGTTGCAACGCATCCCGGGCTGCGGGTGCCGGGATGCTGGAACGGTTTCGAACTGGCGGTGCGAGCGATTCTTGGCCAGCAGATTACGGTCAAAGGCGCGACGGTTCTGGCCGGCCGGATTGCCAGAACTTTCGGACAGGCGTTTTCCGCCGGAAGCGGCCTCACTCATTTGTTCCCCGCGCCAGAGGTGCTTGCCGATGCAGAGCTTGTGAGGGTTGGCTTGCCCGGCGCGCGCGCCGAGACCATTCGTGCTCTCGCGCGAGCGGTCCGCGACCGTCACATCAGCTTTGAGGGGATCTTGGAGTCCGATGTTTTCCTGGCTCGGCTGTGTGAAATTCCGGGTATTGGGAAATGGACGGCGCAATATGTAGCCATGCGAGCACTGGGAGAACCCGACGCGTTTCCCTCGAGCGACCTCGGATTGCTGCGCGCCCTGTCTTTACGAAGCGCTCGAGAGCTTGAGCGGCGAGCCGAAGCCTGGCGCCCTTGGCGAGCTTACGCGGCCATGTACCTCTGGAACATCCCAAGCGACAGCGACGTGCCCGAAAGCAGATTTAGCCCCGCCGAGGCTAAGACATCACTACCGAGAGTGGCCCACGTTTCCGGGTGACTGCGGTGAAGATCCAGCTGCGATTGGGCTGATTTCCATTGGTCCTTGAGAAGCGCGATGCTACCCGAGTTGGCTGGCTGCTGCGCGATCGATCAGCCACAACAATCTGCCGTCCGCCGGATGCACTTTCTGCGACGGCAAATCGGCCTTATCGTTCTCTAAAACTTCGCGAAGGATGTTGGCTTTGTCGGCGCCGCTTGCCAGAAACATGACGCAAGCGGCGCGGTTGAGCACTGGCAGCGTTAAAGTAATGCGGTAGGTGTGGAATTTGTCGATCCAATTGGCGACGACCAACCGGCTTTTCTCGTTGAGAGCGGCGGTGCCGGGGAAGAGGGAAGCGGTGTGACCGTCGGGGCCCAGCCCGAGGAGCACAAGATCGAAGCGCGGGAACTCGCCAGGGCGCAGTCCGAAGAACTTCTGCAGAGTTTGTTCGTAGTCGAGAGCGGCGGTGTTTGCATCTTTTTCCTCCGTGCGGACGCGGAGCACCTGTTGGTTCGAAACCTTCGAGAACAATCCGGATTCGGCAGCCATACGGTAGTTGCTGTCAGGATGGTCTGGAGGCACATCGCGCTCATCGCCAAAGAAAAAGAAAACCTTCTGCCACGGGATGTTCGGGAGCGAGCCGCTTGCGAGGAGCGCGTACAGGCTTTTCGGGGTTGAACCTCCAGAAAGGGCGACTGAGAATTTGCCATTGCTCTGAACCGCCTTCGAAGCGAGCGTGGCGAATTCTGTAGCAGCCGCTTGAAAAAGGTCGGCGGGCGTGTTCGAGATGCGGATTTCTGGTGGAGTGGGCATGAGGGATTACTTAAGCAGATCCGTTGGCCGCGGCGCAGCGGGCGGCTCCCATTAAAGCGGTCTTGTCATTGGTGATGACTTTGACCGGGATGGTTTCGAGCAGGGGCTGCATGCGTCCTTTGCCGACGAATGAGTGCATGAACAGCGGCCCAGACAATTTGGCCAGCATCTTGGGAGCGATGCCGCCGCCCAGGTAAACGCCGCCTGTGGCCATCAGCTTAAGAGCAAGATTACCCGCTTCGGCGGCGTAGACGGAGACGAAGAGATCAAGCGCCTGTTCGCATAATGCGCACTTGCCAGCGAGCGCGGCGCGTGAAATTGCGGCAGCGGGATCGGCGTGTGACATTTCCTCGGTGAGCCACTGTGGCTCGGTTCCGCGCCCGGTGTCGCGCAGGAAATGAAATACGTTTACCAGGCCCGGGCCGGAGACGATGCGTTCGTAGCTGACGTGTCCAAAGCGTCCGGAGAGGTAGCGGAACAAATCCATCTCCAACTCGTTGCGAGGCGCGAAATCGGCGTGGCCTCCCTCGGAGGCGAAGATGTGGTATTTGACGCCGTCCCAATACATGCCGGCTTCGCCGAGTCCGGTACCGGCGGAAATCACGGCCTGATTGCCGGCGGGAGTTCCTTTCACCTGATTCAGCAAAACCACATCTTTGGAATCCAGGGCGGCAATGCCCCAGGCGTTGGCTTCGAGATCGTTGATGAGAACGGTGCTCTTCAGGTTGAGTTCGTCGGCAAGACGTTTGGACTCGATGACCCAGGGCAGGTTGGAGGCCTCGACCCGGCCGTTGCGAACCGGGCCAGCCACGCCGAAGCAAGCGGCATCGGGATGCAGCTTTGAAGTATCGACGAAGTGGGAGACGATCTGGTCCAGGCCGGCGTATTCGCGGCTGGGAAACACGGACGCGGAGACCAGGCGGACGTTGCCGTTCGTCACATCGAAGAAGGCCAGTCTTGCGTTCGTCCCTCCGATGTCGCCTGCGAGAATCATTTCTCGAAGTTCCTCCAGTGGCGGCCATCGCGCTCGAGCAAATCATCGGCGTCTTTCGGACCCCACGTGCCCGCGGCATAGTTAGGGAAATTACGCGGCGGCAGCGCCTTCCAGACATCGAGCAGAGGACTTACGACACACCAGCCGGCCTCGACCATATCGGCGCGCTGGAACAAAGTCTGATCGCCGATCATGCAATCGTGGAGCAGTCGCTCGTAGCCGGTGCTGGGCTGGGTTCCGAAGTAATCGGCATACTCGAAATTCATGTCAACCGCGCCTAAGCGCATGATCGGTCCGGGAACCTTGGCAGCAAATTGCAATGAGATACCTTCTTCCGGAGAAATGTGCAACACCAGTTGATTGGGCATCAGGTTCTCGACCGGCGTGTCACGGAACAGTATGAACGGCGCTCTGCGGAATTGAATTACGATGTGCGTATTTTGCGCGGCCATGCTCTTCCCGGTGCGCAAGTAAAAAGGAACGTCGGCCCAGCGCCAGTTGTCGATGAGCAGCTTCATAGCGACGAAAGTCTCGGTTCGTGAATCGGGCGGAACGTCACTTTCTTCGCGATAGCCGGGCACGTGCTGGCCATTGACGGTTCCGGCGCCGTACTGACCGCGAACCGTTCGGGTGAGGACTTCCTCAGAAGTCAGCGGCTGAATGGCATGCAGAATCTTGGCTTGCTCATCGCGCACGGCATCAGCGTGAAACGAGATTGGGGGCTCCATGGAAGTCAGGCTGATCAATTGCATGATGTGGTTGGGCACCATGTCACGCAAGGCGCCGGCCTGATCGTAATAACTGCCGCGTTGCTCGACTCCTACGGTCTCGGCTACAGAAATTTGCACATGATCGATGTAACGGCGATTCCAGATGGGTTCAAAGATTCCATTGGCGAAGCGAAAGGCCAAAATGTTCTGGACGGTTTCCTTGCCCAGATAGTGATCAATGCGATAGATCTGTTTTTCTTTGGCGACCTTCAAAAGTTGGAGGTTCAGCGTCTTCGCCGAATCCAAGTCATGGCCAAATGGCTTTTCGATGATTACCCGGCGCCAATGCTGATTGTTTTCTTCCATCAGCCCGGCTACAGCTAACTGCTCGACGATCGAACCGAAAAAGCTCGGGGCCGTCGCCAAGTAAAAGAAGAAATTGTTGTGCGTGGTGTGATCCTGATCGACTTTCTGTAGAAAATCTTTCAGCTGGGAATAAACATTCTTGTCATTGAAATCGCCTGCGACGTAGTACAAACGCTTGCAAAACCACTCGACGATGTCCTGGTCTACAGCCCCGCCGGCGTAGTGCTTCACGTCTTCGACGACCTTTTGTCGAAACTGATCGTTCGACATAGCGGTGTGCGACATGCCCACGATCGCGAACTCGCGCGAGAGCAGTTCGGCCTTGGCGAGGTTATAAAGGGCGGGAATGAGCTTGCGCCCGGTCAAATCGCCACCGGCTCCAAAGATCACCATTACGCAGGGATCCGCAGGCTTTCCGGTGCGATGTTGCTGAACGGCTTGCGGAGCTTCAGTCTGGGCCATTGTGTTTTTACCCTCGTCCTTGTTTGCTTTGTGTACCTTCGTGTCCTTTGTGGTTGGCGACTAAGAACATTTAAAAATACACAGAGCAACGTTGTCGCAGCGAGACCACTACGCCGTTTTCTTTACGGATGTCGATGGCTCCACGTGTCCGCCAAATTTCTGGCGCATGGCGGAGAGAACCTTCTCCGCGAACGTATGCTCCTGGCGCGAGCGGAAGCGGGTGAACAACGCCGCCGAGAGCACATCGACCGGAACCGCTTCGTCGATCGCCGCCTGGATTGTCCATCGGCCCTCGCCGGAGTCCTGAACAAAGCCGGTGTACTCGGACAACGTGGGATTCTCAGCCAGAGCCATCGCAGTCAGATCAAGCAGCCATGAACTTACTACGCTTCCGCGGCGCCACACTTCGGCGATGTCCGCGAGATTCAAATCGTACCGTTGATCTTCTGGCAGTTCCTTGCTGGTGGCGTTGCGGAAAATATCGAAACCCTCGGCGTATGCCTGCATGAGTCCATACTCGATGCCGTTGTGCACCATCTTGACGAAGTGTCCCGCGCCCGACGGACCGCAGTAAATATATCCATCTTCGGCCGTGCCTGCGATCTTGTCACGGCCGGGAGTGCGTGGAATGTCGCCGCGGCCGGGGGCGAGAGTCTTGAAAATTGGATCGAGTTGTTGCACAGCTTCCTTCGGTCCGCCGATCATCATGCAATAACCGCGTTCAAGGCCCCAGACGCCGCCGCTGGTGCCTACGTCGACGTAATGGATTCCTCTGTCCTTGAGTTGCTTGGATCGGCGAATGTCGTCTTTGAAATAAGAGTTTCCGCCGTCAATGAGAATGTCGCCAGCCTGAAACTTCTGGGCGAGAGTTTGAACTGTTTGTTCCGTGGGTCCACCTGCGGGAACCATCAGCCACGCTACGCGAGGTTTTCCTAGTTTAGTGACGAAATCATCGAGCGAGGCCGAACCGATGGCGCCTTCCTTCGCGATGTTCTTCACATTGTCTGAGCTCAAGTCGGTTACCACAACTTCGTGCCCGCCTCGCATCAGGCGGCGCGTCATGTTTGCGCCCATCCTGCCCATGCCGACCATTCCCAACTTCATACGTGCTCCTTGCCAATGTTAAATCGTTTTTATAGTTTCTAGCGAATTCGAACGGACCTTATCGCCGACTGTAGGGACAGCGTGCCCTTGGCAGCAGCCCACGGGAGGCTTGGGCTACGAGAGCGCTTCACGAACCGCCGCCTTTAGCATGGTTAGGCCGGACTTCAGATCTTTGCCGAGATGAATTCGCAAGGCACGACGGCCACGGTCGGCCAGCACCTGGAAGTCTCCGCGAGCCTGGGCGGCTTTAACCACTCCGAAGGTGTACTTCTGCTCGGGGACTGCAAGATCGACCGCGTCGTCGCATGTGACTTGCAGGAAGACTCCTGAGTTTGGACCGCCCTTGTACGCCTGACCGGTCGAATGCAAGAAACGGGGACCGAATCCAAGGCAAGTTGCGACTCGTTTCTTATTGCGCAATGCGTGACGAATTTCCTGCAGGCTTGCCTCATGCTCAGGATTCATCTGAATGAAGGCCAGCAGCGCGAAATAGTCTCCTGCGGCAAGACGATTGAGATGCGCCCGCAGATAGCCTGCGAGAGATTTGTCACTGCCTACGGATTTTGTCAGCGCGTCTGCGTTCTTGGCGTCGGTGAAGAGCTTGACGCTGCCATTGTCGAAGATGGGTGTCTCGGCAGGAAGGGAACCGGTCTTCTCGTATGCCGCCGTCAAATTGCGAGTGGCAATTTTGCTGGCTTCGACGTCAGGTTGATTGAAGGCATCGATTCCGATGATGGATCCGGCAACTGCTGTTGCAATTTCCCAGCGAAAGAATTCCTGGCCCAGGTCGTAGATATCCGCGAGCGAGATGCGTATGACGGGCTGACCCGCTTGCTCCAATGCCGCCACCTTGGCGTCTTGTGCGGCATCCGGTGCAGAATCCAAGCGCACGTAGGCAAAGACACGATCGTTGCCGTAAACATCCGGAGTTCCCAACTCCTCGCGATCGACCGGGACGATGCCGTGGCCCTGCTTTCCGGTGGACTCGGCCAGCAACTGTTCCAGCCATGCGCCAAGATCGAAGATGGCGGGCGAAGTAATAATCGTGACCTTGTCGCGTCCGTTCTTAGCGGCTGTACCTAAGATAGTTCCCAGTACGACTCCGGGATTGTCGTTGACTGGAACCGAGGGAGCACAGGCTCCGACCATTTCTTCCGTGCGATCGAGAAACTTGGCGGTATCGAGCCCCATCAGGGCCGCGGGAACGATGCCGAAGTTTGAAAGCGCGGAGTAGCGTCCGCCGATGCTGGGATTGCCATAGAAGATGTGACGGAACCGGTCTGCTTCGGCCACTTGCTGCATTTTGGAGCCGGGATCGGTGATGGCGATGAAATGGCTGCCGGCTTTTTCTGCGCCAACCACTTGCTTTAGCCGCTCGAAGAAATACTGTTTGTAGATGTTTGGTTCGAGCGTGGTGCCGGATTTGCTGGAAACCACAAATAAGGTTTTTGCAAGGTTCACTTGGCTCTCGACGGCCTTGATCTGCGCGGGATCGGTGGAGTCGAGCACGTGCAACTGCGGGAAGCCTGCGATGCGGTTGAAGGTTTTGTCGAGCACTTCGGGGCAGAGGCTGGATCCGCCCATGCCCAGCAGGAGAATGTCGGTAAACGCTTCACGCTTAACCTCTTCGGCCAAGCGGCGCAGGTTGTCGGCGTTGGCAATCTGTTTTTCCGTAATGCTCAGCCAGCCGAGCCAGTTGGCTTCGTCCGTGCCAGTCCACAGAGAGGCATCGCCCTGCCACAAGCGGCGCACTTTTCCGGATGCGCGCCAGTCATTAATGTTGGTCTTTACTGAATTCGCCAGCGCTTCTGGCAGCTTGTAGGTTTGTTTGCCGACCTTTGTTGTTGTCTGAGGTGTCGAGCTTTTCTCCACGGCTTCGAGCAGCTTGTCGAAGGCTTCGGCAAAGAGTCGGACTCCGTCGTCGGTCAATTTGTCGGTAACTTCCTTCATCGAAATCTCCAGCTTGGCGAGGGTGTCCATGGTTTGATCGGCCGCTTCGACGTTTTCGATCAGGCTGGCTCGCGGGTGACCGTGATCGCGGAAGGCATCGAGAGTCGCGGGTGGAATCGTGTTCACTGTGTCCTGGCCAATGAGTTCTTCAACGTACAAAACGTCGCTGTAGCTGGGATTCTTGGTGCTGGTACTGGCCCATAACACCCGCTGAGTCTGCGCGCCTTTGGCGGCTAGCGCTTTCCAACGATCGCCGCTGAAAATCTTCTGATAACTGACGTAGGTTTGCTTGCCATTTGCAATCGCGACCTTGCCGAGCAGGCTCTTCAATTGCTCTTGTTCACGTTGCTCTTTGGAGGTCTTCAAGCGTTGGCCGACGATGGCATCGACGGAATTATCAATGCGGCTGATGAAAAAGCTGGCCACGCTAGCGATTCTGCTGACGTCGCCTCCGCGAGCGGCGAGTTGTTCGAGGCCGGCGATATAAGCTTCCGCCACACGCTGATAGACTTCGCGCGAAAACAGCAAAGTCACGTTGATGTTGATGCCTTCACTGATCAATTGCTGGAAGGCAGGAATGCCTTCCGCCGTGCCGGGAACTTTGATCATCACGTTCTCGCGGGCTACCGTCTTCCAAAGTCTTCGCGCTTCTGCCAAAGTGCCTTGGGTGTCGCGCGCGAGATAGGGCGAGACTTCGAGGCTGACGTACCCGTCGCGGCGTTTCGAACTGTCGTACACGGGGCGCAGGAAATCGGCGGCGTCCTGGATGTCGCGGATGGCGAGAATCTCGTAGCGGCCTTTGGCATCGAGATCGGTCTTTGATTGCAGCGACTGCAAGACCTCGCTGTATAGCGTGCTGTCCGCGATCGCCTTTTCGAAGATGGCAGGATTCGAGGTCATGCCGCGCAGGCCGTCCTCTTCGATCAGGCGCTTGAGTTCGCCGCTGGTAAGCAGGTCGCGGCGGATGTAGTCGAGCCATACGGATTGTCCGTATTTCAGGAGGTCTTTTAAGGGGTTGGTGGCTTTTGCAGTTTCGATGATTCCGGTTGCCATAGATGCCTCTCCGATAGAAAAATTCTGCGTTCTGTAGACCTAACCGTTGTGGCGCTGTGCGCAAGATCCTTCGGGACCGTAAGTCCCTCAGGGTGACGTCAGCTGATACGAACTATTTTGACAACTCGATTGCTTCTCGCGCTGCTTCTACTACCTTCTCTGCGGTGAACCCGAACTTCTTTAACAAATCTTTGATCGGCGCAGAGGCTCCGAAGCGGTGCATTCCGATCATTTTGCCAGTTGGTCCCACGTACTGCGACCAGCCGAATGTGGACGCCGCCTCGACCGAGATGCGCGCCGTTATCGCTGGTGGTAGAACCTGTTTCTTGTACTCCGCGCTTTGTTTCTCGAAAATATCCCAGGAGGGCATGCTGACCACGCGTGCCTTGATCCCTTCTGCCTTGAGCTGCTCGTAGGCAGCTACGCAGAGGGCAACTTCACTTCCCGTTCCCATGAGAATCACTTCCGGCTTGCCGTCGGCTGCGTCGGCGAGGACGTATGCTCCGTTTGCTACGCCAGAGGCTGGCGCATACTTCGAGCGGTCGAAAGTGGGGAGCGCCTGCCGGGTCAGTACGAGCACAGCGGGCTCATGCTTCAGCTGCATGATGATTTTCCAGGCTTCCACAACTTCGTTGGCGTCCGCCGGCCTCAGCAACATGAGGCCGGGGACAGCGCGCAGTGTAGCCAGTTGTTCGATCGGCTGGTGAGTCGGACCATCCTCGCCCAAGCAGATGGAATCGTGGGTATAAATAAAGATGGACGGAATCTCCATCAGTGCAGCCAGTCGCACCGCAGGCTTCATGTAATCGTTGAAGTTGAAAAACGTTCCGCTAAAGGGACGAATCTTGGATACGGCCAATCCGTTAATGGACCCTGCCATGGCATGTTCACGGACGCCGAAATGCAAATTGCGTCCCGCGTAACTGCCGGGTTGAAAGTCGCCGGCGCCTTCAAACTTGAGCCGGGTCCGGTCGGAAGTCGCAAGGTCTGCAGAGCCTCCCATCAGCCACGGAACATTCTGCGCGAGCAGGTTGAGAACTTTGCCGGAGCTGTCCCGCGTGGCCATTCCCTTAGCGTCGGCAGGAAAGGTGGGCAGGTTCTTGTCCCATCCGTCGGGCAGATCACGGTGCTGCATGTGGTTGATCTGGTCAGCGAGTTCGGGGAATTTCTTCGAGTAATCCGCGAACGATGCTTGCCATTTCTGTTGCAGGTCGCGTCCGCGCTTGCCAATTCCCTGGCGAAAATTATCGAGCACACCTTCGGGGACGAGGAACTTGGCATCCTCCGGCCAGCCGTAGTTCTTTTTTGTGAGCCGCACTTCTTCTTCGCCCAGCGGCTCGCCATGAGCTTCGTTGGTATCCTGTTTATGCGGCGATCCGTAGCCGATATGGCTGTTCACAACGATGAGGGTCGGGCGGTCGTTGGTCCCCAGAAAGTTTCGATAAGCTTTGGCCAGCGCGTCGAGGTCATTGGCGTCGGTAACGTGAATTACGTTCCATCCGTAGCCGCTGAAACGCTCGCCTACGTCTTCGGTGAATGACCAGTCGGCAGGGCCATCCAAGGTGATGCGATTGTTGTCGTAAATCCAGCACAGGTTGGGAAGCTTCAAGTGGCCGGCCAGCGACGCTGCCTCGCTGCCAACGCCCTCCATGAGGTCGCCGTCTCCGCAGAAAGCGTAGATGTTGTAGTTGAATATCTCGAAGCCGGGTCGATTGTAATTTGCCGCCAGCCAATTTTCGGCAATCGCCATGCCCACGCTGTTCCCGATGCCTTGACCTAAAGGGCCAGTGGTGGTTTCTACACCTGCCGTCATGCGGTATTCGGGATGGCCCGGTGTCCTGCTGTCGATCTGGCGAAACTTCTTGATGTCATCTAGCGTAACGGCGAATTCCCCGGTCGAGTCGTATTCTGGATTCACCCCGCGAACTTCTGACAGATAGAGCATCGCGTACAGCAACATGGAGGCGTGGCCGTTCGAGAGCACGAACCGGTCGCGGTTGGGCCAGGTGGGGTTTGCGGGATCAAAGCGCAGGAATTGCTGCCACAGACAATAAGCCACAGGCGCCAGCCCCATAGGCGCGCCAGGGTGTCCGGAATTCGCCTGTTGCACTGCATCGATCGCCAACGTGCGAATGGTGTTGATGCTGAGGATATCGAGTTGCTTGGTGGTCATCAACGCTTGCTCGCTTGCTACCATAGAACGCTTCTCCTGTAGACGCAGTGATCACATGCCGGTGATGACTCTGCTTCTCAGCTACTGAGAGCAAAAAAATTCCCATGTCAGGCAGTTTACCAAGCTTTCGAAAGACGCGTGCGGCGGATCAGAGCAGGAAAGCGGCAACTTCTTCGACGGGGGAATCGGCATTTCCATCGGCATCCTTACATTGCTTAGGATGTCTGCGGCGAGACAAAGATGCACGTCAGGGCAGTGGATTCCTCGGTGAGCGCGGGGACATCGGAGTTTTAACGCTTCATTTGCGCCAGGTAGCCTTCCTGGCTTTGATAACTCTTGGTCATGCTTTCCACAAATTTCAGGAATTGTCGCAGGGTTTCGCGTTCGGAGGGTTCGAGGTTGTCGAACTTCAGGCGGACTCCAAAACTGGGATTGCTGCGAGTCACGATTCCGTTGAGGATCAGACCCTTAACCCAGATCTTCCCGTTCGCTACCCAGAGTCCAATTTCAAGCTTGACTCCCGTGGGTACTGGGGTCGCAGTTTCCACAAAGCCGCCACCCATGCTGGTGTTCGACAGATTCCCCCAAATTGGCGTGGGCGAACCGTCGATTCGCAGTTCGACTGCCACAAAACACTTCATCCGTGGATAACGTCGCCGATCCTGACCCCAGCAGGGAGTAAAAATATCTGGCTCAAAAGGCGGAGTAGCCGCCGGGGCGGTTACGGCTGGCGCTTCGGGACGCACGTCGGAAGAAGATGCCGAAGCGCGCACCTCGGGCTGATCGCTGTGTGATCCACCTTTTATCTTGCGCATGGTGTCGCGCAACACCTGATCGCGCCGGGCGGGTTCGGCATCGCGATAAGCCTTCAGCAGCTCGCCGAGATGGCTTGCGACTTCGGGATCTGCCAGGAGTTTGGTCCAGTCCGCTCCGGGCGCAGAGGTCTTGGTTTCAGTCATTCGGTCGGTCAACTCGATATTGCGGGATTCCGCACAGTCTAGAGTGAAGCAGGATTGCAGTCGGGGCAAGATGACCGTAGTGTAGCGTTATCAGTAACCAGCGACGCCGTTTAGCTTACGATGTGGGTTTGTCAGGGCTGGGACTTCCGACACCCGACAGAGCAATCGCCAGAACCGTCAACCCGCTCACCAGCAAGGGGAACCATACCTGGGAAACCCAAGGCACAGGAATGAGAAACAGCACGTCCAGGTCAGTCATTGAAGTGGGCCATCGCAGTAAGGCCCAGAGGCCCGCGTAGTAGGCGATGTCCCACAGGGCAAAAACCCAGAGGAACGCCGCCCATCGCGCACTTGTTCGGGATGCGGTGAGCAAGGCCACGGCGACCAGCATGACCATGGTCGCGGCCTCGCGATACATCTCGATGGCGAGCAAGCTCTGCGGAAACTGGGCAATCGATGTTGCTTGCTCGTAGCCTGGCGAGGAATGCTGTATATCGGACAACGTTCCTGTGTAACGGGGAAGCAGGCCGATGGACGCTCGCAGGTAAACCACGACAGCGGCTTCCACGAAGCCAAATGAGGCCGCGAATATTGCAATCACGATGAGCTTCCGCCAACTGAGAGGCAACCCCTTGCGACGGAACACGATGTAGGTAGCTGGAGGAATCAGGGCGAGCAGGTTGACCCACCACGGTTGTGCCAAAACCTGGATGTTCTCCATGAGGAGAAATTCTAAACTCTCGCGTGCGGCAAGACTGGAACGCGGACGGGATTCCGTGGAAGGCCGTCCGTGATTGCGGGCAAGTCCGTCAAGCGATTACGTTCACTGCCTTGGCATCAGAAGCGCTCACGTCGCTCAAATTAACGGGAGCCGGCGATGTCGTCTGGCTTGTGGCGGGACGCTGAACAAAGGTGCTGTGCAGCGCCGCAAAGGCCTGCTGCGCGCCGGCCAAATCTCCGTTTTGCAGAGCCCCGCCAATAGCGTTGAAATCCAAAGCTCGATCCGCCCGCGGAAAAGGATTGCTTTCGTTGAACTTGTTGCCCAGGGCGACCAGGCTGTTGTAGTCCTTCTGGGCGGCAGCTAAATCGCCGGATTGCAGGGCGTCCTTGAGTTGTTGGACTTCAGGGCGCCGTTGACTGACGAATTCTTGCCATGCGGCTGACTTGGAGTTTGTAGTCACTGGGGTAGTTGTCGACAAAGGTTGCGAAACGGTGCTGGAAAGGCTGCTGATGGCGGACATTATTTTCTCCTTAAATTGTTTGGCGTTGATGGACGAGCTGCGCCCTCGATTGCGGCTTCGGCTCCCAGATACTCAATCGGCAGAGTCTCCAGTTACCTTAACGAGTGCGAGAAAGCGCCTTTGTATGCTATGAAAACGGACGATTCGCACGTTCCCCAGCCGCTTGATTCACGTCGGAAATCAAGCCGTCAAATTGACCGGCTGGAACATGTTGCTTTGGGCCGCGGCACTGCCCCCCGCGCTGCTGCTATCAGGAAAGCCGGACGTTACGAGCTGCGGGTCACCTCGGCCGTAGTGAGGGCGGTGATGATGGGCTGCCATGTGATTCGAGTTCTGTAAATTCTGCTGAACCGACGAGTACGCCTGGCGAGCGCTGCTCAGATTTCCGGATTGCAGAGCTGATCCCAGTTTGCCCAGGTCTTGACTCATTTGGACACTCAACAGGCCGGAACTCGTGGCGGTGTTAGTGAGAGCGCTGAAAGCTTGCCGCGCGCTGGTTAAATTGCCCGATTGGAGCGCCTGCGTGAGCTGCTGAAACTGCGTCCCCGGTTGCTGGTTCGCATTTTGCAGGATGCTGGCTTGATTCAGCGGGTTGCTGGAAGAGATCGCCGACATATTCATTGTTAACTCCTCAAATGGGGAATGACGCTTTCCCACGATGCAGGTCGCGTGCCAGAGAGCAGTGCCGTCGTGGTCTGTGTCAGGCTGCTGATTTCATTGGATCCGAACCCGCTCTCTCAGAGGTTCCCTCTCAATCGCCTACACGCACAGGCAACTGTTGCCTCAACTTGGTTATCGCCGGGCAAAATGTGCCTCAAGTCCTCGCGAAGCTGAAACCCCAGTTGTTCGCGCCTGCTCTCATGAAATGACATAGTTTTGACAATTTCGTGACAGCCCGGGCGCCCAAGCTTCCTAGAATGCACAAGTGTGAGCTGTGAGGTTTAGGTTCTCCCCAAGGTTGAGTCTCCAGCTTGCCAGTGTCTTGTCAATTCAGGAGGGAACACACACATGAAAACACCTAATGGAATTTTCCGTGCGAGCCTTGGTCTCGGCGCGCGCACTCTTGTGCTCATTACGCTGGTTGTGCTGGCACTGGCCAGCGCGCAAGCTGGGAAGATCACCACAGTCGCCTCTACAATTCCCAGCAACGGCGATCTCAACCCTTATGGCGTTGCTCGTGTGCCTACGACCACGGGATCGCTGACCAAGGGAAATATTCTGATCAGCAATTTCAACAACAGCCAGAACTTTCAAGGGACGGGCACGACCATTGTCCAGATAACTCCGAGCGGGACGGTCACTCTGTTTGCCCAGATTGACGCCAATAACCTGCCTGGCCCGTGTCCGGGCGGCGTCGGACTGAGCACTGCGCTGGTCGCGCTACGTTCAGGATGGGTCATTGTGGGCAGCGTCCCAACTACCGATGGGACCTCAAATACTGTCCAGGCGGGGTGCTTGCTGGTGTTGAACAGCAGCGGCCAAGTAGTGGAGACGTTCTATGGTTCGCTAATCAATGGTCCTTGGGACATGGCTGCGTTCGACGGCGGCAATAACGCAAGCCTTTTCGTTACGAATGTTTTAAACGGTACGGTAGCTGGAGGAGGCAAGGTCGTAAACCAAGGTACGGTCGTGCGTCTGGACCTGAATATTCGCCACGGTTCGATGCCTAGCCTGCAACAGATGACCGTGATAGGGTCGGGCTTCGCGGAGCGGACCGATCCTACCGCGCTTGTGATCGGACCGACGGGCCTTGCTCTCGCGGCACACGGTCGCCAAGATCACGGCGGCGATCAAGTACTCTACGTGGCAGACAGTCTCAACAACCGCATTGTCGCCATCGACGACCCATTGCAGCGCAACTCTTCCGGTGGAACCGGCGAGACCGTCACCAAAGGCGGTGCTCTGAGCGTTCCACTCGGCCTGGAGATTGCAACTAACGGGGACATCCTGACCGTTAACGGCGCGAATGGATTCCTGGTCGAGACTAGAGTGGACGGTCATCAGGGACATCAAGTCAACAAGGTTTTGCTGGATGACATGGGCAACCCGCCCGGCGTCGGCGCCTTGTTCGGACTCACCGACGTGGCGGGTCAAGGCATTTACTTCGTGGATGATGACGAAAACGCTCTGAACCTGCTCCACTGAAGATTGGATCGAGTCGCGGCTTGGCACGGCGAAAAATCCTTCGCCCCGCGGCTCGTTTCACTCTTAGTAACGACCGCTTAAGTTGCAAAAGCCTTCATCTTGACGCCCGCAATGTGCGAGAGGACAATAAGGGCCTCTCCGGGACGATCGGAATCGATTGGAGGGAGAAAAGACGAAGGAGGATCACGATGCGGATTAAGCGATCGATAGCGGTTCTTGTGGGTGCGGTATTGCTCGCGCCCGGAATGGCGTTGGCGGCGCCGCAATGCTTCCAGCTGTTCAGCGGCGTCTACGTTTTGTTCGAGCAACCCGTGACCGACACCACGGTGGCTCGGAATGGTCGTGTCTGGGGAGCTCTGTCCTCGTGCGATGGACTTTCATCCTGGCCTGTCGTTGGCAACTCGTACCACAGCAAGACGGACGGCACCGTCGTGGCGTTCCGGGCGTTTACCGTCGATGCCACCACTTGTGGTGCGACGGATTGGATTGGCACTATGTCCGGCAAGCCGCTTTCAGGTCCGTTCGAGCTGTGGAACCAACGCACCAACTTCGGGAACACGGGTACATGGACTGAAATTAAGTGCCCTACTCCGCCCGAGCACGGCACCAAGCTTCCGGCTGGTGTTGACCCTCTGGGGAATATCGCGAAATAGGTCCCTGCTCTGACGTAAAGCTGAATCGAACGCCCTGCGTGGATAGCTCCCTGCGGGGCGTAACTTCGATGTGATACCCCATTGCACCTTCTCCCGACTGCGGCGGCTTCGGACAAAGCAAGAACGTCCGCCTCACTCCTCCGGGCGCGTCTTTCCTCTTTCGTCTTTGTTCTTTGCGTATGATGGTCGCGTATGTTTTCCCACCGCACCGAGTGGAAGCTGACGCCCAACCGCTTAACCCAAGCGCAGCGGGACTTGCAGCTTGCAGGCAGGGAAGTGCTTGACCTGACGATCTCAAATCCCACACGCGCCGAGCTGCATTACGACGCGGAAACCATCCTGCAAGCGTTTACCGATCCCCAGGCGATGGATTACGATCCCCAGCCCAAAGGCCTGCGCAGTGCGCGCGAGGCAGTGGCTGGCTATTACCAAAAGAGACATGACGACATTGATCCTGAAGCCATCGTCCTGACCACCAGCACCAGCGAAGGTTATTCCTACGTCTTCCGTCTGCTGTGCAATGTGGACGATGAAATCCTGGTGCCCAAGCCGAGCTATCCGCTATTTGAGTTTCTCGCCGACTTGCAGGATGTGAAGCTGGTGCCGTATCCGCTGCTCTACGATCACGGATGGCAGATCGACTTTCCATCTTTATACAAGGCGGTGAACCATCGCACCCGTGGCGTGGTCGTGGTGCATCCTAATAATCCGACCGGATCGTTTGTCGCTGACCAGGAACGAAGCGCTCTTAAGCAGTTTTGCCGCGAGTATACTCTGGCGCTGATTGCCGACGAAGTCTTCCTCGATTACGCCCACGATGGCGCACCCCGTGCGACATTCGCTGCCAACCGCGATGTTCTGACATTTACCTTGAGTGGGTTATCAAAGATCTCCGGGCTGCCGCAGATGAAGCTGGCCTGGGTCGTAACCAGCGGTCCCGCTGAAACAGTATCGGCGGCAATGGCGCGTCTGGAAGTAATAGCCGACACGTATCTGTCCATGAATGCTCCCATTCAATTGGCCGCGCCGGTTCTGCTGGAGCAACGTCATTCCGTACAGGCGCTCCTGCTGGATCGAGTGCGGGCGAACTTGAGCGAACTGGATCGCGGGTTGGCAAAGCAGAAGAACTGCCGCCGACTCGAGGTCGAGGGCGGCTGGTATGCGGTGTTGCGAGTTCCGGTAACGCAGTCCGACGAAGAGTTGGCGATTCAGATCTTGCGCAAGCTTTCCGTGCTTGTTCACCCGGGGCATTTTTACGATTTTCCTGGTGACGGACACCTGATCATAAGCCTGATCACGCCCCCTCGGGATTTTCGTCGGGGAATTGCGCAAGCGCTTGAGCTCCTGAATCAGCAAGGCAATACATAACTAGACAGTTTGGCTGCGTGAGCCGAGCATCTGGAAAAGAGAGATTCCAATTTTCGGTCCGGTCCACTTATACTCTCGTCCATGGCGATCACCGACAAACCCAAGACTGGATCTTTTTGTTGGATCGAGTTGTCCACCACCGACCAAAATGCAGCCAAGAGTTTCTACACTTCGCTCTTTGGATGGGCGGTGAACGACATGCCGATGGGGCCTGACGGCGTTTACACCATCTTCCAACTGCAAGGCGGAGATGTGGGCGCAGCATGCACCCTGCGGCCCGAGCAGCGGTCGCAAGGAATTCCTCCGCACTGGATGCCTTACATTTTGGTGGAGAGCGCGGATGCTGCGGCTACTCGCGCGGCCCAGGTTGGCGGCAAAGTCTGCGCGCCCGCTTTTGACGTCATGGACGTAGGCCGGATGGCGGTAATCCAGGATCCGACCGGCGCAACGTTCTGTGTGTGGCAGGCGAAGCAAAGTTCGGGCGTCACTGTGAGGGGCGTTGATGGGACTTTGTGCTGGGCCGATCTGAGCACGCCGGATCAGGCACGGGCTGGAAAGTTTTATTCTGACTTGTTCGGGTGGAAATTGAGTGGCGGCGAGCACAGTGATCCGCCCTCGGACTACCTGCATATCCAGAATGGCGGGGATTTCATTGGAGGAATTCCTCCTGCCGCGCATCGCGACCCGGGTACTCCTGCGCATTGGCTGGCGTATTTTCAGACTTCGAATTGCGATGCGACCGCCGCCAAAGCGAAACAACTGGGCGCGAAGTTTTATCTCGAACCCATGACCATGGAGAATGTGGGCCGTTTTGGCGTCCTTGCTGATCCGCAAGGCGCCGTGTTCGCGATCTTTCAGTCGATGCCGCGAAAATAATTGTCCTCGCAGAATGCACAGCGCAAGCTGAAAGGGCTGCTACTTCCATGCTCCTCACGATCGATCACGGAGCTGTCCGCGAGTTGCACCTCAACCGTCCGCCCGCAAATGCGCTTTCGCCGGAGTTGATCGTTGCGCTAAAGCAAGCCGTGGAATTGGCTCCGCAGGACGGTGCGAGGGCGCTGGTTCTTTCGGGTGCGACTGGCAGATTCTCCGCCGGCCTCGACGTTCCGCTGTTGTTGACGCTTGATCGTCCGGCAATCGCTGCTCTGTGGCGAGAGCTTTACGGTCTGCTCCGTGCGCTCGCGATCTCCCCCATTCCGATCGCCGCCGCCATTACGGGCCATGCCACCGCAGGTGGAACTGTGCTTCCAATTTTTTGTGACTTCAGAGTTGCGGCGCACGGCGAGTGGAAGTTGGGACTCAACGAAGTGCAGGTTGGGCTGCCGCTGCCGCCGCTGATTTTTGCTGGACTGAGGCGCCTGGTCGGTGCGCATCAAGCGGAAAGGCTTGCTGTCGGTGGCCTTCTGATTTCTCCCGACGAAGCGGCGCGAATTGGTTTGGTCGACGAGGTTGTCCCGCTTGATCAAGTGGTGAGCCGTGCGCTTGAGTGGAGTCGCGGCTTGCTGGCATTACCTGTCGATGCCATGGCAGCGACCCGACGGCGGGCTCGCGCTGATCTGGTCGAACTTTTCGCGGCGTCCTTCGATCTCGAGTTGGAATTGGTCAACGCCACCTGGTGGAGTCCTGAGGCCCAGACTACGCTTAGAGTCCTGGTCCAGCGCCTTGCCCGGAGGGCGTAACAGCGCTGGCCTAGCCTTTCAGGAATGGGTTGCTCTCGCGTTCTTCGCCGATGGTGGTTTGGGGGCCGTGGCCGGGGATGACGACGGTATCATCGGGCAGGGCCAGCAGTTTGTCGCGTAGGGATTTAATGATCTTCTCGAACGAACCGCCAGGCAAATCAGTTCGGCCGATGCTTCCTGCAAACAGGGTGTCTCCCGCAATCAGTTTCTTCTCTGCAGGAAAATAAAGACAGACGCTGCCTTCGGTGTGCCCCGGCGTGAAGATTACGTTGGCCGTAAGCGATCCAGCCTTCAGCGTATCTGCTTGTCCGATGTTCTGATCGATATCTACTTTGCCCGGAGGAGGCACGCCGATCCAGGTAGCTTGGATATCGAGCATCTTGAGCAGTTCGTAATCGTTCTGATTGAGCAGAATCGGTGCGCCAGTCGCGGCCCGCAGTTTCATCGCGCCGCCTACGTGGTCGATGTGCGCATGAGTAATGACGATTTGCTTCACCTGCAGGTTGTGCTTGCGCACCAGCGCGAGAATGCTTTGGATCTCATCGCCGGGATCGATCACCATGGCTTCGCGTGTGGTCTCGTCTCCGATGATGGAGCAGTTGCACTGCAGCGGTCCGACGGGAAGGATCTCGTGGATCATGGAATATCTGTCGTGGATCGTTAGCCAGTTGTCATTGTCCAACGACCGAGGACCGAACGACCTGCGACTATTTCTGCGATGCCGGCGCGGGTGGTGTGGCAGGCTTCACCGGTTGGGTCTTGGTCGGCGAGGCCTTGACTCCTTGCAGCACCGAGTTCGTGCCACTATGGCGCGAAGCGAAGACCGAGAGCGTAATCGAGGTCACCATAAAGATGACCGCCGACCATGTGGTCGCTCGCGACAGAACCGTGGCAGCGCCGCGCGGGCCGAAGGCGGTCTGACTGCCCATGCCTCCGAAGGCAGCGGCAATGTCGCCGCTTTTGCCGCTTTGCAGCAGCACGACAATGATAAGAAACAAACAAACTGCAATGTGGATGATCGTAATCAAAATGACCATGAGCTTAAAATTCCTCGACCGGCATGCTTCGCCGCTCGTCTTTGAGTTTTAATTCAAGACCGTTGCTTCCCGGAACTACCATCTACGGGAGTTTAGCGTGACGATTCAGAACTACATCCTTTTGGCTGGACCGGACCGACCTCCGGCCAAAACCTCGCGTCCGCCGCAGGTACATTGTACGATGCGTATGCGGCAGAACACAAACCTACGGTGTGCTGGCGGACGTCCAGACTTTAGCGGCGGGTTCTTACAAAGACGATATTCCTGCAAAACAGGGATTCATTTTTCCATCAAAAGCAGTAACATGCTAAGGCTCGAGTAGAGAGGGTGCGTGGAAGGTTCTGTCACACCGCGAAAATTGGCTGGCCGCTACGAGGTTCGGGAAGTTCTCGGCCAGGGTGGCATGGGTTTGGTATACCGGGCCTATGACACCGTGATTCGCCGTGAAGTGGCGGTCAAGACCATTCTCGATATCCCTGATCCTGCCTCGCTCCAATTGTTCTACAAAGAGTGCGATGTGCTCGCTTCCATGAGCCATCCCAACATCATTGAGATTTTCGATATCGGCGAGTTTGAGGAAGAAGGCAAGAAAAAACCTTACTTCGTCATGCCGCTTCTCCCGGGCACCACGCTCGAGGCCTTCATTCGCAAATCCAGCCATCGTCTGACGGTCGAGCGCACGGTGGGGATTATTTCGCAGACTTGCCGCGGGCTCCAGGCAGCGCATGAGCGAGGGCTGGTCCATCGCGACCTGAAGCCCAGCAACATTTTTGTGATGGAGGACGATTCGGTCAAGATCATCGATTTCGGCGTAGCTCACATGACCGATACGAATTCCACGCGGGCACAAAAAGGCACGCTGCTCTATATGTCTCCCGAGCAGATTGAGATGAAGCCACTGTCGGCGCTGTCGGACATTTTTTCATTAAGCGTTGTCGCCTACGAGGCTGTCACCGGACGGCATCCCTTTCAACGTGCTCGAGCCGACGAGATCGTCGATGCCATCCGCCGCCAGATTCCGCCGCCGGCTTCCGACATCAACCCGGCGGTCAGTCAATCGGTCGGGCGCGTCGTGCACAAAGGAATGGCGAAACAGCCTTGGCATCGTTTTTCGAGTGCACGCGAGTTCAGCGATGCTCTCAACAAAGCGCTGCGCAATGAACCCATCGAATTCTTTGATCCGTCGCGCACCCGTCCGCGGCTGGAACGCGCGACTAAGGCGCTGGAAACCGGGGATTATCAGTTTGCCGGTGAGATCCTGGGAGAGTTGGAGGCGGAAGGCCACCTCGATTCCACGATCACTTCTCTGCGCCATCAACTGGACACGACAGTGCGGCGAAGAACGATCGACCAGTTGATGGATGCGGCGAAAGCCCGCTTTGAGGAAGAAGAAGATCCGCTGGCCTTGCAGAAGCTTCAGGAAATCCTGGAGATGGAGCCGGGCAATGTTGCGGCTTTGTCGCTGAAGAACAAGATCGAAAGCCGGCGCAGCGAAAAGCAGATCGAAAACTGGTATCGCCTGGCCCGCCAGCACACCGATAATCACGCGTACCCTCACGCTCGCGAAGCCCTGCAGAACGTTTTGCAGCTTCGGCCGAAAGAGGCACGCGCACTGCAGCTGATCGCTGAAGTTGATCGTCAGGAACAGGAATACAACAAACTGCGACAGGAGAAAGCGCAGATCCATCGTGCCGCGATGGACGCCTGGCAGAAGGGCGACGTCAGCAGCGCTCTTACCAAGTTGGCGGTGGTGCTGGAGTTGGATCGAAGGGCTCCTGACATTTCCAGCCCCGAGGGCAGCGCCACTTATCAGGGCTTCTACAACGAAGTTCGCTCGGAGCACGACGCCATGAATACGGCTTATGCGGAGGCGCGCAAGCATCTGGCGGAACGAAACTTCGGCAGGGCTCTCACGGTTTGCGACACGTATCTCTCCAAGTATCCGACCAACGCGATCTTTCAGGCGCTGAAGTATGACGTCGAAGAGCAGCAGAGGCAGGAACTCTCCGCCTATGTGGCTTCGGTGGACCGGCAAGTGGAGACGGAACCTGATCTCGACAAGCGGGTGAACATCCTCAAAGAGGCGCTTCATCTGCATCCGGACGAAACCCACTTCGAACGCGCCCTGCGGCTGGTGAAAGACAAACGCGATCTGGTGAATTCCATCGTTGCGCGGGCGCATCATCACGAAGAGGAAGGAGCGTTTGGCGACGCGCTCAACGATTGGGAAATCCTGCGCACGATTTACAGCCAATATCCTGGGTTGAAGTTTGAAGTGGAGCGGCTGCAGAAACGGCGCGAGCAGCAATCGCGGATCGAAGCGAAAACCCGGTTGGTCGAGCAGGTTGACGCCTGTCTGCAATCGAGTGATTATTCGCGTGCACTCGGCATTCTGGAACAGGCCGCTGCCGAATTCCCGGACGATGCGGAACTTACCGAACTCGGAAAGCTCGCAAATGACGGCCAGCAGCGAGCGACGGAAGCGCATCGGCTGATGACGGAAGGGCAAGAGTTGTGCGCGCAGAACCGCTTTGCAGACGGTATTAAATTACTGAAAGAAGCGTATGAACTGGACGAACACAATGCGCTGACCCGAGCCGTGTTCTCGAATGCGTTGGTGGAGCAGGCGCGCCTGGTGGCCGAGAGCGACTGGCAAGAGGCGGATGAGTTGGCTCGACAGGCGTTCGAATTGAATCCAAGCCATCCCCTTTCCAAAACCGTGCGCACTCTGATTCTGGACCAAAAGCGAGAACAGTTGGTCGGTGAATCTCTTTCCCAGGCGCGCAAGATGCAGGCAGCAGGCGATTTGTCTGGTTCGTTGTCTCGCATAGAGGAAGCACTGACGGCATATCCGAGAGAGTTGCGCCTGATTCAGATTCAGGAGACTGTGCAACGAGAGCTTCAGACCCAGCGACGCCAGACGCGACGGCGCGACTTGGAAGAATTGCGACGGATGGAACGCGAAGCTGAAACCATCACCGATCCAGCCGTGAAACAGGTTTTCGGGGGGCGCGTTCAACTCCTCGCTGGCAAGTACCTGGACGACGAAGAAGTGCTCGCGGCGGCCAACGGCCTTCTTGTGCGCCTGAATATGGCTACCATCCAGGGAATTAGCCCGAGTCAAAGTACCGGGCAGGAAAGGGCGCAGAGTCTGTCCGGATTTGGATCGGCTTCCGCGGGAGACGGCGCAACCGCCTCGATCTACTCTCCGGTGACGATGGACGTTCCGGCTTCGTCCGCGTCCGAGAAGATCGCGCCAGCGGCTGCTCCGGATGTGGCTGAAGCTCCAGCAGCGTCGACCGCTTCGCCGCCTCAGCTCACACCCCCGCCTCCTCCCGACCGGAAAGTTACCGCTGCGGCAAGTTCGAGCCAGCCAAAAAGTTCTTTGCAACTCCCGCGTGCAGCGATCGCCGCTGCGATCGCCGTCGTTTTATTGGTCGCATTCTTTGTGGTAAGGCATCGTCGCGCGCCTGTCCCTGTAGTAACTGTTGTGCGGTTCGCAGTACACACCACGCCCGCGGGAGCAACCATTCGGATTAATCACGAAGTTCGTGGCATTTCCGACCTGCAAGTGGATTTGCCCGAGGGAAAGTATGAAATTGAAGCGCGTTTGGACGGCTACCAGACAAAAACCAGTTCAGTCGAGGCCAAAGCCGGCGTCCCCGGCTCCGTTGACTTGACTCTCGATCCGGCTCTCCCGGTGGCTAAGCTGTCTTCCGACACCGGAGTGGGGAAGGTTTCGTTGGACGATCAGCCCGCCGTCGAACTCGGAGGCGCGCAGTGGACCGCGGATAAACTGGCGCCCGGCGAGCACAAGTTGAAGTTTGAAGGAACCCAAGGAACTGCCGGGTTCACCTTTTCGAGCGAGACGGGTGCGGTGCCAGTGGTCAAAAGCCCGATCGTTGCGAACGGTCTGTTGGTTGTTGTCGTCAGCAATTTCGGCGAACGAGTGCATGTGTACTCCAGCGATCCCGCGGCCAAGCTCAGCCTTGACGGACAAGCTCCATCCGCCATGGGAGAAAACGGATGGGATCTTCCGCAAGTCTCCCTCGCGACTCATGAACTGGCGCTCACTCATGGGAAGGACCAGTACAAACTCGATGTTGACGTCGCGGCTACGCCAACCCTTGCCACCTTTCTCGAGTCGGGCCAGAACATCGGCACTCTGGTAATCGTAACCGGCGAGGACAAGGCGCGAGTCTTCCTCAACGGACAGCTGCAGAAGGCTACGACGCAAGGCGGACAACTGCGCATCCCAAATCTTGAGCCAAAAGACTACGTCGTAAAAGTGAGCAAAGAGGGCTTCCAGGATCTTCCGCCGCAGAAGGTCCGCGTTCGCAAAGGGGAGCAGAACAAACTGTCCTTTGTTCTGCAACCGATTCCACATCTGGCCTCACTCGCCATCCAGGGTGGGACTCCGGGGGCGCAGGTGCTGATCGATCAGGCACCGGTCGGTGTCGTGCAGCCGGATGGAACTTTCAACCTCGCGACGATCAACCCTGGCGACCACGTCGTCGAACTGCGAAAAGATCGCTTCATTTCCAAGCGGATTCAGAAGCACTTCGTCGCCGGACCAAATGTTGCACTCGCGGGCGCCGACGCCGTTTTGCAGGCAGGAACGGGTGATTTGCGCGTCACCTTCTCACCCGCAGACGCCGTTGTCAGTCTGGCTAAGGCGGGAGAGACGCCGGCCAAGGTTACGAGCGGCACACCATTGAGCTTGCCTCCGGGCACTTACACGCTCACCGCACGCCTGGCCGATCTGACTCGCACATCGACGGTTGAAGTCATGGCCGGACAATCGAAGAGTCTCGATTTGTCCCTTGCTCCAAGTGGAATGTCGAAGTGGGATGACCCGGCTGGTTGGAAATCCGAAAAGAACGGCTTTGTACACAAAGGCGGAGACTACGTGCTGTATGGCGTTTCCCCGGCGTCCGGAACATTTGCGTTCTCCGTGATGCTTGAGAAGGGCCATCGCCTCCAGTGGGTCGTGAACTATCTCGACCCGAGCAATTACGTTCTGTTTCAAATGGACGAAAATAACTTCTATCGGACGGTAGTGCACAATGGGCAGAAGTCGGATGAGTTCAAGATTCCCCACAAAAGCGACAAGAAGAGTTTTCGGTTTATGCAGATTCGCGTAACGCCCACCGAAGTTATTCACCAGGCGAAACAGGGTGATGCCTGGGTGATTCTAGACAAGTGGAGCTTGCCCGGAACCAATCTGGCTGCGGGGAAGTTTGGCTTTTATATTCCCGGCAACGACCAGGTTGCGCTCGCCAGTTTCAGCCACTACGCCGATCTGAATACCCAACGCTAACCTGAAGGACGGACTCCACCGTACTGCACAATTCAACCGTACACCGCGTGCTCAGCCCCATTCACTGCGTCATCCTGCGGCCTGCATATCGCTTCCGCTATACTGATCAAGCATGCCAATCTTGGAGAACATTGCGGCCATCGCCAAAGGGATGAGCATTACCTTCAGGGAAATGTTCCAGCCTACGCAGGTGGAGAACTATCCTGACGGCGCGGGACCCCTTCGTGGCGCGAAGTTACAGGAACGTTTCCGGGGCGTGCACGTCCTGCAACGTGATGAGAACGGATTGGAAAAGTGCGTAGCCTGTTTCCTGTGCGCTGCGGCCTGCCCCTCGAATTGCATTTACATCGAAGCCGCCGAGAACACGGCGGAGCATCGGGTGAGCGGGGCGGAGCGCTACGCCAAGGTTTATAACATCGACTACAATCGATGTATTTTCTGCGGATACTGCGTCGAGGCATGTCCCACAGATGCCATCACCCACGGACACGGCTTTGAAATTGCCAGCTTCAACGCCAGCAACTTGGTCTACCGCAAAGAGCAGATGCTGTCCCCCAGGCCAGCGCACATGGGAGCCAATGCGGTCTTCAATCAAGCTGAGGTGGCGGGGGGCGCGCCAGTTGATCTGGTCCCGAACAGCTGAGTTAAGTAGGCGGATGTGCCGCGGGGTCCGATCTGCGGAGGTAGGCGCTCACATGAAAACGACAGTACAGCGCTCTAGTTTGCATCATATTCTCGCTGCGCTCGTTCTGATCCTCGGAGTGTTCAGCGGTACCTGGGCAGCAAGTGGCCAACATGCCTCCGGTGAGCGTCGGGCAACCCACACGCCAGCGGGAACTTTCACCGTTCTCTACTCATTTCCCGCTGGAGGGAAACGGGACGCTGAAAGTCCAGAGGCAGCACTGATCCCGGGCGCCTCTGGCACCCTGTACGGCACCACCGGATACGGCGGCGGTTTCGACAAAGGAACAGTATTCGGTCTGGACAAAAACGGCAACGAGACCGTATTGCACAGATTTCGTGGGTCCGATGGCTATCAACCCAGCGGCCTGGTCCGGGACTCTGCAGGCAACCTCTATGGGACCACCGGGTTTGGCGGGGATGCGACTTGCGATCCCGCCGAACCCGGCTGTGGAGTGATATTCAAGCTGACCAAGACCGGGAAGTTTGCGCTCCTTCATGTCTTTACGGGCAGGGCGGACGGCGATGGTCCCTACGCGGCCTTGCTCTTCGACAAATCGGGCACCCTTTACGGCACTACCTACTTTGGCGGTGTGCCTTGTCCGGACAAGTTGGGCTGCGGGACGGTCTATAAACTCGAGAAGAGCGGCAAGTTGAGTATTCTGTACAACTTTACCGGGACCGCGGGTGACGGTTGGGGTCCGGTCGGCAAGTTGGTCCAGGACAAACAGGGAAATCTTTATGGCTTGACCTTTCAGGGGGGCGATTTTACCTGCCAACCGCAGGTTGGCTGCGGCACCGTGTTCAAGCTCGATACGAACGGCAAAGAGAGCATCTTATATAGCTTCACTGGCAGAAACGGCGACGGCATATCGCCGAGCGGCGACCTGCTGCTGGATAGCGCTGGCAATCTGTACGGCACCACCCGCTCAGGCGGGGCGGGAGGTGTATTCGGAACAGTGTTTAAGTTGGATAAGAATGGCAAGGAAACGGTGCTGCATAGCTTTGCGGGATATCCAGGGGATGGGGGCGCGCCATTCAACGCCGGCGTGGTCCGGGACAGTAAAGGTAACCTTTACGGCACGACTGCGTCCGGCGGAGACGGCTGCCCTCCGGTTGGCTGCGGAACCGTCTTTGAACTGGCCCCAAACGGCAAGGAGACCGTGCTGCACAACTTCACCGACGGTGCCGACGGCAGGGAACCTTTCGCGGGCTTGCTCTTGGATGGCGCGGGGAATCTCTATGGCACCGCATTCGAGGGTGGCATCTATGGCGCCGGAACCGTTTTCAAACTTACTCCATAATTCAGAAACGATCGGTTGCCTCGCGGTTGAATTCGAGGATTCGATTCACTAACCACGCTCCCACCGAGGATCGGCTTTCGTGCATCCAGGTGTCCTGTCGAGCAAGAGACTTTGTGAAGCTTCATGTCCTTTGCGGTCATCGATGTTGTTTTGCTGAGAGCTGAAGGCTAAAAACTAGAAATGTCCGATTTCCTCCAAACCGTTCGCGAGCGCGTCGTCATCTACGACGGCGCGATGGGCACCAATATCCAGAAGCGCAATCCCACCCTGGACGATTATTGGGGCAAGGAAAACTGCAGCGAAGTTCTGGTGCTGAGCCGGCCCGACATTATTCGTGACATTCACGCCGATTTCTTTGCCGTCGGTTGCGACGTGGTCGAGACCAACACCTTCGGAGGAACCGGCATTGTTCTGGGCGAATTTGCCCTCGCAGACCGGGTCGCCGAAATCAATCTGGCGGCGGTTAAGATTGCCAAGGAAGTCGCCCGACAGTTCTCGACGAAACACCGACCACGATTTGTTGCCGGATCGATCGGGCCCACAACCAAGCTGCCGTCACTCGGACACATTAAGTTCGATGACATGGTGGCCAGCTACGTGGAGCAAATCCTCGCCTTAATCGAGGGCGGAGTAGATGTTCTGCTCATCGAAACGGCGCAAGATCTGGGCCAGGCAAAAGCCGCGGTAGTGGCCGCGTTCGAGGCGATGCAGAAGGCCGGGAAGCGCCTGCCGGTGACCGTCCAAGTCACATTGCAAGAAAGCGGCACCATGCTCCTGGGCACGGAAATCGGCGCGGCGCTCACTGCCCTTGAGCCTTTCGATGTGGATGTCATCGGACTCAACTGCGCAACTGGTCCAGTCGAGATGAACGATGCGGTGCGCTTCCTGGGCGCAAACTCGACCAAGCATGTTTCGGTGCTCCCCAACGCCGGGCTGCCGCAGAATGAAGGTGGGCATGCCGTCTACAAACTAACGCCGGCAGAACTCGCCCAGTATCACAAGCACTTCGTACAGGACTACGGCGTACGCATCGTGGGTGGTTGCTGCGGGACGACGCCTGAACACCTGAAAGCCGTAGTGGACGCGGTCTCCAGCGTCGAACCTGCGAAGCGCGATGTGAAGCCGACTGCGGCCGCGTCCAGTGCCTACACGTCGGTTCCTCTAGATCTTGATCCCAAACCGCTGGTCGTGGCTGAAGAAATGAATACCACGACGCGGGTTGAGCACTTCCGCAACCTGGTACGCGGGAAAAAGTACGATGACATTCTGGCTCTCGCGAAGAAACTCGTGAACGAAGGTTCGCACATGCTCGACTTGTGCTGCGCCATCGTTGGTGAGGATGAGAAAGGTTACATCACCGCCATTCTCGAAAAAGTTGCGACGCGCGTGCCCGCGCCCATTCTCGTGGATTCAACCGAGGCGGACGTCGTCGAAGAAGCGCTCAAACGTATTCCTGGAAAAGCCATCATCAACTCCATCAATCTCGAAGATGGCGAGAAGCGCACTTCAAAAGTGTTGCCCATGGCAAAGCGTTACGGCGCAGCCGTGATCGCGCTCACCATCGACGAAGATGGCATGGCGCTGACCGCCGAGAAAAAAGCGGCGATTGCGAAGCGCATTTACGATCTGGCGACAACGAAGTACGGCATTCGTCCGGTCGACATTATTTTCGATGCGCTCACGCTGCCAATTTCGACTGGGCAAGAAGAGTATCGCTCGGCAGGCATGGAGACGCTGAATGCGATCAAGCGGATTAAACAAGAACTTCCTGATGTGAAAACAATTCTCGGGGTCAGCAACATCTCGTTTGGTCTGGATGCCTATCCGCGACGCGTGTTGAATTCAGTTTTCATGCACGAAGCAGTGGATTATGGCCTCGACATGGCCATCGTCAACTACACGAAAATCTATCCGTTGTACAAAATTCCTCACGAAGAGGTTGAACTCGCCCGCAAACTGATTTACCAGGACCGGACAGCCGGCGATCCGTTGCAGAAGTACATGCAGCACTTTGCCGGGACCAAAGGTAAGGTGCAAGGCTCCACAACCGCGCATGTGGAAACGCTTTCGGTTGACGACAAGTTAAAGTTCGCCATCATCAACGGTGAAAAGGCGGTTGGTGATGGCGCCCACAAGAAAACGCTGGAAGAGCTTATAGAAGATGCGCTGCACGAGTACACTCCGCTGGAGTTGATCAACACGGTGTTGCTCGACGGAATGAGAACGGTAGGCGAATTATTCGGCGCGCGCAAAATGCAATTGCCTTCGGTGCTCGATTCAGCCGGAGTGATGAAGCAGGCAGTGGCGTATCTCGAGCCGAAGATGGAGAAGAAATCCGGCTCGCAGCAAAAGGGCACGATTGTGCTCGCGACGGTGAAGGGCGATGTCCACGATATTGGCAAAAATCTCGTGGACATTATTCTCACCAACAATGGTTTTAAAGTGGTCAATCTTGGAATTAAGCAGCCCGGCGACACGATCATCAAATCCGCGCAGGATAACAAAGCGGACGCCATCGGGCTGAGCGGCCTGCTGGTGAAGTCGACTTTAGAGATGAAGTATGTCATCCAAGATTTGCAGCGGCAGAAACTGGAGTTTCCTGTGATCTGCGGCGGCGCTGCGTTAACCAGAAAGTATGTCGAGGATGATCTGCGGCGCGAGTATTCAAACGCCGTCTTCTACGCCGACGACGCCTTTGCTGGCCTGCACATCATGGAAGATCTGGCCACGGCAAATGGCAAGAAGCAAGCCCGGTTGCAAGAGGGACGCACGGTGAAGGAATACGCGAAAGCGGCCGCTGTGGATGAAGAAACGGGGCCAGTGTTCGCTGAGCGAAGCGCGGTGGTGAGCGATGCTCCCCGCATTCCCACGCCTCCGTTTTGGGGCGTAAAGGTGCGCAAGGATTTCGATCTGCGCGAAGTGTTTCAGTACATCAACGATACCGCGCTGTTCAAGAATCAGTGGCAGTTGAAGACGGCGTCGCAGGAAGATTACGTTCGGTTGGTCGAGCAGAAATTTCGTCCCATCAAAATGCAGCTGCAGGAAGAGATTATTGCCAGTGGGATTTTCGAACCTAAAGTTGTTTACGGATACTTTCCGGCTCAGGCTGACGGGAACGACGTGATTGTGTATGAGGCAGAGCCCACGGAGCTGCCGGGCGTTGCCCGGTCCGGACAGCCGGGGGCATTTGTCCCCACACGAGAATTATTACGGTTTACGTTTCCGCGGCAGCGCGAAGGGCGGAAGCTCTGCATCTCTGACTTCTTCGCTCCTAAATCTTCCGGGAAGATGGACGCGATTGGGCTGTCGCTGGTGACGATTGGATCGAAGGCCTCGGAGGAGACACAGCGCCTGTTCGAGGGCGGCGAGTACACGCGTTATCTCTATCTTCACGGCCTCAGCGTGGAGACGGCGGAGGCGCTGGCGGAATATCTTCACAAGAAAATGCGAGAAGAGTTGGGCATTGGCAGCGAGGACTCGCCCCACATCCGCGATCTGTTCCATCAGAAATATCAGGGATCGCGTTATTCATTCGGCTATCCTGCGTGCCCCAATCTGGAGGATCAGACCAAGCTGTTTGCGCTGCTTCATCCCGAAGAGAATGTTGGCGTAAAGCTGACGACGGGATTTTTGCTGGAACCGGAGCAGTCGACTTCGGCCATCGTGGTACATCATCCGCAAGCGAAATACTTCGTGGTCTAAAAAAATCTAAAACCTTTCGCCAAGGATGCGCGCGAATGTGGACTGATCAAGAACAGGGCCAAGACAGTAACTAGCAGGGAAGGGAACGGTTGAAAGGCACACTCCTCCGCATTGTCGCCGCTTTGGTCCTGCTGGCTTTATTCGTTTACGCAGGGGACTACGTCTCGGTCCGCTTCAAGATTCCGAAAGGCCGCGACCCGTTTTCTACCGTGACCATCCAGCCCATGTATGCGATTCACGAGAAGAACGGAAAAACGGAATACGATTACGCGCAGCCGGAAACGCAGGTGTGTGTTCATTCTCTGTTTCCCCATTTCGGCTATAGTCCGTGCTGGTATGTGAACCGGCATACCGAGAAACGAATCGACATTTAGGTTCTTATAGAGCTCTCTCTCCCGCCCAAGTTTTTTCCCAGGTGTTACCATCTAGCTGTTTTAGGAGTTGCGGTACGGGAAATCGCACATGACTGGAACAGCCCGCGCAGTGTCGCCTCCTCACGTGGTATGCATCGAGGATTTTCGGCCGATCGCGCGCCGTCGATTGCCCAAAGCTGTTTTCGATTATCTCGACGGCGGCGCCGAAGGCGAGGTCACGCTCCGCGAGAACTGCCGCGCGTTTGCCGACATTAGCTTTCGCCCGCGTCATGCAGTTGCGCTTGCGAATTGCGGTTTGAGTACGCGTGTCCTCGGTCTCGATCTTTCCCTCCCGTTCCTGCTCGCACCCGTAGGCTACAGCCGGGTTATGCATCCTGGCGGCGAAGTCGCAGCGGCGCGGGCGGCGGGAGCGGCCGGCACGGCTTATATTCTTTCTACGATTTCAGGGCACAGGCTCGAAGATGTGAAAGCGGGTTCCAGCGGCCCGGTCTTCTACCAACTTTATCTCATGGGCGGTCGCGAGGCGGCCGAAGGTGCGATCGAAAGGGCTCGGGTTGCGGGATTCTCCGCTCTGGTCGTTACCATTGATACGGCGGTTGCTGGAATGCGTGAGCGTGACTTGCGCAATGGCATGAAGGAATTAATCAGCGGAAGCCTGCTGGCAAAAATTCCGTTCGTTGCGGAATTGCTGCGACATCCCGGATGGCTGATCGATTTTCTGCGCGACGGCGGCCTTCCGTCGCTTCCGAACGTAGTCGTTCCAGGGCAAGGGCCGATGACGCTCGTGGACATCAACGCAGCCTTGGCTAGGGCAGCTGTGACTTGGGCAGACTTGGGTTGGATTCGTGAATCCTGGCGCGGTCCGATCGTGATTAAGGGCGTCCTTACCGGCGACGACGCTCGTCGCGCCGTCGACGAGGGTGCTGCGGCGGTGGTGGTATCGAATCACGGCGGTCGCCAACTGGATTGCGTTCCAGCTTCACTGCAAGCCTTGCCGGAAGTTGTACAGGCGGTCAACGGTCAAGCCGAAGTGCTGATGGACGGAGGAATTCGACGCGGTACCGACGTTGTCAAAGCCCTCTGCCTGGGAGCGCGCGCGGTTTTGTGCGGTCGTGCTTATGCCTATGGATTAGCGGCGGCGGGCGAAGCCGGAGTTGTGCGTGCGATCGACATCCTGCGCACTGATGTGGAGCGCACTCTCAGACTGCTCGGTTGCCCGTCCACTAGCGCTCTTGATCGGTCGTACGTGAACGTGCCCAAGAGTTGGGAGTGGAGTTGATCGCTGCCGGTGAAGTTGCGCAGCGTTCATGGCGTGGCAAATTTCGTGATTCAATTCAGTAGCGAAACTCTCTTTTGAAGGGAGCATGTCGTGCACTGGACCCAAACTTACGATCCATTCGGTCACTGGTGGCTCTCCACTTTGGTGGCAGCGCTTCCCATCGTTGTGCTTTTTGGCCTGTTGGCCGGATTCAAAGTGAAACCGCACTGGTGCGCCATCGCCGGCGCCCTGACGGCGATGGCGGTTGCGATTCTCTTTTTCAAAATGCCGCTGATCCTGGCCGCGATGAGTTTCGGATACGGCGTTGCCTTCGGCCTGCTGAAGATCGCCTGGATCGTCCTCGCGGCTGTATATCTGTACGACATCTCGGTCGAGACCGGTCAGTTCGAAATCATGAAGGAATCGATTGCGGGAATCACTGCCGACCGCCGGTTGCAGGTTCTGTTGGTGGCGTTTTGTTTCGGTGCTTTCATCGAAGGGGCGGCGGGTTTTGGCGCGCCGGTCGCCATTGCCGGAGCGTTCATGATTGGACTGGGGTTCAGGCCCTTCCATGCTGCCGCGTTGAACCTGATTGCCAACACCGCGCCGGTTGCCTGGGGAGCGATTGGGACGCCGGTTCACACTCTCGCGGCCGTCACCGCGCTTCCCGAGTCCGACCTCAACGCCATGATCGGCCGCATTCTTCCTTTCACCGCCGTCATCGTTCCCTTCTGGCTGGTGAGAACTATGGTGGGGTGGCAAGAGACGTTTGAAGTGTTTCCCGCCATCCTCGTGGTTGGGTTTTCGTTTTCGTTGACCCAGTTCTTCTGGTCGAATTACGTCGACAGCAACCTCGTCGACATCATGGGAGGCGTGGTCTCGATTATCGCGGTCGTAACTTTTCTCCGCTTTTGGAAGCCGAAAAACATCTGGCGCTTCGATTACGACAAAGACGCAACGCCACTGCTGCCGCCCACCGTGGGGATCACAGATCAGTATGGCGGGGAGTGGTCGGCAAACCAGTTTGACGGGTACGTCAAAGTGCGCCCTTACAGCACAGCGCAGATCCTGAGAGCGTGGATGCCTTTCGCCGTCTTGTCCGTTTTCGTGCTTCTGTGGGGGTTGCCGTCGATCAAGCTGGCCATGAATCGCGCCACCACGCCGGCTTTCAGAGTTTTACTCGCGGATGGCAAGCCTCGTCCGGGTCCGCCGGGGTGGGATGTGCCCTATTTGCACAATGCCATTTATCGAGCCGCGCCGGTTGTGACCAAGCCGACTGCCGAACCCGCCCGATACGATTTCAACTGGCTGTCGGCCACGGGAACAGGCTGTTTCTTCGCCGCCATTGTTTCGGGAATGCTCCTGGGATCAGGTCCGGTTCAGCTCATGAAAGTTTTCTGGCGCACGCTGGTGCGTATGCGGCTGGCCATGGTCGCGATCTCATTCATGCTGGGGTTGGGATACGTAACACGTTACTCGGGCCTGGACGCCGTTCTGGGCCTTGCATTCACTCGCACCGGCTGGCTGTATCCATTTTTCGGCACATTCCTGGGCTGGCTGGGCGTCGCGCTCACGGGCAGCGACACGTCTTCGAATGCACTGTTCGGAAGTTTGCAGCGCATTACGTCGCAGCAGCTCGGCATCGATCCTGTGCTTATGTGCGCGGCCAATAGCGCTGGCGGAGTCATGGGGAAAATGGTGGACGCGCAATCCATCACGATCGCCACGGCTGCCACCGAGCAAGTGGGCAATGAAGGAATCATTTTCCGTTTTGTCGTGTGGCACTCTGTGGCTCTGGGCGCCATCGTCGGAATTATCGTTATGCTGTACGCGTACGTGTTCCGTTCCGCTGTGCCCCATGGGTTGATGTTCGTAAAGTAATGGCCGGGTTGTTAAATTAGGCTTTCCGTCGCACCCTGTGCATTCTCGGGAAAGTCAGCACCAGATCCGGAATGCGCGTTTCACGGGTTTCGGCTTCGACCTGAGTAGCCCGGACCCGCGGAAGGTTTCCGCCGAACACGCGAGCGATGTTGAAAAGCGAGCGGCTCCCGCAGACCAGGCACGTATCGTGCGGACTGTCGCTGACCACGTCACATTCGGCGCACAAGACAGCATTTTTCAGCGCCACGGCATTCAGAAACCGGCCCCGTCCAGGGGCACCTTCCATCCCTGATGGCTTCATCACAGAACCTCACGCAAGGCGTAGGCGACTACTCACCGCAGTCTGCCCGCTTACAAAGTAATGGCGGAGAGGGGGGGATTCGAACCCCCGATACCCGTTAAGGTATGTCCGCTTTCGAGGCGGATCGTTTCAACCACTCACGCACCTCTCCGTATGAAAACCGTTGGTCGCCGACCCGCGACCTTTTGTCGGTGACTTCTAGTTCAAAGACCCGGGTTCACGAATACTGATTCACGAATACTGATTCCACGAATCGCACTTTCTCCCAGCGACGCTAAGGACTTTCAGCGCGCCGATTCCTGAAGAACGTCTGCAGCACTTCGGCGCAGCGGCCCGCCAACACCCCTCCGCGGACTTCCATCCGATGATTCAATTGGGGGTGGTTCAGAACCTCCATCACCGAATGGATTGCGCCCGCTTTCGGATCGTCCGCGCCGTAAACCAGGCGCCTCAGCCGGGCGTGCACCAGCGCGCCCGCGCACATCGCACACGGCTCAATTGTAGCAAACAGCGAGCAGTCTCCCAGACGGTGGTTACCCAGGTTTGCACTGGCTTGGCGAAGGGCAACAATCTCGGCGTGAGCGGTGGGGTCCGTGTCCGCGAGATTACGATTCCAGCCCCTTCCGATGATCTCGTCGCCACAGACGACGACCGCGCCCACGGGCACATCGCCCGCTTCCAGCGCGCGTTGCGCGGCGCGAAGCGCCTCTTCCATCCAGAATTCGTCGGATACGGTGGTTGGCGGCCGGTCGTTGGTCATCTCACCTGCGCACAAGCGCAAGACCATTGTACTGGCACCGAAGCTTGACTCCTGAAAGCTGGTCTTTCTCTGACGAAGATTCTATCCGCCAGACGCCGCTGCCGGTGCTGGCGAGGAAGTAGTGTTCTTGGTGAAAGTCTGGAGCAAACCCTCCAGGAACGCAAAAAAAACGTCCACCGCATACCCGACGAGAAAAGCAATCGCCAGCGGCGGAATAGATGCGCCCTCCGTAATGGTGAAGTTGTTAAACAAACCGACCACAGCCCCTCCGATGGCCGCGATCAGAAAACGAGCAGAGTTGGCCGAAGACGGTATGAACGTCCGCAGAGCCATTTGCTTTTCGAACGTACGCAAAAGATAGGCACATGTTCCCAACAGGGCATAAAGAACCGGGAGCAAGCAAGCCGTAATCGCACCGTAGAAGAACGACACGTCATCGAGCAGGCTTTGCGCAAAATATCGCACATCCTGATAAACCTGGGTTCGATCCTCCGCCGCTTCGCTCAGATTCGGCAGCCCCTCGGGAAGCTGGAACTTGGCGTGGATCATCTCCGGATTCTTTCGCAATGAAGCAAACGGATCGCGCTCCGCGTGCAGAACCAGAACATTCAGTTGCCGCGCCCGGGCGTCAATCGAGCGGATGGTGGAAGCGTAAAGCTGAAGCTGAGTGATGACATCCACCTGATTGACGCCCGGCGGAAGTTGAGCTGCGGAGTTGGCGGCGGCGACTGCGCCAGTCGCTGATGCAGCGGCCGCAGGCAGCGCCGTCGGAGGTCCGAGTTGAGCTCTGAGCTTCACCGCCAGGTCATTGGCGGTAGTGACGTCCGCGCGGATCGCAGTCGCAATCGCCGAAGTCACAAAGCTCACAATCGAAAACGGAACGATCACAACCGCCAAACAGATGGCAACCCACCAGTAGGTACGAACCGTCTGCCGGGTGTTGTCGCTGCTCGCCTTTAGGCTTTCAGCAGTAATGGGCCTCAGTTGGGCTGCGAGCTTTGTGAGCGCCGCCAGAAGATTCGCGGTTATTTCCTCGTTCCATCCAGTGCCGCTCGCGGCTCTCGCCTCCAGGACGTGATCGCGAGTATCGGCGTCGATGTCGACGCCAATTTCGGCTGCATACTTGAGCATTCGCTCCGCGTCTTGCAAAGCTTCATCGAAATAGGCAGGAGGTTCGGAGTAGGTTACATTGGCCCCGCCGGCTGACGCCTCATGCGGCGCATCGGAAGCGCTCGCCGCCACTGCATTAATGTTTGCATTTCGTGAAATGCTTTTGGTTCCGACTGAAATGTCAGTTGCCGGTTCCATCGGTTCAACCGCGGCCGCTTCAGATTGTGCCATTTGCTGGCCTCCTCAACCCTCTCCACGTGTGTTGAGTAAAGAGAGCTTTCCTAATAGTGAAACAAGGGCCGTCGCCGTTTCTAGATGCAAGAAAGATTTTTCTACCAGCTTTTCCCGGAACGGAACGGCCAGCGCCGATCGAGCCGCGCGATGCGTTGCGCTCTTTGCGACGCAATAATCGCGTGGCTCGCTTCCTTATCGAACTGAGCCACTACCCGCAGACAGCACGCCTTCTGGCTTTTTGCGGTTGATGGTATCCTTATTCCGTTATGGGGATTCCGAAACTGCTGCGCAAAGTCTTCCTGTTGGACTTGCTTCAGGGCCTGAAAGTCACGTTTCGCTATCAGGACCCCAGGGAGATCTATACCGAACAATATCCTCTCCAGCGCCCGCAGGTTGCCGAGCGCTATCGCGGTGCGCCGCGCCTGAACGTGAATCCCGATACCAACGAAACCATGTGCATCGCCTGCGACTTGTGCGCGCTGGCATGCCCCGAGAACTTGATCGTCGTCACCAGCGCACGCAACGAGCAGACCCGCCGTAAAGAGCTGACCAACTTTACCTACGACCTGAGTCGCTGCATGTTCTGTGGACTCTGCGAGGATGCCTGTCCCGTAGACGCGCTGGAACTCACCCAGGACTTCGAACTAGCCAGCTACACTCGCGAAGGCGCGATCTGGAATCGCGAAATGCTGGAAAAAGGCCCGCAGCCAACGCAATATAAGAAATAGTCGTCGGTTGTTCGTCGTCGGTCCAACCAAAACCGAGGCGCATCGTCCAAACAAACGACCAACGACTAACGACCAACGACTGGTTCCTGCTGTGTCATGCAATGCATCGCTCCAAACCCCCAGATCAGGTCTCCGGAATAAATTCCAATGACGTCGCGGTCGGGGAACAGATCGGCGAGAACATCCAGGGCAATTCGGTCGTTAGCATCGTTGAATACGGGGACGAGAACTACGCCATTAGCAATATAGAAGTTGGCGTAACTGGCAGGCAGACGGCGTCCTTCGAAGATCACCGGCGCAGGCATGGGCAGTTCGACAATCGCGAGCGGCTTACCGACCTGATCGGTGGCCGCGCGCAGACGGCGGATGTTCTCTCGCAGCGGTTCGTAGTTGGGATCCTCAGGATTCGTTTCGACTGCGGTTACGACCGTGTCGGGCGTGACGAAGCGCGTGATGTCGTCCACGTGGCCGTGAGTGTCATCGCCGGCAATTCCAGAGCCCAGCCAGATCACGTTCCTGATCCCCAAATAGTCGGCGAAAACTTTCTCGTAGTCTTTACGTTTCATCCCCGGATTGCGCCGCTGGACTTTACTGAGCAGGCACTCTTCGGTCGTGAGCAAAGAACCTTGCCCGTTGACGTCGATGGAACCGCCTTCGAGCACCACGCGCTTCTTGCCCAAAACAGGGCGAACTTCGCGGACATTCGCCGCTTCCGCCATCAGGCTGCCGATTTTTTCGTCGTGCTGGTAGTTGGAATATTTGGCCCACGCGTTAAACCTCCACTTGACCGCGGCAAGCTCATGTGGGGATAGCCGCCCTCGGCTGTCCGGTCGAGCGAAGCTCGACGC
>DATNHO010000164.1:0-35394 GCA_035604895.1 Terriglobales bacterium | reverse complement strand
GGGGATTCATTGCGCATGGAGAGAGCCGAGCGCGATGGCGCGTGGAAGAGGCAGTATTCTTTCACGCTGACGCCGCGAAGCCTCGACGACTTTGCCGCCATGTGCCACTACCATCAGACATCGCCAGAGTCGCCGTTCACGCGAAAAAGCGTGTGTTCGCAGGCGACGACTGATGGAAGAATCACCCTGGCCGACCGGAGGCTAATCATCACGCGCCAGGGGATCAGAGAAGAGCGGTTCGTAGAATCTGATGAGGAGCAGTCGGCAGCACTGAAAGAATACTTCCAGATTGCGCTCTGAACGGTGCTACTTCTTGCCGACCGCATTCAATCGGGCGTTCAAGCGGGACTTATAGCGCGAAGCGGTGTTCCCGTGCAGCACGCCCTTCTGGACTGCCTTGTCGAGGGCAGAGACAGTCTGCCGGAAAACCTGATCGGCCGCCTGCTTGTCGCCTTTGGCGAGAGATTCGCGCAAGTCGCGCAGCGTGCTGCGCAGGCGGGAAGTGTTGGCGCGATTGCGAACCGTGCGCTTCTCAGTCTGACGGGCGCGTTTCAGCGCCGAAAAATGATTTGCCATTCGATCTTGTTACCTTCGTTTCTATGGAGTTTCTCTAACTGCGAGATCTGCGACCGCTGTCTAATAAACTATTCTACGGCAGCCACTTGCAACCGGTCAAACCATTAGCGGACGCACTCGGCACTCTAAAAGTGTTGATCGATTCGTCCGCGCCTATCGTGGTGATGGAGACGGTAGAAGAGGTACGTGCCGTGCGGTTAGTGCGCTTGGCATGCGCGTCCTTGAACCTCGCCACTTTTGAATGGAGCATCGCCAGCGGGATGTCTCGTTGCGGAAACGAAGGCAACGAACCGGTGGTAGAAGGCAGGCTCCCGGCTACCGGTACCGGTCAAGATGCCACGGATCTTGCCGCGCAAACGATTTACAACACCCGCGAACCCGCGCAGGTGCTTGGAGTCCTGGAAGGCATCTCCGTCGAGGCCGCGTTCATTCTCAAAGACTTTCACCGTCACATGGAAGACCCGGTGGTCGTGCGTCGTCTTCGCGATGTAGGGCAGAAATTCTCAAAGAATCGCCGTACCGTGATAATTGTCGCTCCATCGATCAAGATGCCGCCAGAGTTGGCCAGCTTGGTGGAGTACTTGGAATTACCTCTTCCTGACAAGCAGCGCCTGCGTCAAATCATCGACGAAATGATCGTCCGGGTGGGTAAGACGCGGACCTTGCGCCGGTCGTTGGACGCCAGCGGATTGGATGCGATGGCTGGCAATCTGCGTGGATTGACCGAAGAACAGGCGGAGCGAGCCGTATCCCAAGCGATTGTGACGAGGTACGGGCTAACGGCTGAGGTAGTAACGGACGTTTTGCAAGCCAAGAAGGAAATGTTGCGGCGGTCGGAGATGCTCGACTTCGTCGAGGTCTCCGAGACTCTGGCCAGCGTCGGAGGCCTTGAAAATCTTAAGCGCTGGCTGGAGCAGCGGCGGGGAACGTGGGAAGAGCGGGCTCGAGCATTCGGCCTGGAACCGCCGCGGGGCGTCGTTATCTTAGGCGTACAGGGCTGCGGAAAAAGCATGTGCGCCCAAGCCATTGCAGGTGAATGGAAACTGCCGCTGGTCAAATTCGATACCGCTGCGATCTTCGATAAGTACGTCGGAGAGAGCGAGAAGCGAATTCAGAAAGTGTTCCGGGTGGCTGAAGAGCTATCGCCGTGCGTCCTTTGGATCGACGAATTGGAGAAGGTCTTTGCCGGGAGTGGGTCGGCTTCGGGGGCGGCGGATGCTGGCGTTTCGTCGCGCCTGCTGGGTGCATTTCTTTCCTGGATGCAAGAGCGGAAAGCTCCAGTCTTCGTAGCGGCCACCTGCAACGATGTTTCCGTGCTTCCTCCGGAACTGATTCGCAAAGGGAGATTTGACGAGTTGTTTTTTGTCGACTTGCCGAACCAGGCGGAGCGAAAGCAGATATTTGCTCTTGAGTTGGAGCGGCGGAATCGGCGTCCGGCGGAGTTTGATCTGGATCAAGTCGCAGCCGCGGCGCGGGGCCACTCGGGCGCGGAAATTCAAGCCGCCGTACAGGCAGCACTCTATGCCTCATTCTCCAGCAAGCAAGCGGTGGCAACATCGTCTCTGATTGATGCTTTGGCGAGGACGGTTCCGCTTTCGGCAACCCGAGCCGAGGAGATTCAGCAACTCAGGGATTGGGCACGGGGTCGAGCGGTTCCAGCTTCAGATGCGGATGCGGTGGGCGAAGGTGCGTAAACCTCGCCGCAGATCGCGATTATGCGGCCATTGACTCGCATTCCACCCCCGGCGTAACCTTAACTCAATGGTTGTAGCTTGCACCTCGGGAGCGAGCATTCCGGTTGGTTCCACCTTGCAGAGAGAAGAATTTTGTCGTCGAGTGTGGCACAGGTGTGCCTATGTCGCGGCGATGCCATCTAAGCGGCAGCCTGCGGCAAGCCAGGCGCAACCGGCGCACGGAGGGATGCGCCAAAACTGAATGAAGAAGAGCATCGAGATCACTCCTCACATTGAAGCCCTGTTCGGCACCAGGGACGAGAATCTGCACGTTTTAGAAGACGGTCTGAACATCAACATCGATCTGCGCTCCAACTCCATTGACCTGGAGGGCGCGGCCCGCGATGTTGCCCGGGCCGAGCAAGTTTTCGCCGACTACAACCATCTCCAAAAGGCCGGTCACACATTCAATAACGGCGACCTGAACAGCATGCTGCGCGTCCTGATGTCAGACCCGAAGGCTACGCTGCGCGGGCTCGCCGAAGCCGGGCGCCAGCGCTCGTTCGGACGGCGAACAGTCCAGCCCAAAAGCCTGAATCAGAAACGATACGTGGAAGCGATTGAAAACCACGACATGGTTTTCGGTATCGGTCCTGCGGGTACGGGAAAGACTTATCTCGCCGTGGCGATGGCCATCTCGGCGCTGCTGGCGAAAAGAGTCAACCGAATCATTCTGGCGCGTCCGGCCGTCGAAGCGGGCGAACGTCTCGGATTCCTTCCGGGCACGTTGCAGGACAAGATCGACCCGTATTTGCGGCCGCTCTACGACGCGCTTTATGACATGCTCGATCCCGAAAAAGTGGATCGCTACCTGGAGAAGAATGTCATCGAGATTGCGCCTATTGCGTTCATGCGCGGGCGCACGTTGAACGATTCATTCGTGATTCTGGATGAAGCCCAGAATACTACCTCGGAGCAGATGAAGATGTTTGTCACTCGTCTGGGATTCAACTCCAAGGCGGTGATCACCGGCGACGTAACCCAAATCGACCTCCCCAATGCCCGGCGCAGCGGATTGCTGGAGGCCGTGGATATTCTGAAGCGCGTGGAAGGATTGACGTTCGTTTACTTCGATGAAGGCGACGTGGTCCGGCATCATCTCGTGCAGCGCATCATCCGCGCTTACGATGCACACAAGACAAGACTTGCGGAGCAGCAAATGCCGCAGCTCGAAGCGAAAGGCGTGAATGGAAAAACCAACGGCGCCGATAATGCACCGCCGCAAAAAAATGCTGCGATGCCAACGGAAGCAAACGCGAAAGAATAAGACGAGTACGATTGGCCTGGAGGGCTGCGGTTTTTGGCCCTCCTGTTTATTTGAGTGAGTTTTTCACGAGTAAAAGCTTGGTCATTATTCAAGAAAAAGTCGGGGGGTTGAGTGAAGCAGCGCTGGCGAAGTTTGTGGCGCGTGCGCGAAGGGCAGCCGGACTGCGGGGCGCGGTCAGTGTACTGATAACCAGCAGCCGGGAGTTGCAGGGATTGAATCATCGTTTTCGAGGCAAGAATAAACCGACGGATGTGCTATCGTTTCCCGCGATGCCGGGACTGACGCAGGACTTTGCCGGGGATGTGGCGATTTCGGCGGAGATTGCGGCCGCGAATGCGCGCCGACTTGGACACACTGCAGCCGAGGAAATCAGCATTCTCACCTTGCACGCGGTACTTCACCTTGCCGGATACGATCACGAACTCGATGGCGGCGAAATGGAGCGTGAGGAAGCGCGTTTGCGGAAGGCGCTAGGGTTGCCCGTGGGATTGATTGAGAGAAATGGCCGCGGGGCGGGCGCAAAAAGCTTGAGCAAGCAGAGCAAGGCCGGCGTTCGCGTTCGAAGGGTAGTCGTGTCTACGCGCGCTAAGGGCGGCGCGGCCTCTCGCACCGCACGGGCGTCACGATGAACCTTGTCATCGCTATCGTCTTGCTGGCCCTGCTTGGGCTTCTGACCCTGGTCTCCTACGTGGACCGCCTCTATACCGAGATCGGCAAATTCCTTTCCCGCGAATTTCAGGACAATATCGACGCTTTCGAGCACGACGTGGAGCCAAGGTTGCACGTCAGCCGTGCCCGCGCGGCGGTGTCGATGGCGGTGCTCACGCAAATGACCATGGCGGCGATTGCGATGTTCCTGGGTTTCACCGTGTTTCGCGACCGCACCTGGAGCATCTACGAGATTTTGCAGGCAACGCTGAGCTTGATCCTGATCGTGATTGTCTTCAACCGTTTTTTGCCTTTTGTTTTTTTCTCGCGCACCAAAGGGCAATGGCTGATCCGGTGGACTCCGTTCTTGCGAATACTCATCTACCTGGTCTTGCCGGTGACCCTGGTGTTGGGCTTCCTGCAGTCGGTGGCGGCTCTGACCAAAGAGCATTCGGAAGAACAGCCTGAAACTCAGGCGGAGGCCGTGGACGCGCTGATCGAAGCCGGTCAGGAGGAGGGTATTCTGGATGAAAGCAATCGCGACATGATTCAGTCGGTTGTGGAATTTGGCGAGAAGACGGTGCGCGAGGCGATGAAGCCGCGGCCGGAAATCGTCGCGGTTCCCACCAACACCACGGTCGAACAGTTCGTCGAGTTGCTCCGCATGAAGCCGTTCTCCCGGGTGCCGGTTTTCGAAGGAACGATCCACAACATCAAGGGGATTGTTTACGCGCAGGACGTTCTGCAGGTGCCGGACACCGAGGCCCACACTCGCACGGTGGATACGCTGATGCGGAAAGATGTGTATTTCGTGCCGGAAAGCAAACTCGGAAGTGAACTTCTGCGCGAGATGCAGAAGAACAATATCCGCATGGCGGTCGTGGTTGACGAGTATGGTGGGGTTGCGGGTTTGGTCACGATCGAGGATCTGATCGAAGAAATTGTCGGCGAAATTCACGACGAACATGAGAAGGCCGAAGTCGTCCGCGAAAGCGACAGTTCCTACATCGTTCCCGGAAACATGGATGTCGACCGCTTGGATGAACTGCTGGGCGCGCGTCCCGAAGGCAAAGAGTCGGCGACGGTGGCAGGTTTGGTGAGCGAGATGGCGGGCCGCATTCCACAAAAAGGCGAAGTGATCGAAGAAGACGGCCTGCGTTTCGAGGTGCTGGATTCAACCGAGCGGCGAGTCGAACGGGTTCGGATCTCGGTTGTACAACCGAAACAGATGCGCTTGATATAGTAATTAAGTAATTGTGAAATTGTGTAATTGTTGCCCGACTTGCCAACTTCCCAATTACTCAATTACCCGATCACTCAATTACTAAATTTCTCAATCCTATGGCTTTTCACTCCGGATTCGTTTGCATTCTCGGTCGTCCCAACGCCGGCAAGTCTACGTTGCTGAATGCGCTCGTGGGCCAACGATTGGCCATTGTCAACCCCAAGCCGCAGACGACGCGCAATCGCATCCTGGGGATTGTTCAGGTTCTCAAGCAAAAGAAAAGGGTGGGCGGGCAGATCGTACTTATCGATACGCCGGGCGTACACAAGCCAGATACTTCGTTGGGGCGCAAAATGATGTCCGAGGTTCGCGAAGCGCTGGAAGGCTGCGACCTGCTCCTGCTGATTGTCGATGTAACCCGGAAATTCGGTCGCGAAGATGAATCCGTACTGGAGATGGCCAAGAAATCTCGGACTCCGGTCTTCCTTCTACTGAACAAGATCGACCTGTTCCGAAATCAGAAGGACAAGCTCCTGCCCATCATCGAGGGATACCGCAAACTTCACGCTTTCAAGGAAATTATTCCAATCTCGGCGCGCAAACCCGAGGGGTTGGACATCCTGCTGGAAAGCGTAATCAAGATTTTGCCAGAGGGTCCGCGGTACTTTCCCGAAGATCAGGTAACCGACCAACCCACGCGGTTCATGGTGGCTGAAATCATTCGCGAGCAAGTTTTGGTCGAGACCAGCGAGGAAGTTCCGTACGCGACCACGGTGCTGGTCGAGCAGTTCGAGGAAGGTGCGAGACTCACGCGAATTGCCGCAGCAATTTACTGCGAGCGAGAGGGGCAGAAGCGGATACTGATCGGCAAGCAGGCGCAGATGTTAAAGAAAATCGGCACCGCCGCCCGCCTGCAAATTGAAAAGATGGTCGGTACTCGCGTGTTTCTGGAACTGTTCGTGAAGGTAAGCCCAGACTGGCGCGAGTCGCATTCGTTCATCGAGGAACTGGACTGGCGGCGTCAGTTGGAGTTGTTAACCCATGCTGCCAAGCCTTGAAACGCAACAAGAAACGTGGCTGTTTGCTGGTGTTTTTCATTGCCCTACGCGCATTTCGCCTGTAGAATCGCAGCAGTCCCAGCACCAGACTCGATCGGGCACCATCCTCATTGATGTCGACCAACTCCGAACCGACTTTCGACTTCCTCGCGGATAAGTTGCTTTTCAAATTCCAGGTCACACTGGCTGCCGACAAAGCAGCGGTGGATTCGGTAGTGTTGCGAATCATGGAGTCCATCCGCGAGAAAGACTGTGCCGGTGGAAAGGAACATGCAATTGAACTGGCCCTTTCTGAGGCACTTGCCAATGCGGTGGTGCACGGAGCTAAGTCCGATCCGTCAAAAGTCGTCGAGTGTGATGTGGCCTGCGACCAAAACCGAAGTTTGCTGATCGTAGTGCGCGACCCCGGAGAAGGCTTCGACCCCGCGACAATCCCGAGCCCGCTGGTGGGCGAGAACATCTATTCCGGCCACGGTCGCGGCGTTTACCTCATTACGCAGCTTATGGACGAAGTGAAGTTTCTTAAGAACGGCACCGAGATTCACATGATCAAGCGGTAACATGCAACTAGAACCCCCTACTCCTTGGCGGCAATTCCCAACGTTTTCATCTTGCGGTAAAGATGGCTGCGCTCCAGTCCCAGCACTTCCGCCGTGCGCGTAACGTTGCCGTGGTTCTCGTCGAGTTTCTTCAGGATATAGTCGCGTTCGTAGGCAGCTCGCGCCTCGTGCAAGGTGGAGAAGTCGCCGCCAGTCGTGCGGCGGGAGCCGTCGCGGTGTACCAGTGGCGGCAAGTGCTTGCGTTCAAATCGAATCGTCGTCGGATTCATGATAACGATCCGCTCGATTACGTTGCGCAACTCGCGTACATTTCCTGGCCAGGAATAGCGCATGAGGGTGTCGATGGCATCATCTGTAATCTCGCGCAGGCGGCGGCCATAGGTTGCGGAAAATTCTTTGAGAAAGTGACGCCCCAGAAGCGGAATATCCTCCTTGCGTTCGCGCAGCGGCGGCACCGAAAAAGGGATCACGTTGAGACGGTAGAACAGGTCCTCGCGAAAGTTACCACGCGAGATTTCTTCCTCCAAGTCCTTGTTCGTCGAAGCAATCACGCGGGCATCGATCGTGATCGATTCGTCGCTGCCAACCGGAATAAAACGCTGCTCGTCGAGCGTCCGCAAGACCTTCGACTGCGTCTTCAGACTCATGTCGCCAATCTCGTCGAGAAAGAGCGTTCCGCCATGCGCCTTCTGGAATGTTCCTTCCTTGTCCCCCGACGCCCCGGGGAACGATCCCTTGCGATGACCAAACAGTTCGCTCTCAATCAGATCTTCAGGAATCGCGGCGCAGTTCACTTCGACAAACATCTCGTCCTTGCGCAACCCCTGGGCATGAATAGCATGGGCCACTAATTCTTTCCCCGTTCCCGACTCTCCATAAATGAGAACGCGGCCGTTGGTGGGCGCCATAATCTGGATTTGCTGGCGCAGCGCCTTCATGGGAATGCTGTCACCTACGATCGCACTTTTAGGGATGAGTTGCTTCTTGAGATCCCGGTTTTCCTCTCTTAATCGCTTGGCATCAATGGCGTTCTTGATGAGGATGAGGGTCTTCTCAATGGAGAGCGGTTTCTCCAGGAAGTCGTAAGCACCCAGTTTTGTGGCGCGAACCGCAGTTTCGATGGTACCGTGCCCGGAAATCATAATGACCTCGGGAGCGTTTTCCATGGCACGAATCTTCTGCAGAGTTTCGAGGCCATCGATTCCGGGCAGCCACACATCCAGCAGCACGACATCGAATGACTGTTTGCCAAGCGTTTCCAGGCTGGCCTCTCCGCTTTCGGCCATCGAAGCCTCAAATCCTTCATCTTCCAGCACGCCCTTCAGCGACTGGCGGATCGTCGGTTCATCGTCAACAATGAGAATGTTATGCATGCTGGGTAACGGAGGGCGCGACCACGGCGTCCGAAACGATTGGCAGTTCAACTACGAACCGGGCGCCAACGGGCTTATTCTCTTCGACGCGAATGGAGCCGTGGTGATCTTCAATAATGCGGTTAACGATGGCCAGCCCAAGGCCGGTTCCCCGCTTCTTGGTAGAGAAGTAGGGCAGGAAAAGCCGTTCCTTCAATTCCTGGCTAACGCCGTGGCCGGTGTCGGCGACGATGATCTCAACCACGTCGCGGCTGGTGACTAACGCTGTAGAGATCTGAATCTCGCGGAAGAGAGCATCCTGCATGGCTTCCGCGGCGTTGTCGAGCAGGTTGGCCAGCGCTCGCTTGACGGCTTCAGGGTCGGCCATTACGTTGGGTAACTCCGGCGACAAAGATGTGCGCACGTGGATGCTGTCCAAGCGCCCGCTGAACATCGCCAGAGTGCTCTCCACGATGGAATTAATATTCGCCGATTGCGGTTGCGCCGTCGGGAAACGCGCCAACGTGGAAAACTCGTCCACCAGCGTGCGAACCGTTTCCACCGCCCCGGCGATTGTTTCGGCGCAACTATTCAGTACTTGCAGGGAAGCCGCGTCGGGCGGCGTACCACGCTGCAAATGCCGGCGGATGCGCTCCGCGGAGAGCGCAATCGGAGTCAGCGGATTCTTGATTTCATGCGCTACGCGTCGCGCCACCTCGCGCCAAGCTGCCTGTTTTTGTGCCTTCAGCAACTCGGAGAGGTCTTCGAACACTAGGACGTACCCCAGCCCCCGTCCATCGTGCTTGAGAGTTGCCACGGTGACTGCGACGTTGAGAGTGGCCCGCTGCACAACCATTTCCATCTGGGTGGTCGTCGTGCCCATGCGGTCCGCACGACGCAGCAGCGGATCAAGATCTTCGATCACCTCGGCGGCAAAAACATCGCGCAACGGGGCGCCGATGAGGACGCTCGGCATCCCGGATTCCGCACCTAGTGGGTGAAACAAACGAAGCAAGCCGTGATTCGCATGCGTGACGCATCGCTCGGCGTTCAGCGAAAGCACCCCGTTCGGGATGCTTTCGAGGATGGTTTCGATGTGGCGGCGGCGCTGTTCCAAAGCAACATTGGCCGCGCCAAGATCACGGCTGGAGGCCTCGATCTGGCGGCGGCTCGATTCCAATTCCTCAGCCATGCGATTGAAAGAGTGCACCAAATCCCCGATTTCATCGGCGGCTCGGACTTCTACTCGATAGTCGAGCCGTCCGCGAGAAATCTCTTGCGTGGCTTCGGCAAGCGCGACGACTGGGCGAGTTACCAACTTGGAGAGGAACAACGCGAACCACGTGGTAGCGAACAGTACAACTACCGTGAGCAGAAGCAATACTTCCATGTAGGTTCGTCGAACCAATCTTCGTTCGCGAGCCAAGTCGAGATAACGCTGCTGGCTTGCCTCGACCTGCTGCACGGTTTCAGAAAATCTTTTGGGCAGAGGGATGCCCACCAGGATCAGGCCATCGTCGCCAACCGGCGCGCTGCCCAGAATGTAATCGGTTTGCTCCCAAGCGAAGGAAGTTGGGGACTCCGACTTCAATCGCTCCATGGGAAGCTTGGCCTTCAGTTGCGGCCAGGGAGCGGGCGCGCCAAAGCTGGTTTCCGCATCGCCGCCGACGATGGCTAGCGCAAACCCTCCGTGCAGGGTAGTGGCGTGATGCTGGAACTCACTTGTCACCGCGGAAAAACTTCCACCAGCAAAAGCGGATTGCACCTCCGGCGAAGAGGCGATGGCCTCAGCTTCGGCCCGGGTGTTTTGCGCGGCATAGTTGGAAAGCAGCGCTGCCATGGTCGCTGTGTCCCGCCGCACTTCCTCTACCGGACTGGAGAACCATTTGTCAATCGACCGGTTCATCAGCACATAGGCAAAGAAGAACATTCCGATCACTGGAAGAAACGAAAGCAAAAGACTCCCCACGACCAGGCGCGTGCGGAATTTCGATCCCAGAACTCCCAGCCTTCTTTCCGCGAAGAGCTTCAGGAGATTTCGGGCCAGGACGAACGTCAACGCGACGAACAGCAGAAAGATCAACGCGGAAAGCGAAGCGAAAAACAGTAGTTGCTGGTTGGTGCCTGGATTTAGAGGCAAATCAAAAGAGGTCAGCGAAAGCAGCACTCCAAACAGCAGAGCGATTCCCACTGCCAGCGGGATAATGACTTTCTTCCGACGGGAAGGTTTCTGATCTGGTCGAATTGGATTAGGAGTAGACACGTCCTGTGGCAGCCTGCGAACGCTTCCAGGCCTATCCGGCTCATTATAAGCGGACGCGTGCCCGCAGAAGATGACGCAGGCAGCCTGGCTTCAATCCTCCGATTTTACGGCAGGAACCTCTGCAAGGGGCAGTGTTCGCAACGAGGCGTCGACTTAAGGCAGTAAAGTTTTCCCGTGGCAACGATCAATCCGTGCATGTCGTTGTACGTTTGCGCTCGCGGCGAGCGTTGAACCAGACTCATTGGCGACGGAGCATGCGGAACGGGGCGAAACTCAGTGTCAAGTTCCGGGTTTGCGGTTCGTGGCTGCGTGTCACTCAAGGCCCGCTCAAACAGTCCGCGCAACTCTTCGTATTTTGTTTTCGCAGTAGCGATCCCGTGGCGCTCGACGATGCGGCGCGCGTAGGTGTCCACCACGAAAACCGGATGCTGCCCAGCGTAAAGCAGAATTGAATCCGCAGTCTCCGGCCCTACACCTTTCAGTGAAAGCAATTGTTGCCGCAACTCTTGTGTAGGTTGTGCGAAGAAGCGGCTGAGCGAGCCTCCGTAGCGTTGGTCGACAAATGCCACAAAAAGTTTCAGCCGGTTGGCCTTCTGTCGGAAGTACCCCGCCGGTCGAATCATTACTTCGAGTTGCCTCAAAGGGATGGTTCGGATCCCTGCCAGATTCAGCAGGCCTCCGGCGCGCAAACGACGTAGCGCGATCTCGACATTTTTCCATGAGGTATTTTGCGTGAGGTAGGAGCCCACGATAACTTCAAAGCGAGAACGAGCAGGCCACCAATGCTGAGGTCCCCAGGCATTGTATAGCGCGTGGTAATGCGCGCGGATCTGTTGTTCGTCGGCAGTCGTGGCCACGGCGTCCAGTGTAAAGGAACCCGAGCGGAGGTTACCGAAGTTCATGCCCCGCTGACCTCCTAAACCCTGCCACACCGTGTCTGGCGGGCATTTTACGCGTAGCAGACGCTTTATTCGTTTTCGTCGCGCGGTACAAGTACCAAAGTTACTGGTGAAGTAACGCATCTGCTGTGACAATTTGTGTCAACGCGATAGGCTGCACTTTTCCCCACTACGCAGCGGGTCGCGCGAGCAAAGCGAAGTCGACGTTATCCCTCTGCCGCTCAGATAGGAGATCGAGGTATGTCTCAACGGCTGGGTGACCTTCTTGTAAAAGAGAAGGTCATAACCCCGGAGCAGTTGGAACAAGCGACGAAGGCTCAGAAGGAGACCAACGTTCGCCTGGGCGCCGCCCTGGTGAAGCTGGGATTCCTGTCCGATGAAGATGTCACCAACTTCCTTTCCCGGCAGTACGGCGTTCCTGCTATCAATCTTTCTTATTTCGAAATTGATCCCGCGGTGGTCAAGCTGATTCCGTTTGAAACCGCCAAGCGATATCAAATTCTGCCCTTGAGTCGCGTGGGCGCTTCTCTGACCATCGCGATGGTGGACCCGACCAACGTGTTTGCCATGGACGACATCAAGTTCATGACTGGCTTCAACATCGAGCCGGTGGTTGCGTCGGAAAGCTCGATTCTCGAGGGTATCGACAAGGCATACGGTGCCACGAAAGAAGAGGACCTCGAGCAAGTGATGCTGTCGATGTCGGAGATGGACGAATCCGACGTCGAACTGCAAGCAGATCAGGCCGAGCTGGGACTTGCCGACCTGGAAAAGGCTGCCGATGAAGCTCCTATCGTCAAGCTGGTCAACTTAGTGTTGACCGACGCCGTGAAGCGGGGAGCTAGCGACATCCACATGGAGCCATACGAAAAAGAATTTCGCGTGCGCTTCCGTATTGACGGTGTGCTGCAAAGCATCATGACCCCGCCGCTCAAGTTGAAGGATGCCATCATTTCGCGCGTGAAAATCATGTCGAAGCTGGATATCAGCGAAAAGCGGCTGCCGCAGGACGGCCGCATCATGCTGAAGATGAATATCGGCGGACGCAAGAAGCAACTCGATTTCCGTGTCAGCACGCTGCCCACACTGTGGGGAGAAAAAATCGTGCTCCGCTTGCTCGACAAAGAAAACCTCCGGCTGGATATGACCAAGCTGGGCTTCGAGCCGGAATCGCTGGTCAAGTTCGAGAAAGCCATTCTTAAGCCGTACGGGATGGTTCTGGTGACTGGGCCAACCGGGTCAGGTAAAACGAACACCCTCTACTCCTCGATCTCGCAATTGAATAAACCGGATACCAACATCATGACCGCGGAAGACCCGGTCGAGTTCCAGTTGGCGGGCGTAAATCAGGTGCAAATGAAGGAGCAGATCGGACTGAATTTCGCCACCGCCTTGCGCGCCTTTCTGCGCCAGGACCCGAACATCATTCTCGTGGGCGAAATCAGAGACTTTGAAACCGCTGAAATTGCAATCAAGGCTGCTCTTACCGGCCACCTCGTGCTCTCTACGCTGCACACCAATGGCGCCCCGGAAACCATTACCCGACTCATGAACATGGGCATTGAGCCTTTCCTGGTCGCGACTTCGGTCCACCTGATCTGCGCCCAGCGACTGATCCGGCGCATATGCAAGGAATGCACGGAGACAGTCGACGTTCCCCAGCAAACGTTGCTCGAAGAAGGATTCAGCCCGGAGGAAGCCAAGACGGTAAAGATTCAGAAGGGTAAAGGCTGCGGCGTCTGCAACAACACCGGCTACAAGGGCCGATGTGGTCTGTACGAAGTCATGGAAGTAGATGACGAAATTAAAGAGCTGGTTCTGGTGGGCGCGTCGGCGGTGGAACTGAAAAAGAAAGCGATCGAACGCGGAATGATTACCCTGCGTCGCAGCGGGCTTATTAAAGTTGCGGCCGGCATGACCACGCTCGAAGAAGTGGCTCGCGAAACTATTCATTAAAGATCGTAACGAGGAAGAAAGGGAACAAAGATGTCGCTCGCATTAAGTGATCTGCTGAAAAGAATGTTGGAGATGTCGGGAAGCGATCTTCACCTCACCACGAACTCGCCGCCGCAGATCCGCGTGCACGGGCACCTGGTGCCGCTGGACCTGCCGCAGATGACGCCGGCCGAAACTAAACAATTGGCCTACAGCGTCATGACCGACTCACAGAAGCACCGTTTTGAAGAAAGCCTCGAACTGGACTTCTCGTTCGGATTGAAAGGCCTGGCCCGTTTCCGCGCCAACGTGTTTAACCAGCGCGGCGCGACCTCGGCTGTTTTCCGTCTGATTCCTTTCGAGATCAAGTCCTTCAACCAGTTGGGACTTCCCGCCGTGGTGAGCAAGATGTGCGACAAACCTCGCGGCCTGGTATTGGTCACGGGCCCGACCGGATCAGGCAAGTCGACGACCCTGGCTGCCATGATCGACAAAATCAATACCGAGCGGCACGACCACATCCTCACCATCGAGGACCCGATCGAATTCGTACACATGAACAAGAATTGCGTGGTCAATCAGCGCGAAGTGCATGCCGACACCAAGAGTTTTACGGATGCGTTGCGAGCCGCCCTTCGTGAAGATCCCGATGTCGTGCTGATCGGCGAAATGCGCGATTTGGAAACCATTGAATCGGCGCTGCGTATCGCCGAAACCGGTCACCTTACGTTCGGTACTTTGCACACTAACTCGGCATCTTCCACCATCAACAGAATCATCGATGTGTTCCCGGCTCATCAGCAATCCCAGATTCGAGCGCAGCTTTCGCTGGTGCTGGAAGGCATCATGTGCCAAAGCTTACTGCCTAGCGCCGACGGCAAAGGCCGCGCCATGGGAATGGAGATCCTGGTGCCGAATGCCGCGGTTCGCAACCTGATTCGCGAAGACAAAATCCATCAAATTTATTCTTCCATGCAGTCGGGTCAGGACAAATTTGGCATGCAGACATTCAACCAGGCACTGGCCACGCTTTACCACCAGAAGCAGATCACGCTGGAAGTCGCCATGGCCCGCTCCAGCAACGTGGACGAGTTGCAGGAAATGATCAACCGGGGAACTGGATTACTGAACCGAAACCAGTCCCCGTCCGCAGCCAAAGGTGCTGCAGCGACAGCAAAGCGGTAACAGATTCAAAACGAAGAGTAGTTGCAGCTTGAACAAACGATTTGGAGTGGTAATCCGGAGCGCGAACGAACGGGCGCACCGGACGCAACGATAAGGAAGCAAGGAGAGGTCACCATGCCAGTTTTTACGTATTCTGGAAAGAGCGAAAACGGAGAGAAAGTCAGCGGCGAGAGGGTTGCAGCCAACAAACAAGCGCTCGCCGCTCAGTTGCGCAAGGAGCGCATTAACGCAGGGGCCATCCGGGAAAAAGGCAAAGAGTTTGTCATGCCCACCTTCGGCTCCGGCAAGGTCAAAACCAAGGAGATCGCGATCTTCTTTCGCCAGTTCTCGGTCATGATCGATGCCGGTTTGCCGTTGGTGCAGTGTCTGGAAATCCTGGCCGCAAACCAGGAAAACCAGGCATTCCAAAAGACGCTCACCGGCGTCCGCACCACGGTGGAAGGCGGTTCCACTCTGGCCAATGCCATGCGGCAGTTCCCCAAGATCTTCGACGACCTGTCCACCAACATGATCGAAGCCGGTGAAACCGGCGGTATTCTCGACATCATTTTGCAGCGCCTGGCGGTTTACGTCGAGAAAGCGGTGAAGTTGCGCGGAGCGGTGAAATCCGCCTTGATCTACCCCGTGTCGGTCATCAGTATGGCAGTTCTGATCGTGGCCGCACTGCTGAAGTGGGTGGTCCCCATCTTCGCCAACCTTTTCGCTGGATTGGGAGTTGCGTTGCCTTTGCCGACCCGCATCGTGGTGGGGCTCAGCGCCTTCGTAAGTCAGTTCTGGTGGTTCTTCATCATCGGTGTCGTGGCCATGGTTTTCGGGGTGAAGCAGATTCGCAAGAATCCCAAGGGCCGCTACTACATGGATTACGGAATGCTCAAAATGCCCATCGTCGGCATGTTGCTGCGCAAGATCGCAGTAGCGCGATTTACCCGGACACTGGGGACACTCATCACTTCCGGCGTGCCGATTCTTGAAGGTCTCAGCATCACGGCGAGAACCTCGGGAAACGCCGTGCTCGAAGAAGCCTTGATGAAGGTACGCAAAGCTATTGAAGAGGGCCGCACCATCGTCGATCCGCTGCGCGAGTCCGGCGTATTCCCCAGCATGGTGACCCAGATGATCGGCGTAGGCGAAGCCACCGGCGCCATGGATGCCATGCTGCAAAAGATCGCCGACTTCTACGAAGACGAAGTCGATACCGCGACCAAAGACATGCTGGCCCTGTTGGAACCAGTTTTGATCGCCTTCCTGGGCGTTGCAGTCGGCGGTATTGTTATTTCGCTGTACATGCCGCTGTTCTCGCTGATCGCCAAGATGGCTGGCTAGGCACGAAAAATCCTGGGCGGAATACCGGGCTGGATCAAGACGAGCCAGCCAGCGGATTCCGTCCAGTAGAGAAGCGCTTTTGCCCGGGGAACCGAATTTGCAGCGCGACCGCACGGCTCCCCAAGGGAAGGGCACGGAAATTGGGCTAGGCATGCAATCCATGTTCGATGAGCGGCTGTGGCTGGCCTGGCTGGTCAAGGTTCGCATCCTCATCCTGACATTTCTATTAGGCATTGAGCTGGTGATCTCACGGCTCACGCCTACTCCTTTTCCACTGCGGCTGTTTGTCAATGCTATTCTGCTCTGGTACGCGATCTCAATCTTTTATGTTCTATTGCTGTCTTTTTGGCGGGAGTTCCGCATCCAGGCGGTGCTGCAGGTGCTCACCGATCTGGCTCTGGTCAGCCTGGTTGTCTACGCCACCGGCGGAGTAGACAGCTCTCTCAACTTTCTTTACCCGCTTGTGATCATCGTGGCGTCCATTCTCCTGCCGCGGGTTTGGGCGTATCTTACCGCCGCACTGGCATTCATCCTGTACGGCACGGTTCTGGAGCTTACTTACTTCGCGATTATTCCTTCGTACTCGACCACCCATCCCGAATTAAAGGCGCTGCAAGCCATCATCTTTGTTAACCTGTTCGGCTATCTGGCAATCTCGTACCTGGCTGCGCTATTGGCCAACAAGCTGCGGCAGGTGGACGTAAAGCTGAAGCACACCAGTGGCGCGCTGGAAAACCTGCAAGCCCTGCACGAGAATATCATCCAATCCATCACCGGAGGGCTGATCACCACCGGGCTCGACGGACACATTACGCTGGTCAACGCTGCGGCACAGAAACTATTGGAGCGTTCAGAAGACGAACTGCTCGGTCAGCCAGTGAACCAGCTCTTTCTGGATCCGTTGCCTCATGTCGATGCCGAGCCAGCCCATGGCGAGGTCCGGCGGGTTGCGTCCAACGGGTACCGGAAGACCTTTCGAGTGCTGGTGTCCGCCATGTCGGTCCAGGAGCGGGGCACGCTGGGTTTTGTTTACACCTTCGATGATTTGACGCAAATCCGGCGACTGGAGCGCGAAGTCCGCATGCAGGACCGTCTGGCCGCGGTGGGACGACTGGCCGCCGCGATCGCGCACGAGATTCGTAATCCGCTGACCTCGATTGCGGGTTCCGTAAGCATGCTCTCCGAAATCCCCGATTTGGGGGACGAGCATCGGCAGCTTTTGCAGATCGTGACCCGGGAGTCGGAGCGGCTCAACACCATCATCACTGATTTTCTGGCTTATTCGCGTGGACGGCAATACAGGTTTGCGAAAGTGGATGTGCTGCCGCTTCTGGAAGACACGCTCACCCTTTTCGAACATCGCCTGGCTGCACAAAATATCGGCATCCGAGTCGAACGAAAATACGGCGTAAAGGAAGCATGGACGTCGGCGGATGGAGACAAACTCAAGCAAGTCTTCTGGAATTTTTGTGAAAACGCAGTGCGCGCCATGGCCTCTGGAGGCAAACTCACAGTCTCGCTCGAGTCGATTGGAGATGACTGGCAAATCAATTTCGCCGATACCGGTCCGGGAATGAGCCCTCAGCTTATCGAGAAAATATTCGAGCCGTTCCAGTCGCAATTCGAAGGCGGCACAGGTCTCGGTTTGGCAATCGTCTACCAGATCGTCCAGGCGCACGAAGGCAAGGTCTGGGCCCGCTCCAAGCTGGGGCAGGGCAGCGTGTTCGTTTTGCGCTTGAGACGTTTCGCAACGGTGGACAATGCGACTGCTCCGCCGTCAGACCCCGCGCAGCAGGCACATTCGGCGCTGCTCGACAACACGAACTCCGTGGCGGCCGTGGGAGGAGGGGCGCGTGGGTAACATTCTGGTTTGCGATGACGAGCGCTCGATATGCGAGATGCTGGACATCGCTCTACGCCGCGAAGGTCACAAAGTCGAGACGGCAAACTCCGGCGAGGTGGCCAAGAGGAAACTCGACGGCGCTCTATATGATGTCGTCGTCACGGATATCAAGATGCCTAAAATCGATGGCATCGAGGTGTTGCGCCACGCCCACCAGGTTTCTCCCGACTCCGCGGTGATCCTGATCACGGCCGTCGATGACTACGAAGCCGCCGTGCAGGCCGTCAAGGCTGGAGGCGCGACGGATTACATTCGCAAGTCTCCCGGGCTGGTCGATGAAATTAAGCTGGCAATCAATCGGGCTTTGGAGAAAGTATCCCTGAGCCGGCAGAATTTCGCTTTCAAACGCGATGCCGCTACCCGCAATTCACTCGACAACATCGTCGGCGTAAGTCCGGCCATGGAGAAACTGAAGCAGACGATTCGCACTGTCGCTTCCACGCAAAGCACGGTTTTGATCTACGGCGAGAGCGGAACTGGCAAGGAACTCGTCGCCCGCGCTTTGCATGTGTGTTCTCCGCGTGCCGCCGAGCCATTTGTTTCCATCAATTGTGGAGCGTTCCCCGAAACTCTCTTGGAAAGCGAACTATTCGGTTATGTGAAAGGCGCATTTACCGGCGCCAATCAGAACAAACGCGGATTATTCGAAGTGGCTGACAAGGGCACGATTTTTCTCGATGAGATCAGCGAGATGACCCTGACCATGCAGGTCAAACTGCTGCGTGTGTTGCAGGAACGCTCGGTGCGCCCGGTGGGCGGAACGAACGAGATTCCCATTGACGTACGCGTCATTGCCGCGACCAACCGCGATCTGGACAAGCAAGTGGCCGACAATACCTTTCGCGAAGATCTTTACTACCGGCTCAGCGTGATTCCGGTCTCGGTGCCGCCTTTACGCGAACGCCGCGAAGACATTCCACTTCTGGTCAACCATTTCCTCAAGAAGTATGCGCCGGGAGCAGGGAAGAGCATCCAAAGAGTGAATCCGCAGTCGCTCGAAGCCCTGGGAGGTTATGAGTGGCCGGGCAATGTCCGCCAACTGGAAAATACCATCGAGCGCGCGGTCGCCTTGGAAACCGGGGATGAACTCCGCGTTGACCTGCCCGCCGAGAAAGCGAAGGCTCGAGCCGCGGCTGCTGGGGCTGGATTGCCGGGGACGGCAATTTCCGGGAACATGTCCACTCTACCCGACGGGATGGATATGGAGAAGTACGTCGCCGACATCGAGAAGTCACTGCTGCTGACCGCGCTGGCTCAGTCGAACGGCGTCCAGACGCGGGCAGCAGACCTGCTGAAGATTTCGTACCGCTCGTTCCGGCATCTGATGAAGAAGTACGAACTCTAGCCGTCGGTCGTCAGTCGTTGGCCGTTAGTCCTGTCATCCTGACTATTTTGTAGCGGCCAACGACTAACGACTGCCTTTCTTCAACTGCTGCTTCCATCCCAACACTCTGGCCTTTGCGCCTTCTGCTTCCGCTTCCGGAATCATGCCTTTCTTCTGGTAGAGAACTGACAGGCTGGTATAGGCCAACACATCGTCCGGATCGATCTCCGAGATGCGTTTCGCTGCTACGATGGCTTCATCCAGTCGGCCGAGATCCTGGAGGGCACGCGCCAGTCCGTGCATCGCTTCGGTGAAGGTGGGATCGGCCTCCAAAGATTTCTGATATTCCTCCACGGCACGGTCGTGCTCACCCTCAGAGACCAGGTCCAGAGCGGCGTAGTAGCGATCTTCGGCTTTCTGGCGGGCTTCAGGGTCGGCCATAGAACAGAAAATCATTAGGCAGAAAGTGGATTCTAGCACGTGGTTACTTATGAACGACCAGAGGAGTTTCCAATGCAGAGTTTCTCGACGGTCGAGGAGTATAGTTGTCAGGTCCGTGGAGAGCGACTATGCGTTCACAGGAAATTGCCGCGGGATTCCTGCGAGCCGTCGGCGTGCTGCTCATCGTTCTAGGAATAGTTCATACCATAGCGACGCCTCACATTCGCGATTTGTTGGGCGAAAGCTCGAGCGAGGTCTACCAGCGCGCCGTGGGGCCGACCTTACTGAATCATGTGTTGATGGGTATTCTTCTCCTGCCCTTGGGCTACACAACATGGCTCGCCGCCTCCGTCCAGAATCGTCACGCGACGTGGGCCAGGCGAGTCTTGATGGTAAACGGAATCGTTCTGTTGACCCTCCCGGCATGCATTGCCCTCTTCATGCGTCGGCCGGAGTACTACACGGCTCCCTTGTTCCTCACGGGGGTGATTCTGGTGACCATTATTTCCTTGCTAACGATTGTCGCCGCATGGCTGCTGAGACGCGGCGCCAGTTCCTCTGGGAATGTTTCGGGAGCGATCAGCTAAGATAGCCCCATGCCCTACATGTTCCGATTTCTGTGGAATGCGACCCGCGGCCACCACCTCACTCCGTGGCGTAGTCCCTACCTGCTATGGCGAATCGAAACGTACTGCGGAGTGAAGATGCAGCAGATCGGACTCTTGGAATTCTGGGAATTCACTTGGCGGGAGCGCAAGAATCTGTGGCGTTTTCTGAAGTGGACGGCGGAAATGGAACGCCACGCCCATCCCAAGCCAAAAAGTACGTAACCTTATTGCCCGTTGGTCGCCGCGGCGGCGCCTTCCAGAATCACATTCACTTCGGAGCCTTTGCCGGCGCCAATGATTTGTGCGGCCGCAGCGCGATTGGCAGCAATCTCTAAATACCCCATGCTTCCAAGGATGCCGAAGACTTCATTCGGTGTGCCCTCAGCATAGTTGGTGTGAATCGTGGTGACCTCGCGTTTGCCTACTAGAATCTTGAATGCCGGTGGCTCGGCTTGAAACAACGCCGGAACATCCTCGGGTGTGAAATTAGTCACGACGTTTCCGAAACGATCGACCCTGAGGACCACGCCTCGTAGCGTTTGTGCATCCACCGCCTTGGGTTTGGGCGCGTTGAAGCGTACGAAATCCGTGATCTCCTCGCCAAACTTCGCCGTCTCCACGCCCTTGGCAAGGTACGCAGCGACTGGTGCAAAAATGTCGCGGGCGTGAAAAGTGTTACTCACCGGTTGCCTGTAGTAATGTTCGGCGTCGATGTGGCGCACCTGAACCCGCTCCGCGTGTTTGTAGATCAGGGAAAGTACGCCGTTGTCTGGCGCCACAAAGTAATGTCGTCCCGTGGACAAAAGGATCGGGCGCCGCGCCGTACCTACGCCCGGGTCCACGATCACCATATGAACGGTGCCGTTGGGAAAATACGAATATGCCTGGGCGATGGCCAGAGCGCCGTCGAGGACATCAAAGGGCTGCACGGCGTGGCAAATATCCACGATTTCAGCTTCCGGAGCAATATCCAGAATGACGCCCTTCATAGCCCCGACGAAATGATCGTTGAGCCCGAAGTCGGTGGTCAGAGTGATAAGCGGACGGTTCGCCAATGTTCTTCCTTGCCCGGAGCAGGATTCTGCCGGGAAAACTCGAAAGTAACCTGTCACGAAGAGCCGCGTCAAGGCACGGAAGTAATTGGTCGTGGTGCAGTTGAATCCCCCTCATCTTACTACTGCAACGGAGGCCTGCGAACCTGCTTCGCTGAAAGCCATGCCGCCGCAGTCAAACATAATGTAATCACGGTTGAGAAAACGATGGGAATAATAAAAAAGTATTTCAGGTTCAAAACCGTGATGGCGGCAAAGCAAAGGGCGAACGTCCACGCAGTGCCGCGCATGAGCGCCAAAGACTCTGGCGGAAGGCCGCCTAGCTGCCACGCCAATACCACCGCGAGTAGAACAATCACGCTGACAAAGAGTCCGAACCCAACATAAAAATCCCAATAGGTCCGGCTAAACCCCATAATGTAAAAGTGAGTTGACCGCATGGAGCCAAGATCCACTCCCCACTGGGGATCGGACCAGGGAAAACCAGATGTGTGTCCGGCGTCAAAAAGCAGCAGAAGAACAGCAGCGATTCGATAAAACATAGATGCCTTCATTCTTGCCTCCCAAGATCACGGCAGCGGGCACCACTATCCTGTCGCGTAGGTTCAAACTGCACCACTACCAGGCAATTGGCCAAACGCCTCGACGCGGCCTGCCTTTACTCGTAGCGCAGCGCCTCCACCGGATCCAGCCGTGAAGCTTTCAGCGCCGGAAAGAATCCTGAAATTACGCCCACCAGCGCCAGGATGGTGAAAGAAACCGCGATCACGAGGAACGAAGCGTGCAAGAAGATGTCACCCTCATGATTGGCAGTCTTGTAGAGCTCGCTGTAAAGCGGCATGGGCGGAATCACCCAGGTGAGAAAGACAGCAACACCGATTCCGATCAGGCCGCCGGCGAAAGTCAGCACCAACGCTTCCAGCAGAAACTGCATGAGGACCTGCCATCGACGCGCTCCGAGCGCCTTACGCAACCCAATCTCACGCGTACGCTCGGTGACCGAAACCAGCATGATGTTCATTACGCCCACGCCCCCGACGCCCAGTGTGACCGCGCCAATCAGTCCGAGCACCGCTTGCAACCCGAGGGAGAACCCGTCCAGCGTCGTGCGATCTTCGATGGTGTCCCAGACCGGCGTTGCTTTTTCGTCTTTGGGATCGAAGTGATGACGCCGCGCCAGCACTTCGCGAACCGCCGCCAGCGTCTTCTTATCCAATTCCGGTGCCGTAGGCTGGATGACGATCAGGTCAGGATTGCGGATGTTCTTGAGATCGCGGTAGGTCTCGAACGGAACGAATCCGTCGTTGTTGTCCGGGCCGTTGTAGGACGAGTCCTGAACCTTGGTTCGCAAAACTCCGATGACTTCGAAATCCAGGCCGCCAATGCTCACCGACTGACCGACCGAAGGCGCTCCCTGGAAAACTCTCTTGTTCGCGACCTGTCCGAGGATGACTACCCGGTTATGTTCCACGTAATCAAGGTCGCTGAAGTAGCGTCCGTCTTCGATGTCCAGCTTGCGCATCTGCCCGTAGGAGAGATCGACACCGCGCACCTTAAGCGATACCACTCGCGTGCCGTACTTAAAGGCCAGGTTCCGGTTCACCTCGCCACTGACCGCGCGTACAATCGGCACTTCCTCGCGTATCGCCTGGACATCCTCGTATTCGAAGCGAACTTTCTTTCCCGCCCGCTCTCCGCCTGCCTGCATACTAGTCTGTCCCGGGAAGATCACGATTACGTTGTCGCCCATGGTGAGAAATGCATGCAGAACACTGCCGCCCAAACCTTGCCCATACGCCAGTAGGATCACCACGGATACCAGTCCCCACACAATGCCAAGCATAGTGAGGACGGAGCGAAGCCGATTGCGCATCAGCGCCTGCCAGCTTTGCGCAATCAGTTCTTTCAGGAACACGCGACCAGTTGAATCGCGGAATGTCCAATTGTCAATTGGAAATTGAACGAAACACGTCGGGCGGACGCCTCGCCCGCTCACGGAGCAAAGCAGTGCATTATGCGAGGATGCGCGGCGAGCCGCCGCGGACGGGGCGTCCGCGACTACATGATTTCAAGGTTGGGGTACTACTGAATGTCAATGTTTCCCGATCCAGTTTCCACTTCTACGGGAACGCCGCCGCCGTGGACTTTTCCCCGTAACTCCTTGCGTCCAATGGATCCTTGCACCGTGACCGGTTGGCTCACCGAGATCGATCCCGAACTGGTATGGGCATCCAAGTCGAAACTCGCGTCGGACGCCAACTTGAGGTGGATGCTGCCCGAGCCGGAATGCACAGTCCATGCACCGGTCGGATTGCCCTCTGCCGTGATGGTGCCACTTCCGGCTTCTGCTTCAAGCGAACCCAGTACACCGCGCAGTTCCAAACTCCCGGAACCCGTATCAGCCCGCACCGAGCCTGCCGCGGTCTGTTCAAGGGTGACGTGTCCGCTGCCGGTCTGGCCCTCGAATCCGCCTGCAATATCGGTAGCGCGAATCGAGCCGCTGCCTGCTTTCGTGCGCACATTGCCTTTGATCCGATCGATCTCGATGTCCCCTGAGCCAGTTTCAGAGTGGACGGTATCGCCGATGTCGGAAATTTTCAAACTCCCCGATCCTGATTCGACCTCGACCTGTCTGCGAAGGCCTTCCACACTCTGACTGCCGGAACCGCTGTGGGAGTGCAACTCGGTCTCCGCGGGAACGACGAGATCGTAACTGATGGAAATGTTGTGCAGCAGTTCGCGGTCATCAATGTGGCCAATCCGAACGTCGTTGCCACTCTGCTGGATCGGAGGGTTGGACTCAATCCGCTTGACGCGTTCGTCCGCATCTCCTCCAAACCAATTCGTGGCCTTGATGTGTCCGGTTATTTCTACCTGCGATGAGCTTCCGGTGCGCACATTGACACTTCCGGATCCAGTAGCAAGGTCGAGATTAACCGGGCCATTTACCTGCAAGGTGCGCTGGAATGAACCCTCGGACGAAGCCGCGGCGGGCACCGGCTGCAGGCAAGTAAGGCTCACCACAATCGCGCCCAACACGACCGGCAAACTAACTCTTTTGGATTTCATCGCTGTCTCCCATTCAAGAACTTTATCAATTAATGCGCACGTCGCCGGATCCCGTATGAATGGTCAATCGAGGACCGCCGCCCGCAACCTTCCCGTTGACCGAACGTCGCGCTTCACGCACGCGGCCTTGAACGATCATGGTCACCGGACGACCGACCACCACCTCTCCGGAGCCCGTGGACGCATCCAAATCGAAAGCGGCGTTAGAAGGCAGTTCAATCTCGACGTTGCCCGAGTGGGCCCTGATTTCCCAGGTTCCTGTCTGAACTCCGGCGACAGTCACATCTCCGCTCCCAGTTTCAGCCTGCAAGCCACCATTTACCCCGCGCAGCTCAACATTTCCCGAGCCGGTGTGGACATGCACATCTCCACTGCCCCGGGCGTCCAGCCGAATATCGCCACTTCCGGTCTCGGCCGTGAAGGAACTGGAGACTTCGCGAGCTTCCACGTCTCCGGAGCCCGTGTGCAGGTGAATTTCACTGTCCAAATCGCGCAATCGCATGTCGCCGGAACCGCTCTCCAAATCGAGAGTCGCGTGCAGACCCTCGATTGTCTGATCGCCGGAGCCGCTCTGCGTACGCACTTTGGTATCCGCTGGAGCGGTAATCTCATAGTCAATCGAAATATCCCGCATGCTCAGGTAATCAATGTGAATGCTGTCTCCAGCCTGGCGAATGGGCGGATTCTTTTCTATTTCGCTCACGTCGGACTGGCGACCGCCAGTTAACCATCCATTGCCGACGTGAATTTTCCCCCTGACGGTCACATTGCCGGCCGGACCGCTGCGAACCGTGATATCCCCTGACCGGGTCAGGACTTCCAACTCCGCCGGACCGGTCACTTTGAACGCGCGTTCAAATGATCCCTGGACTGAAGCAGCGGCGTTCAACCCTGTTGCCAGGACCAAAGCCAGAAGGACCGCGAAAGACCGAGCCATTGAGCGGCACATACTTAATCTGTACGGATTTGAACGAAATAAGTTCGATCTAAACGAGTTCGATCTAAACATGGAATTCCTCCCCGGCTTATGGTTATTCGTAGCGCAGCGAGTCCACCGGCGTCATCTCGGCGGCGCGTTGCGCGGGATACATGCCGGCCGTAAGCGTAATCACGGACAGCGTGAGCACCGACGCTACGATAGACGCGCCAGACACGATAGGGTGAGGGACAAAGTCAGGCAGGGGAAGCGCCGCCATTGCTGCACACAAGGCTAAACCGACGGTCAGCCCCAGAACGCCGCTTACCATCGTGAGGATCGCGGACTCGGCAAAGAACTGCCGCATGATGTCGCCTCGAGTGGCTCCCAGCGCCTTGCGGACGCCAATCTCCCGGGTCCGCTCCGTGACTGAGACGAGCATGATGTTCATCACGCCTATCCCGCCCAGGCATAGGGTAATAACGGCTACACAGCCAAAGAAAATCGTGATCACGGCAAAAATGTTCTCGACCAGTTTGGCCGCTTCCATCGTATCCCAGACAAAAATGGCGTCTTTGTCTTTAGCATCAAAATGATGACGCCGGCTCAACGAAGTGCGGACCTGCTGGACCGTTTCCTCGTGCTCATCCGGGCTGCCTGCCTCGAAAACGATATCGTCGAGATAGCCGCGCACGATCCCTTTTTTCTCCGGCCTCGGGAAATCGCGCGCCACGGCTGAGTAGGGCGCGAAGAGAAAATCATTGTCAGGTCCGCTGTAGTTGGAGTTTTGCGTCTTCTTTGCGAGGACGCCGATCACGGTATAGGGAACGCTCTTGATTTCAAGGGTCGCACCCACAGCCGGTTTACCACTAAATAGTTGCTTTCGGGTGGCGTCTCCCAGTATGACCACGCGACGTTCCTCGGACTCATCCTCTTCCGTGATCAACCGGCCTTCGCTGAGCCGCAGTGAACGGAAACTCTGGAAGGCAGGCCACATGCCCACGATTTCACGATTGGCCGAATTGAACTGGCTGACCTCCGGAACCGCGCGCCTCAGTTCGGGGCTCACGTTCTTCACCAGATAGCACTCGTCCCGAATTAAGCGGGCATCATCGACCGTCAGAGCAATTTCCCGTCCGGCTGCCAAACCTCCCACCTGAGAGCTGGTGCGCCCGCCCCAGATGATCACCAGGTCTTTGCCCAGCGTCTCCATGCGCTTCTGCTGGTCCACACTGAATCCGCGGCCCAGCCCGACCAAAAGGATGACCGATGCAATCCCCCAAATAATCCCAAACATGGTGAGGAAAATGCGCATTTTGTGCGCTTTGAAAGTGGCCAACGTCTGACGGGTAATCTCCAGAAGATTCATGGACGGGGGAGCGCCATTGAATGCTGGAAACGAGGATACAACTTTAAGATTCCGATTGGTACAGGTTCGTGCACGCACGCCCAAAGTTTTGTTCTGCGTCTACCTTAGGCCGACGCTGACTAGCCGCACAAAATGCCGTGATCAAGGCACGAACTTAAAGACGTCGCCGCGTTCGTCGACGCCGCCGTAGCCGGTCGTACCAAAAAGCGTGCCTGCCGCATCTCGGAACAGGCCGGCTTGAGGACTCATCCCGTCCTGTCCTCCCGTGAATGTGTGCAGCACAGTCAGGGCGCCGGTCGAGTCTAGCTTAAACACCGTCCCGCAACCAAAGGTTCCGCCGCAGTTGAGATCGCCGCCTTCCGTGGTTGTGTCGTAGAGGTTGCCGGCGGCGTCCCGAACCAGGTCCCCGGCAGCAAAAGCTCCGTCTGCTTCGCCATGAAAATTGTAGAGCGCAGTCAACTTGCCGGCCGCACTCAGTTTGAACACGGTCCCACAGCCGAACGGGGGATCGCAGGTCCGATCGCCGGCCGAGTAGGTTGTACCGTAAAAGTTGCCCGACTCGTCCTCGACTAGCGCAGTCCGGGGCATTTCCCCATCCGTGGACCCGGTGAAGCGATAGAGCAGAGTCAGCTTTCCATTGCTGGCTAGCTTGAAGACCACGCCACACCCATTCTCCACCCTGCAGTCGTTTCCCATATAACCACCTTCGGTGGTTGTGCCGTAAAGGTTGCCGGCGGTGTCCAAAAGCAATCTCGACTTAGGATTTAGGCCGTCGTTTGTTCCTCCGCTGAAGCTGTGAAGCACGGTCAATTTTCCGCTCTGGCTTACTTTGAACACCACGCCGTAACCGTGAGCGCCGCCATTGATGGCGGTACCATACAAATTTCCGGTCCTGTCGGCAATGAGAGCGGAGGATGGGAACGCACCGTCCGTGCCTGCGGTGAAGCTGTGGAGGATAGAAAGTTTCCCGTGAATATCGATCTTGAAGACCGTCCCGTACTGGCCGACGCCGCCGGTCATCGTCGTGCCATATAGATTTCCTGCCCCGTCCAGCAGCAAACTGGCGGAGGGTCCCGAGCCGTCTGTGCCTCCGGCGAAGGCGTGAAGCACAGTAAGTTTGTTGTTGCTGTCCAGCTTGAACACGGTCCCGCAGCCGAACTTCGGTCGGCAATTGAGGTCGCCGCCTTGCCACGTCGTCCCATAAAGGTTCCCGTTGGCGTCCTGAATCAGACCGGCAAGCGGATTCGTTCCGTCGGTTTTGTTCTTAAATGTGTGGAGCACGGCATAGGTTTGGGCGGGGCTCAACGGAGGCACAAAGACGAACGGTAAGAAAGTGATCGCGGCGGACAAGGCGGATCTTCGTAGCCAGCGACTCGAAATCACGAAAACCCCTTCCCGATTCAAGCCCAAAACAGCAGGTTTGAAATACTCGCCGACGATACGACGCCTGTTATTGTAGCACCACCTGGTCGCCTTCCTTCAGGCCGCTGAGCAGCTCCGTCTTAGCGCCATTTGAGATGCCAATGTTGACCGCGAGTTTCTTCTTTCCATCCTTTTCCTTCGAGTCAGGAATCTCGACCGAAGCCTTCTTGTCTTTGTCGTAAATGATCGCGCCTTCCGGAATCTGCATCACGTTCTTGTGCTCTTCTAGAATAATTTCCGCGTTCGCCGTCATCTCCGCCTTCAATTCGCCGCCCGGGTTATTGATGGACACGCGGACTTCGAAAGTCGTGACATTGTCTTTCTCGACACCCATGGGCGAGATCTTAGTCACCTTGCCGTTGAAGGTCTTATCCTTGAAGGATTCGACCTTGATCCGCGCCGGCTGCCCCAGATAAACCTTGCCGATGTCGCTTTCATCCACTTTGCCTTTTACGTAAACCTCGCTGGTGTCGCCCAAAGTCATCACCAGAGTAGCGGAGGAACCCAGTACGAGAATCGAGCTGACTGCGTCACCCATTTCAACGTCGCGCGAAAGCACGATGCCATCGATCGGCGAAACGATATCGGTATAGCTGAGCTGTTCGTCCAACTGTTTCAGATTCGCCTGATCGCGCACCATTTCGGCCTGGGACTGCGCGATCTTCGCCTTCAAAACCGTGACCTGCGCTTTGGAGACGTTCTGCTTGTTCTGCGCCATTTGATAGTTTTTCTGCGCGTCGTCCAGAGCCGATTCGGAAACCACGCCGTCTTTCGCCATTTCAACCGCGCGGTCGTAGGCCCGCTTCAACAAAGGCACGTCTGGGCCTTCCGCATCGACCTTGGCGCGCTCGTAGTCGGCTTGAGAACTGGCCAAATTGGCTTGGGCCGCCTGCAACGCGGCCCGGGACTGATCCACTTGTGCTTCGATCTCAACCTTGTCCAACTGGGCCAGAAGCTGTCCCTTTTTCACCGTGTCACCGTACTCCACCAGCAGCTTTTTCACGATGCCGCTGGCTTTGGACTTGACCTCGACCTTGGTTATGGGGGTGACCTTGCCAGTGGCGACCACGCTCTTGGCCAAATCGCCCTTCTCAACCTTCGCCAGCTTCGAGGGATCGATCTTGGTACCGCCGCGAGTGAAGGCGAAAAGCGCACCCGCAAACACCAAAAGAACTGCCACAACGATGCCGATGATTATGATCCGCTTGCGCCGCTTCTTCTTGCCATTACTGTTGCCGTTCACATCCGCCTCCTGAAGTCGCTGGTTCGAGTTTGGTGAGCCTCTGTAGGTTATTACGAGGGTAGCCCGTCTTTTGTTCCTGGGTGCTGGGTTAGAGCTGGACCGGCCCTGCCGGTCGCACCCGTTGTGTTAGACCGCCGAAGCTCAGAAACGGAAGCAGAAAATCAGTTTTCGAGCTTCCGCCTAGCGAGTTTTCGGCAGACGGTGAGATCCAGAGGTAGATAACGACAGAGCATTCCATTGCTACATCATTCATTCTACAGCCTCCGCACATCCCTGGGAATGCGAAACGGCCTTTGAAATGTTAGAATTACCCATCCATGATCGCCTTTGTGCTGATCCGGGTGTTTTTGATCCTGCTCCTGGTCGCAGCCAACGCGTTCTTTGCCGCGGCCGAATTCGCCCTGGTAAGCATTCGCGAAACCCGCATCCAGCAACTCATCGAGGCCCGAAGAATCGGCGCCCGCATTGTCCAGAAACTGCACCGCAATCTCGATGAAGTGGTCAACGGCGTTCAGCTTGGAATCACAGTAGTCAGCCTTACCCTCGGTTGGGTTGGTGAACCGCTGCTAGCCCACATGGTTGAGGAACTACTTGGCCAGGTTCCTCATGCCAACATTTATGCCCATGGAATCGCCATAGGCATCGCCTTCGTCCTGATCACTTGCCTACACGTCATCTTGGGCGAGTTGGTTCCGAAGTCGCTGGCGTTGCAGCGTGGAGAGCAGGTAGCTCTGGCCGTCGCCGGGCCAATGGAAGTCTTTCTGACCCTCACGCGGCCCTTTATTTTCGGCATGAGCGCGGCCGCCGGCTTCGTGCTGCGGATCTTCGGGTCGCGCAAAGTTCGGCAGGGGCCCGTCCATTCCCCGGACGAACTTAAACTCATCGTTACCGCCAGCCGGCAGTTCGGCCAAATTCCTCCATTTCAGGAGGAAATGATCCATCACGCGCTGGAACTGGAAAGCATTACCGTGCGCGAAGTGATGGTGCCCCGTCCGGATATTTTCTCTTTGCCCGGAGACCTCTCGCTCGACGAAGCTTTAGCTCGAGTGGTGGAGGAGCAGCATTCTCGCATCCCGGTTTACGATCCGCAGCGCGGTCCTGAACACATCATTGGAGTCCTCTATTCCAAGGATCTGATGCGCTGGACCCGGCTTCGCCTTTCTCAACCCATCGCGGCAAGAATCTCGGCGGTGAGAATCAGCCAGATCATGCACGATGTCCTGGTGGTGCCGGAGACTAAAGTGCTCACCGAACTGCTGGAGGAATTCAAGGACCGCAAACGACACCTGGCAGTGGTCGTCGACGAGTTCGGTTCAACTGCCGGCGTGATTACCGTAGAAGATATTTTGGAACAATTGGTCGGCGAGATTGAAGATGAATTCGATGCGCCTCCGCCCGAGCAGCCGGCTCTCCCAGGGAAGCTCGCTCTAGTCCTCGAAGGTTCATTTGGGATTCGCGACCTCGAATCGCAGTATCAGCTCTCGCTGCCGCGGGACAGCGGCTTCGAGACTCTGGCCGGGTTTGTGCTGGCGCGGCTGCAGAAGATTCCCCGCGTCGGGGACTCTTTCGACTACGAAGGTCACCGCTTCAGTGTCGAAGAAATGGAAGGTCACCGCATCGCCAAAGTGCAAATCGAGAAGCTGCAACCCGCGGTAGTAGGCAGGGCAGGGGACTGAGAACTGAGAACCGGGAACAGAAACTGGCTTTTATGAAAATGCAAGCACTGACAAAACTGCGCGCTCTGCTAAACGAAGTCCCACCTCGGCTAAGCAAGCTTCCGCCGTCGCAAACGGAAGGCAAACCGTCACCGTCCAAATGGTCGCCTAAGGAAGAACTGGGACATCTCCTGGACTCCGCCGCCAACAATCACCAGAGGATCGTCCGCACTCAACTCGAAGACAAACCCAAAATGCCGGGCTACGACGGCAATGCCTGGGTCAAGCTGCACGGATATCAGCAGCGCAACTGGCAAGAAATGATCGAACTCTGGCGTGCCCTTAATCGGCAATTGCTATCGGCCGCTGAAGCCGTTCCCGACGACGGTTGGTCGCGAACCTGCACCATCGCCGATTCCCAGCCGCTGACCCTGAAATTCGTTTTCGAGGATTACATCGAACACATGATGCATCACTTGAAGCACATTGGTATTGCGATGGACGACCTGAAGCCTAAAGCCTGAAGCCTAAAGCCTAATGCTCCGCTACCTCACCCACCGCGTGCTGTACACGCTCCCGGTAGTCTGGCTAGTGGTCTCTCTGGTTTTCCTGTTAATTCATCTGGTCCCCGGCGACCCAGTCCTGCAAATGCTTGGCGAAGGTGCGCCCGCCACCGACGTTCAAGCCACGCGACACGCCTACGGCCTCGATGTTCCGCTCGGCCAGCAATATCTCCGCTATTGGAAAGGCGTGCTCCACGGCGATCTAGGTCCGTCGCTCCGCTTCAATCAAAACGTAGGCGCCCTGATCGCCCAACGCTATCCGTACACGCTGCAATTGACCCTTGCGGCCTTGCTGGTGGCCATCCTGCTCTCAATTCCAGCCGGCGTCCGCTCCGCCCAGAGGCGCAATCGCTGGGACGACCGTCTGCTCAGCGTGGTCAGCCTCTTCGGATTGTCCTTTCCGAACTTCGCCCTGGGCCCAATCCTGATCTTGTTTTTCGCCATCAAACTTGGGCTGCTGCCAGTCTCAGGCTCAGGCACGCTGGCCCACATAGTTCTCCCGGCGATCACCATGGGTGGCGCTCTCGCTGCCATCCTGACGCGCATGGTCCGCACTTCAATGCTGGAAGAACTCGGACAGGACTACATCCGCACCGCCCGCGCTAAAGGCTTGCCCGAGCGTACGGTAGTCTATCGCCACGCCCTGCGCAACGCCATGATTCCGGTAATCACGGTGCTCGGCCTACAATTCGGGGCCCTGCTAGCCGGCGCCATCGTCACCGAAACCATCTTCTCCTGGCCCGGCATCGGTCGCCTCACGATCCAAGCCATCGGCAACCGCGACTACTATCTGGTCCAGGGATGCATCCTCGCGATCGGCTTAACCTACATCGCAGTGAATTTCCTGACGGACCTGCTGTATTCAGTGGCGAACCCGAGGATAAGGCAGTAGGCTAAGACCTCGCTAGCAGCTAGAACCTGGACGACTCCGACCCTGAATCAGAGACTTTATAACCACACGCCTCCCGGCACGGCTTGCAGTAATACAGGCTGTCTTCGCAAAGGCGGACTTCGGTGAGCGATTGGCAGAGGCAGCAGTATCGTTCACAATCGCACCGGTCTTCGGTCATCTCGCACTGCAGGCAGCGGTACTTTTTCGGCGCCGTAGTGGTCATGAGCAAACTGTAGCGCGGGTGTCGGCGGGACGAAAGTACCGTTGGTAACCAGACCCAGGCCTCGCATCCGGTTTCAGGCGACTCGTCGCTCAACTGATATTACCCTCACGGTTTAAGGCTACGCCGCCGCGGATTCTGCGCTGAAATCCGAAGAATGCCCTTGCCCAGTTTGGGGGCTAATTACCAAACAGTAAACCCTGCGTTCTATTATGGAAAGCGCTCCTCAACTGCTGTGCTATCATGCGCGCATTCTCGTGCGCTACGGAACTCTCTTGGCCGGCCAAGGACTATAACGGCAACTATGTCCCGTCAGAGAACATCTTCGTCAGCTGTCTCCATGCGGGCGGCGGTCGTGCTGGTCGCAATCTTCGCGCACTCGGCGTCAGCCCAGGAAGTCCGCAACCCACTTTCATCTGACCCCACAGCCGCGAAGGCGGGAGAATTTGAGTTCCGCATAAACTGCGCTTTCTGCCACGGACTCGGGGCGCGCGGCGGCGGACGCGGTCCTGACCTCACCCGCGCCCACAAGCGTCACGGAGATTCCGACGCCCATCTATTCCAGAACATCAGCAACGGAATCCCCGGCACGGTGATGCCCGCCAACGGAACCAACGGCCAAGGCGTCGGCATGACCGACGATGAGATTTGGCAGATCATTGCGTATCTGCGAAGCGTCCAGGTGCAGTCGCCCGCAACGCCGATCGGCAACGCGGCCCATGGAAAAGAACTTTTTTATGGTGACGCCAACTGTTCGTCGTGTCACATGATTGCAGGCAAGGGCGGACGTATCGGCCCCGACTTGACGACGGTAGGCACGGCCCGAACCGTGGAATCGCTGATCGAATCCGTGCGCAGCCCGAGCAAGCGGCTGGCTTGGGGGCTGACCGAATCGACCAAAGAATTTGCCCAGGAATACGAAGCCGTCACGGTCGTGACTTCGGACGGGCAGCAGATCAAAGGCGTGACTCTGAACGAAGACGAGTTCAGCTTGCAAATGATGGACACAAGCGAGCGCATTCATTTGTTCGAAAAAGATAAACTGCGCTCCATCCAGAAGAGCCGCGAGTCTCTGATGCCCGTTTACAATCCGTCCATTTTGAGCGATCAGGATCTGAACGACATTGTCGGATACCTGCTCAGCGTAGGCATGAAATGAAAGTGCACCAAATGAACAAGCTGTCTGGCATTTGCCTGCTGTTGCTGATGTTCACTACGGGCGAAACGCGCGCGCAGGTCACCTTCGAGCGCCTGCTCAATTCGTCCAAAGAACCGCAGAACTGGCTCACCTACTCGGGCGATTACGCGGGCCGTCGCTTCAGCTCATTGGAGCAGGTGAACCCGGCGAATGCACCTTCACTGGTGGCGAAGTGGGTTTACCAGACTGCCGCGACGGGAAAGTTTGAGACCACGCCGCTGGTCGCCGATGGCATTCTGTACGCGACCGGCCAGGACGACCGAGCCTTCGCACTCGATGCCCGCACCGGCAGGCCAATCTGGATGTACCAGCATCCCCTGCCATCTGACATTCGACCGTGCTGTGGCAGGGTAAATCGCGGGCTCGCCATTCTGGGTGACAAAGTGTTTCTCGGCACGCTCGATGCCCACGTCATCGCGCTCGACGCCAAAACCGGAAACGTCATTTGGGATGCCGTGGCAGTCGACTACAAAGAAGGATACAGCTTCACACTCGCCCCGCTCGCGGTGAAGAACCTGGTGATTCTTGGCGTCTCCGGCGGCGAATACGGCATCCGCGGCTTCATCGATGCCTACGACGCGGACACGGGTCAGCGCGAATGGCGCTTCTACACTGTCCCAGGTCCGGGGGAACCGGGTCATGAAACCTGGGAAGGCGACTCGTGGAAGATCGGCGGCGCGCCCGCGTGGATGACTGGCGTATACGATCCGGGAACCAATCAACTGTTTTGGCCCACGGGCAATCCGTCGCCATCGAATCGCGGCGAAGGACGCGCCGGCGAGAACCTTTACAGCAACTCTCTGCTTGCTCTCGACGCCGACTCCGGAAAACTGAATTGGTTTTTTCAATTCACCAGGCATGACGAGCATGATTGGGACGCCACGCAGGTTCCGGTCATGATCGATTCCGGCGACAAACACCTGATCGCGCAGGCCAATCGCAACGGCTTTTTCTATCTCTTAGATCGCACAACGGGAAAGTTGCTCTCCGCCAACGCCTACGGTCACACGACGTGGAGCGACAGCAAGGACGCGGAGGGCCGACCGGTCGCTAATAACCAGAGTTCGCCAACGCCCGAGGGGCGAACGGTTTGCCCAGGCGCGCTGGGTACTACCAATTGGATGTCGCCGAGCTTCGACTCGCGAACCGGCCTTTTTTATGTGACTGCGCGCGAAGAGTGCGACATCTTCAGCACTGCGCCGCAGCCGTACGAAGTGGGGCATGCTTATTACGGCAGCGCCTATTTTCCTTCCGATAAGGCGGAGCCGTATTGGGGCGCGCTTCGCGCCATCGATCCCGCAAGCGGCCAGGTAAAGTGGGAGTTTCGCCATCTCTCGCCCACCTGGTCGGGCGTGCTTTCGACCGCAGGTGGACTCTTGTTTACGGGCGACGCGGAAGGAAATTTCATTGCGCTGGATGCGTCGTCGGGAAAGCCTCTTTGGCATTTTCAAATGGGTGGGGCAGTCTATGCATCCCCGATGGCGTTCGCGGTGGA
>DATNHO010000163.1:0-8545 GCA_035604895.1 Terriglobales bacterium | reverse complement strand
GGATGGACTTGTCCGTAGACACGCTCTTGAATGCCGAGCGCCTCCCGCAGCATGTCAGCCGACTCGTTGAATCGTCCTTGATTGTTCAGCGACCGGCCGAGAAGAGTCATGACCGAAGCGGTCTCGGGGTGGTCCTTACCGTAGAAACCCTGGATGATGTCGAGCGCTTGACGATAGTAGCGTTCAGTCGTGGCGTAATTCCCCCACTCGGTCTGAATGGCGCCGAGGTTAATCAGATCCTCGGCGACATTGGGATGGCGTTCGCCGTACAGTTGCCGGTCCATGGCCACAACCCGCAGGTTCAGCGAATTCGAAACGTCCAAGTGCCCGGCGTAGAACTGGGCGTTTGCTAACTCTGTCAGAGTTTCCGCAAGGTCGGCGGGAACTCCGCCGGGCGCGGACTGAATCTGCACAGCCTCATCGAGCACCTGAATGCCCTGGTCGTACTTGCCCTCATTCACCAGAACTTCTCCGAGGGCGTACAGCGCTCTTCCCACGCGCGGGTGCCTGGGCGGCAGATGCCGCTTGGTCATCTCGAGTCCCTGGCGGATAAGTTGTTCGGCTTCGTCATATTGCGCCTGGTCGGAGCGCAACTGCCCGAGCGCTACCAAGCTCTCGGCTACTTCGGTGCTGTCCGCGCCGAAAAGCGACTTGCGCCGGTCAACAGCGGAACGCAGCAGGGAATCCGCCCGATCGAACTTGCCCAACTGGTCGTAGATGGTTCCGAGGGTCTGATAGAGTTCGGCCTGCACTTTGGGGTCGCTGTTGAGGCTCTCGGCTTCCTGCACGCCGCGGTCAAGGATGGTGACGACGCGCATGCTGTCGCCGGGACCGACCGACTCATCGCCCCCCTGGAACAAGTTCATCATGAATTTCTGGATGCGCTGCGTTCGCGCCGCCTCCTCAAGCGCCGCGTTTCGGGCTTTCGCCAGGCGCACGGTAAAGAAGACGACCAAACCGACCACAATCGTGAACACAACCACTGCTGCTGAAACGGCACGGCTGTTTCGTCTGACGAACTTGCCCAGCCTGTAACGGAAGGTGTCGGGTCGAGCCTCCAGGGGTTCGCCCTTCAGGTAGTGATCAATGTCTCGGATCAGCGCCTCGACCGACGGATACCTTCGCTGCGTATCCTTGTGCATAGCGGTCAGGCAGAGCACATCCAGGTCAGCCCAGGCGGCTTTGCTGACGGAAGGGATATTCGCGCCGGGCCGGTGGGTAATCCGCTTGGCGACCGTTGCCGGCTTCTCCGGGTCTTGCCCAACGATCATCGCTTCGGCTTCTCCCGGAGTCAGCTTCGACAGATCGAAGGGAAGCTCGCCCGCAAGCAACTCATAGAGAATGACGCCAAGCGAGTAGACGTCGGTATGAACACCCACGCGGTCACCGCGGACCTGCTCCGGAGCCGCATAGGCCGGCGTCATGAGCCGCAGCCCGGTCATGGTCTGATCAGTTTTGCCTGTCGATGTTTCGAGGCTCTCCAGTTGCTTGGCGATTCCGAAGTCGAGCAGGCGGATGGTTCCGTCCGCTTTCACCAGAATGTTTGAAGGTTTCAAATCGCGGTGGATCACGGCATGTTGATGCGCGTATTGCACGGCTTCGCACACTGCACGAAACAGATGCAGTCGCTCCTCGATCGAACACGCGTGCTCAACGCAATAGTCCGTGAGCGGAACGCCGTCGACGTATTCCATGACAAACCACGGAGTGCCATCGTCGAGGGTGTCGGCGTCGTAAAGTCGCGCTATGGATGGGTGAGTGAGCTGCGCGAGGGTTCGCTGCTCACTGGCGAAGCGTTCGCGGCGAGCCGGTGAAAGCCACGCATCGCGCAGAAGCTTGATTGCAACCAGGCTGCCCAAATCGGTGCGTTCGGCGAGATAGACGACGCCCATCCCGCCCTCGCCGAGCGCCTGCTTGATGCGGTAGGGTCCGAACTCCTTGAATGGAAGAGAAGTGGGTAGAGTTTCGTCGAGAACGTCATGCGCAACCTGCGCGAGATCGCGATCCAGCAGGGATGCGCCCCGGGCGTCCTCTTCCAGCAAGGCCAGCACGTCAGCCATGAGTCCATGGTCATCGGCGCACGAGGACTGAAGGAGGGCACGCTGCTCCGGCTCGGGGAGATCCGCCACTTCGTGAAACAGGGTCTGGATTCGCTCCCAGCGCGTGCTGTCCATGGTTACTCCGTGGCCTAATGTAGAGCGGACACTCTTGTCCGCTTTCTTTACCCTGATTTCAACATCCAAGAGGTCCAAAACCAAAACCCGGCAGACAGTGTCCGCCCCACACATGCCGACTCATTGCACTCGCCGAAGCTCATGGGCCAGCCAGGCTTTGGCTGCTCGCCAATCGCGTAATATCGTTGCTTCGGACACTTCCAGCAAAGCCGCAGTTTCGGTGATGTCGAGCCCGCCAAAGAATCGACTTTCGACCATCATGGCCTGGCGCGGCTGAATGCGTGCCAGTTCTTCCAGTGCAGTGTCCAGTGCGAGCAAGTCTTGTCCGCAGGACGCCGTTTGTGCCTGCGATTCATCGAACACAATTACCGTGACGCCTTCACCACCGCCGCGCTTGAATGCGTTTCGGCGCCGGGCTGCTTCGACCAGAACCTGGCGCATGGCACGGGCGGCGATCCGCTTGAAGTGCAGCCGCGATGTTGACGCGAACCCCGGGGACTTCGCCAGCTTTACCCAAGCTTCGTTGACCATGGTCGTAGGGCTGAGCGTGGCGCCGGGATCGCTGCGCTTCACGCTCGATGCCAGGCGCCGCAGTTCCTCATAAGTGACGCTGAAAAGCTGGTCCAGCGCCCGTCTTTCCTCCGGGGTCTTGCCCTGTTCATCGGACTCGATTTCGCCCGGCAATCGATTATTTCGAAACGGCATGACAGTTTTCTCTGTTCTTTGACGCAATGCGTACTGGAGGCTGGCTACGGGAGAACCACCCGGGGGACGGGCCAGGAAGCACGCAGCTTTCCTGGGACTGAGATGCTATCAGTCAGTCATTCCCAAAGCAACCCGAACTTTTTGTGCGAATTTCACGGCGAACAATGCCGGTTGTGCGCTGTCCCAGAGGAGCGCCGAGGGCTGGCGAGCCCCATACCCTGTTCAGAGAGGCGGATGGCTATCGCGTTAAAAATAAATGGTTTACGAAGGGCGCAGTTCCAGAACCCGGGGGAGAGCCCTTAATGAAAAATATCCATGCCCAGCCAGCGATCAAACCAGGTTAGTCATGAACTATTCACTGTCTTACAGACGTGCGAACGAAAACGCAACTGCGCGGACCGATTCACAACTCCGGACGGGACGGCAACCAGCGCAACTGACTTTACCGTGACCCAGTAGTTTTGGTTCACGAGAACGGTGTCGGCTCCTTACCACCCTCTAGAACCTGGTCGACTTGAGCGCCACTAAGTCTACCTGGTTCCAGGAGCCGACGCCGGGTGGTCTTCAATTCGTTCCACCAGCCCCAGCAACGCAATCAGCGCCGCCGGAGCACTCGAGTCCCGCTCACTTGCGAACTGGCAAGCCCGATGGGTTGCTAATCAGGGTTTCGACCGCAGCCGTGAATGCGGCGCGCAGTTCCGACACATGCTCCTCAGGAATTGCCTTCGAGATCAGCAGCATCGCGGTTCCATGCGCCACCGTCCATAGAGCCAGGGACAGGCAGGTGTGCTCGGCGGGAGATCCTCCCAAACGCTCGGCCAGCTTCTCTTCCACCAACGCCATGGCAGGCCGATGTTCCCTGAGCGGAGACCTGCGGCCAGAGCGGACTGCGGGAGACAGTTGGTAGGCATTCGTATAAAACAGCTCGTATTCGTGGGAATGGCTCAACGCATACTCGAGGTAGCGCTGGCATACTTCTTCTGGCGAACGGCACGGCCGAAGCGCGTCGCCGACATCCTGCTGGATTCGCCGCAGCAGGGCCCGCAGAATATCGTCCCGGTTCCGAAAACGGCGATAGACCGCAGGCGTGTTGGTGCCGGCCGCCTGGGCTACAGCCCGCATGGTGAGTGTCTTTTCCGCTCCCTTTTTCCACAGTTTCTGGGCGGCGTTCAAAATGCGTTCGTGCAGATCAGGATCAGGTTGCCGCGGCATTTCTGTCCTTTTTGCCTACATTAAACGATTTAATATTAATGTTGACAGCGTTAACGTAACGCTGTATACATAAACAAATATAGGCCCCTTTTCCCCGTTTGTATAGCTGAATTCAGGAGTCCATCCATGTTTTCCTGGGAAAACCCGGACGACCGGGTTGCCATTGTGCAAATGAACGCAGAACTTCGTCATGCTCGCCTGGAACTGCTTAGTGCGGAGTGCGCGACTCACCAGCTTCGTCTCCGCTTCTCCACCGAGGATCTGGCCCGCTACGCCGAGCAGGATCTCCTGCGCAAGGCCATTGACTCGGCAGCCGCCTTGAACGATTTTTACGCCTCGATCGCAAGACAAATTCCCGCCGCCAATCAATTTTTTACCAGCGCGCCCAAGCTGAACGAAGAGCAGGCCCTTGAAATCAGCGCCTCCATTTCCGCCTACGTGCGCAAGCAGCGCGACCGCTACTTTCCCTCAGGCACAGCGCTGAGCGGGCAATACAAGGCGATGATGCAGCCTTTCTTTTCCCTAAGCTTGCTCAGTCGGGTCAAGACCGTCGAACTCGACGGCGCATGCCTTCCGAACCCGCCGTTTTACTCCAAGGCGAAGGATCTCGGATTTTCAAACCTGCCCAACTTTCCCAAAATGGCCTCCTTGACTTTCCTGGACGTTACGGTGTTCAACCAGAAAATCACCGACAACGCCCTCTTTCACGGGCTCGTCCATGCGGTTCAGTTTCAGATCCTGGGATTGCAACGCTATTCCGACCTGCTGGTTCGCGGTTTCCTCAGAACCAATGCGCACTTCGCAGTGCCGCTCGAAGCGCACGCGTTCGCATTGGAATCGAAGTTCGCTCGCGATAGCTCGGAAAGTTTTTCCATCGAGGAACAAGTCCGCCTCTGGATCAGGGAAGGCCGCTACTAGTTCTCCCCCGCAGCCTGCGGAAAAACTCGCCAAGCCGAGTTTTTCCGCAACCGCTGCTCTGTTCCTACATCCCAGCCTCGTCAGCCGACGGCCCATAAATCGCAGGCACCGCAATGTTGTTCAACCGCAAGTAAACGCCCAGCTGCGCCCGATGATGAATGTTGTGATTCATCACCCAGGTGCGAAGGCAGGCAATTCGAGGCATGGAGAACACGGTCGCGCCGTTGTTGAGAAACGACCAGCTCTTTCCCAGGTCAGCATCGCTGGCCTTCGCCAAAGCCGCGCGCGCCGCAGCCACATTCTTATCGAATAACTCCAGCAGTTCCTTGCGTGATTTAGGGACTGGGGGCGGCTGAAATCCTTTGCCTCCGGGGTTCATGTCGAAGCCATCTTTGGTGATGGTCTCGACCGCCCACTCCGGAATATTGGCCAGGTGTCCGGCCAGCCAGCCCATCGCGCCAGATTTTTCATGCGGCTTCCAGGAGAACTTTTCGTCCGGAACCCGCTCGAGAGTTTTGCGAGTATTGGCCATTTCTTGATCGAACTCGGGTAGAAGAGATTGACTGAGTGACATTCGTTCCTCCAGGGATGATTGATTGGGTTGACAACGGGCCAAATTATAAGCGAATAAAAAGCGAATATCAAGAAAAACATCGAGAATCGGATACGGATTCTGTGCGTTCTAGATGAAAATCTTTTCACCGTTGCCAGAGCGGGAATATGGGTATACGCTTAGCGACGTTTTTGCTTTACCACACTAGCATCGGGAACATGGAGGAGACAGAAGTGAAGAAGAGACCCGTAGTGACAGTGGTTGGCGTCGCCGTATTAACCCTCATCGCGCTGGCTGCCTTGGCAGTGAGCTCAAACCCTTACAGCTTCAGTCAAAACAGAAGAACCGTCACGGCAAACCATGCGCTTAGCTTCATTCAGCCCGCGAACCATGACGCCAAACTAAAGACCATCGCCGGCAACCTCAGCGTCTATCCGTTCGGCGTGTATTTCTGCTGCTTTGGCAATACCATCGCTGCAGGCCCACCGAACTTTCCATTTCAAGCCTGGGTCGCCATTCCTTTCACGCCGACAGCCGATGCCAACGTGACCCGCCTCGAAGCTTCAGTTGGCACATTTGGCGGATCAGATGCGGGTGCATTTCAGATTCAACTCCTTGCCGACAACAATAACTCGCCTGGAAAACCCATTAAGACGTTCACTGTCTCGACTGAGCCTACCTATGGATCTTGCTGCACTCTCGACGTGGGCAAGGACAAGGCTGGCATTCCCGTCAAGAAAGGTACGCAATATTGGATTGCCGTTACTACTTCCAGCAAACAAACTGCCTTCGCGGGTGGCTGGGCTTTCAACAGCACTGACATGAGAGGGGGCGAGATCGCTGGCTGGTGCGAGGGATCAAGCACGTACTGCGGCAGCAATAGCGGAGTGTGGGTGGTCGGTAAGAGCGGTGATCCGCTACCCGCCTACGCAATACTTGGGAACTAGCTTTCAACGGCTGTATCCTTTGTTTTTTAACAACAACCGCCGACTCCCGCCTTCAGGCGAGCCGGCGGTTTCTGCCAACGCCTAAGATGGTGTCGGCGGTTTGTCCGTTGGAGGGCTGGCGTCTACATTCCTTCTGGTTTGAACACCATTCCCCGGCTGGTTCTGCCGTTCATCACCACAACCAGGGGCGCGTCAAATCGCAGATGTCTCACACAACCCCGCTCCTCGATTGCGTTCACCGCACCAAGCCACTCCCAATCGACAAAACCCTCTCCCGCATCCGGATTGACCGTGAAATACCCCACCTGAAAAGCCGTGAGATTCTGGAAAAAATGGCTGCCCTGCGACGGAGTAACGCGAAAGTCGCGGAAGCCAGCCTCGACAATTACGCGGGCTCCCGAAATCTCGTCCCATTCGACAGGGATTCCGAGCCAGGGATCGTTCGATCCCCAGCGGCCGACGCCGATCAACAGATAGGGTGTTCCACTTTCGTTGAGCTTTGCATTCAGGTGGGCCACTCCTTCGGCCACTTCCTGGCTTCGAGCCCGCTCGAAGCGGTGAAAGTCGACTACCACGACGTCGCGCAGATCCCGGACGCGCCCGTTGCCCAGCACCTTGGAACTTTGGCAGACGAGCCGGTCGGGATTCACATCCTCCATCCGAAGCTCTTCGCCTTCCCGCGAAAGCACCAGTGGACGAATCTGAAGGAATCCGAACTCGGCCGGTTCCTGTGCTTGCGCCAGCCGCACTGCAAACTCCACTTCGACGGGGCGCCCGAACGCTTCTTCGCCGATTCGTATGAGCCGTTCGAGAATCGAGGCCAACGGAAACACTCCGTGCTTGAGAATCGGCGCAAAACTCACAATGCGAGTACCGGGCCGGCTCAGCCCATCAGAGATGGCATTATTGTCGGCGGAGTAAGTCGATCCCAGGTGATTCAGTGTTCCGTCGTTCTCGGCAACATCCAGCCCGTAGCGGGCTTCTCGAAGTTCCGTCAGCGGGTCGGACGGGGGATCATGCTGGCGATGTTCTGAGTGATCAAGCTCCAACGCCCAGAACTCGCGCTGCGAGTTCGCCAGAATATCCTCCACCGAGGAAAACTGCACGAGGTTTCGAGGATAGCGCGGACAGAACGTCAGGCATTTCCCACCATCGACAACCGCCCGCCCCAGGCCCAATGCAACTGCGGCGATTCCATCTCCGTAGCTCATCGGCGGAACGGGATAGAAGTTGTGCGATCGCACTACGCCGGAGAAGTCGGGATAGAACCGCTTTCCATTGCTTGGAGAAGAATGAATCGTGCCCACGACCTGCTGCAGGATGACCGCCATCTTCTCTTCTTCCAAACGGTAGGGCGTGGCGCGCACGTATCCTTTGGCATGCTGGCTAAAGGTCGAAGCGTAGACTCGCTTGATCGCCTCCATCAGCTGCTCCAGCCGCACCGACAAATCGGGATCCTGATTGGCCAGCATGAAGGTTTCGTACACACCGGTAAAAGGCTGGTATTGCGAATCCTCGAGCAAGCTGGAAGAGCGCACCGCTAACGGATAATGGACCTCGGCCAGAAATGCCAGCAGATCGTCGCGCAGGGATGCCGGGAGCGATGCCTCCAGAAATCGTCGCAGAACTTCGGCATCATCCGTGCTACTGATGGCGAAGTCGAGCAGATTGTTTTCGCTGAGGAAGCGATCAAAAATACCGGTCGCCAGCACTACACTGGGCGGCACCGCAATTCGAACCTCGGCGAAGCGGCGCGCCGTCTGATACTTGTGCAGCAGGTGGCGGATGAAAGCCAGCCCGCGCGCCTTCCCACCGAGCGAGCCGCCGCCGATCCGTAGAAAGAAGGCGTCGGTTGATTTGAAAGTGGAGGCGTTGAAATCCCCGATCAGAACCTGGCTCTGCTCACTGCGATATTCGGCAATGGACTCGATCAGATCACGGCGCAAGTCTTCGAGCGTGGCGAAATCGGAAACTTTGCGCGGCCTGAGTTTCTGCGCCAGCGCGAACTCGGTCCTCGCCCGCAGCCAGCGCGAGAA
>DATNHO010000162.1:0-3556 GCA_035604895.1 Terriglobales bacterium | reverse complement strand
ACGCGGCGGACATTTTGCGCCAGAGCCTCCAGGGAAAAAGGTTTTTGCAGGACGGTGGCGGATAGGGCGGTTTCTTCGATATTCAAAGTGGAATGTTCCGAGTAACCCGACATGAAGAGAACTTTCATCTGGGGGCGAAGCGGAGTCAGACGCTCTGCCAGCTCTCGGCCTCCGATATTCGGCATAACCAGATCCGTCACCAGCAAGTGAATTGGGTCGGGATAGGCGCTCGCCATCTCCAAGGCCTGATTACCGTCTTCCGCGATCAGCACCGTGTAGCCGTTGCGCCGGAGCGATTCTCGGACGATATCGCGAATACCATCCTGATCTTCCACGACCAGAACGGTCTCGGTGCCTTTCGGCCGAGTGGTGAGAGATGCAGCAGTCTTGGACGATAGTTGTTTCTGGGCTCGTGATCGTTGGGCCGCAGAGTTCTCGGCGCGGTCTTCGACCATCGAGGACTCTTCCACCCGCGGAAGGTAGATCTTGAACGTAGTTCCGCGCCCCGGGGCACTGTCTACCCAGATCCAACCATCGCTCTGCTTGACTACTCCGTACACCGTAGCTAGCCCCAATCCTGTACCTTTGCCGGGTGCTTTGGTGGTGAAGAATGGTTCAAACATGTGGGCTTGGGTTTCAGTATCCATTCCGCTGCCAGTGTCGCTGACTGCCAACATTACATATTTGCCGGGTGTCACTCCCTCATGGTTTCGAGAATCGTCTTCGTTCAATTCAACGTCGCTGGTCGCGATGGTCAACCTGCCACCTGCGGGCATGGCATCGCGTGAATTGACAGCAAGATTCAGGATTGCCTGCTCCATCTGGCCGGGATCAGCTTTGACCCTCCCCAACGAGGGAGCAGCCACAACTTTCACTTCAATGCTTTCTCCGATCAGGCGATGCAACATTCTTGCAACGTCGGCGAGCACTACATTCAGGTCGAGCACCTTGGGCCGGAGTATCTGCTTGCGGCTGAAAGCCAGCAGTTGGCCCGTCAGGGATGCGGCACGAGTGACGGCATTTTCAATTTCAACGGCATCTTTGCGGGCTGGATCGTCGGCAGCGAGCCGGTCGCGGAGGTGCTCATTGTGAGCCTGAATGAGCATTAAGAGGTTATTGAAATCATGGGCTACGCCTCCGGCCAGCTGGCCGACGGCTTCCATTTTTTGCGAGTGGCGAAGCTGATCTTCCAGGCGCTTCCGTTCCGTGATGTCATACATCACGCCCTGCATCAGTGGTCTCTGGTCGCCGGCTTGATGCAGCAGGACGCCCTCGTCGCGGAACCACAACAGCCTCCCATCGCGAGCTGACATGCGGTATTCGGCGTGAAATAACTCGTGGGTTTCCTGAAAAAGTTTCTCCGCCGCCAAAGCAATTTCGCGGTCTTCCGGCAGGATATGGTTCATCCAGTTCATCGGGTCGGAGAGCCATTCCACGGGCGAGAAACCCAGCATGGTTTCAATCTGGGGGCTCACATAGTGCCAGGGGCCGTCGGCGCCCAGTTCCGCAACGTAGGTGATAGCGGGAAGGCGCTCCACCAGTGTGCGATAGCGGGCTTCTGCGGCGCGTAGTTCGGCTTTCGCCCGGTCGTGTTCGATTGCGATGCCCGCCAGATGAGTGGCATGTGCTATCAGTTGTAGATGGTCGGCGCCCGGAGTGCGAGGCTCTCGGTAGTAGACCGCGAAGGTGCCGAGTATGGTCCCGTCTTGCGAAGCGATTGGCGTTGACCAGCAGGCGCGCAGGCCATAAGGCCGCGCCAAATGGCGAAAGTCGGCCCAGAGCGGGTCGGCCTCAATGTCGGAGACGATAACTGCCTGCTTACGATACGCAGCCGTGCCGCAAGATCCGACGCACGGACCAATCTGCGCTCCATCAATTGTTGCGGCGTATTCCTTAGGAAGGCTGGGAGCGGCGCCGTGCCGAAGCGTTGTACCGTCGGCATCGAGAAGAAGAACGGAACAGAGCATGTCAGAATGCTGCTTCTCGATCTGCTCGCACAGAACTTCGAGAACCTTGGGGAGCGGGGCCTGCGCGCGGATCATTTCCAGAACTTTCTCGTTGAGCTGCGACAATGCCCCCGATGACTCCGGCTTGTCCCCGCCCTTTGCTTTCTTGACTCCTGTGGACATTCAACTCCTATTGTGTTTCTCACCCAATTTTCGGAGGGCCGGTACCGGCGTGATCGCCGCACTTTGGCCCGATCGAAAACGGTCGAGAGTCCATTATTGATCACCAGTAATAGGCGCCAAAGTTACCTGCGTAACCTGCTGGGGTTAACGGGGGAAATGGAGAGTGGGGAACTACTCGCTGGTGAAGTAATCGACTGTCACCGGATTTTCGAAGAGGGAATAATCGCGCGTCACCACGGTGATTCCACTGTCGGTAACGAAGTAGCGTTGCCGGTCAGCTTCGGGATCGTAGCCAACGGTCGTACCTTCGGGGATATGCACGTCGCGATCGATGATGGCTTTGCGAATGCGGCAATGGCGGCCCACATTCACATGAGAAAAGAGAATGCTGTCGTCGATCTCGCTGTAGGAATTGATGCGCACGTCGGGAGAGAGCACACTGTTTTTCACCGTGCTGCCGGAAACGATACAGCCGGCGGAGACGATGGAATCAAGCGCAGTGCCGGTACGCCCAGTTTCGGCGAATACAAACTTGGCCGGCGGATACTGCCGCTGGTGAGTGCGGATGGGCCACTCCGCATCATATAAATTGAATACCGGCGAGACCGAGACGATATCCATATTGGCTTCGTAGTAGGCCTCGAGCGTTCCCACGTCGCGCCAGTAGAGCGCTTCCTTTTTATTCTCATCGACAAAATCGAAGGAGTACACCCGATATTCACTTACCATCTTGGGCAATACGTCTTTGCCAAAATCATGGCTGGACTGCGGATCTTCCGCATCTTTGAGGAGCGCGGGGATGAGCACGTCGGTGTTGAAGATGTAAATGCCCATCGACGCCGAAACCTTCTCGGGGTTGTAAGGGGAACGTAAATCGGTTTGCTGCGGTTTCTCCTGAAATCCGTTGACCCGGTGGTCGCGGTCGATATCCACGACACCGAAGCGGAAAACCTCTGCGGGGTCAATCTGAATGGTCGCTAGAGTAACGTCAGCGCCTGCGTCGTTATGCTGCTGCAGCATCCTCCCATAGTTCATTTTGTAAATGTGATCCCCGGAGAGAATGAGCACGTGCTGCGGCTGCTCGGAGCCAATGGAATAGATGTTCTGGTAAACCGCGTCGGCCGTGCCCTGGTACCATTCCTCGCTGACTCGCTTCATGGGCGGCAACACCTCGATGAACTCCCCCACCTCGCGGCCCAGAATGTTCCAGCCCTCGCGCACGTGTCGGTTGAGCGAGAGCGCCTTGTACTGGGTGAGAATGTAAACCCGACGCAGATCGGAGTTGAGGCAGTTGGAAAGCGTGATATCGATGATGCGATAAATGCCGCCGAAGGTGACGGCGGGCTTGGCCCGGTCGCGGGTCAGAGGATACAGGCGCTCGCCAGCGCCTCCGGCTAATAAAACTCCGAGCGTGTCTTTCATTGGCA